>NZ_CP030941.1:320500-641000 GCF_036621415.1 Nitratireductor thuwali
CGCGTCCTCATCGACGGGGCGCTGGTCAACCCGGTCCCGGTCTCCGTTTGCCGCGCCCATGAGCAGGCGCTCGTCGTCGCCGTCAATCTTCACTATGATCTTTTCGGGCGTGCCGCGGTGATCAAGCATTCCGCCGACCTGCCCGATAAGGAGAAGAATCCCGTCGACGGCACCCGGACGCCGCTGGTGGTCGACAGGGGGCCACGCCACCGCAACGCGCGGCTGGGCATCACCGGCGTCATGGTCGAAGCCTTCAACATCATCCAGGACCGCATATCGCGCGCGCGCATGGCAGGCGACCCGCCCGACATCTCGCTGCAGCCCAAGCTGGGCCATATCGGCCTGACCGAGTTCTACCGCGCCGACGAGGCGATCAAGCTCGGCTATGATTCGGCCAAGGCGCAGCTTCCCGAGATCGACCGGCTTCTGACGGTCCTGGGTTAATCCTTCGCCGCGTCCGAGATGCGGAATTGGACTGAGCGGGTGCCGTTCCAGTAATTGGCCGAAAGGGAGCCGGCCAGGTGGATGGAAGCGCCGCGATGGTCGAACAGGAACCTGCCGAGATCGGTTTCGGCCGCGCGAAAGGCGATGGCCTGGAGCCTGCCGCCCGACTGGGAGCGGAGCTCGGCCCGCACATGGCCGTTGCCGACCACCCTGGCATCCGCCAGCCGGTGCCTCGGCAGCACCAGCATGGGAGCCGGATGACCGGCGCCGAAGGGCCCCGCCGCCTCCAGCCGGTCGAGCAGGTCGAAATTCGCGCCCTCGGCCGATAGCGCCGCATCGATCTTCAGGCTTTCCGCATCCCGCAGGCTGGCGACCACGCTTGCCGCCCTTTCCTCGAAAAAGGCACGCAGCCGCCCCAGCTTTTCCCGCTCGACGGTAATTCCCGCCGCCATGGCATGGCCGCCGCCCTTCACGAGCAGGCCCTCGCCCACGGCATCGCGGACCAATCTGCCAAGGTCGAAACCGGGAATCGACCGGCCGGAACCCATGCCGATCCCGCTGCCGTTGAAGGCGATGGCGAAGGTGGGCCGGCGCGCATGGTCCTTGAGCCGCGATGCGATCAGCCCGACGATCCCCGGATGCCAGTCCCGCGAGGCCGTCACCAGCACGGCCGGCCCACCGCCGGCGAGTTCGGCATCGGCTTCGGCGCGCGCCTCCGCCAGCATGGCGGCCTCCATTTCCTGGCGCTCCCGGTTGAGCCGGTCGAGCGTCGCCGCGATCTCCTCGGCCTCGCCCGCCTCCGTGCAGGCAAGAAGATTGCTGCCGAGCGCGGCATTGCCGATGCGCCCGCCGGCATTGATGCGCGGGCCGATCAGGAAGCCGAGATGATAGGGATTGAGCGGCTCGCCGATGCGCGATATCCGTGCCAGCGCCGAAAGGCCGGGCGAGTTCATCTGGCGCGCCGCCAGCATGCCCTTGACGACGAAGGCGCGGTTGACGCCGATCAGCGGCACGACATCGCATACCGTTGCCAACGCAACGAGATCGAGCATGCCGAGAAGATCGAAAGGCGCGGTGGCCGGCATCTTCTCGCGCAGCAGCCGGCTCGTGCGCACCAGCGTCAGGAACACGACGCCGGCGGCGCACAGATGCCCCTGCCCCGAAAGGTCGTCCTCGCGGTTGGGATTGACCACCGCCACGCCCTCCGGCAGCGCGCCGCCCACCTGGTGATGGTCGAGAACCACCACGTCCGCGCCCGCCGCGCGGCCCGCCGCGATCGCTTCCGCGCTGTTCGTCCCGCAATCGACGGTGACGATCAGCGAGGCCCTGCCGGCCAGCTCCCGCATCGCATCCGGATTGGGTCCGTAGCCTTCGAAAATGCGGTCGGGAATATAGATTTCGCTGGCGACGCCGTAATGGGCGAGGAAGCGCTTCAACATGGCAGAGGAGACCGCCCCGTCAACGTCGTAATCGCCGAAGATGGCGACGCGCTCGCCGCTCGCCGCCGCCGCGGCGATCCGTTCCGATGCCGGTCCCATGTCGGTCAGGGTCATCGGGTCGGGCAGGAGATCGCGAATGGCGGGCAGCAGGAAGCGCTGCGCATCGTCGGGCGCGACGCCGCGCCCGGCCAGAACGCGGCATACGATGTCCGGCAGGCCGTGGCTCTGCGCCATGGCAAGGGCCATGTTCTCGCCGCGCGCATCCAGCCGGTGCACCCAGCCGATGCCGCGCGCGGACTGCCGCACGTCGAGGAAATACCGCTTGTCGCCCGTCACATCATGCATGCAGGCGGGTTTGGTCGTTATTTGCAGTCAACGCAAGCCCGATGGTCAGAACTTGTCGAGATCCTGATGCCGCGCCTTGATCTCGCGCACCGTGCCGGACGACGAACGCATGACGATCGTATGGGTCTGGATCGAATCGCGTCCGAACTTCACGCCTGAGAGCAGGTTTCCGTCGGTCACGCCGGTGGCGGCGAACAGCACGTCGCCCTTGGCCATCTCGTCCATGCGGTAGACCTTGGCGGGATCGGAAATGCCCATCTTGGCCGCGCGCGCGACCTTCTCCTCCGTGTTGAGCTGCAGGCGGCCCTGCATCTGGCCGCCAATGCACCGCAGCGCGGCCGCCGCCAGCACGCCCTCGGGCGCGCCGCCGATGCCGAGATAGATATCGATGCCGGTCTCGTCCGGGTCGGTGGTGTGGATCACGCCCGCCACGTCGCCGTCGCCGATCAGCCGGATGGCGGCTCCCGTCGCACGCACCTCCTCGATCAGGCGCGCATGGCGCGGCCGGTCTAGAATGCAGGCGGTGATCTCGGAAACGGGAACGCCCTTGGCCTTGGCCAGGTTCTCGATGTTTTCCACCGCCGGGGCATCCAGGTCGACGATGCCTTCGGGATAGCCCGGCCCGACGGCGATCTTCTCCATATAGACGTCCGGCGCGTAAAGCAGGCTGCCGCGCTCGGCAATCGCGATGACCGCCAGCGAATTGGGCAGGTTCTTGGCGCAGATCGTGGTGCCTTCCAGCGGGTCGAGCGCGATGTCCACCTCCGGCCCCTCGCCCGCGCCCACTTCCTCGCCGATATAGAGCATCGGCGCCTCGTCGCGCTCACCCTCGCCGATCACCACCGTGCCCTTGATGGGCAGCCGGTTGAGCTCGGAGCGCATGGCATCGACGGCGACCTGGTCCGCCGCCTTCTCGTCGCCGCGGCCCCGAAGCCGCGCCGCCGCCACGGCGGCCCTTTCGGTCACGCGCACCAGTTCGAGGGTCAGGATGCGGTCGAGGCCGGCTTGCGGGTTTTTCGGCATGAAGGTCATTCCTGTTCTCCAGATCGGGCCGCTTCTCCCGAAGGGCCGGGTGCGCGCCGCGCACGGATTTCGAAGGTCCTTGTGGCAAACGGACGAATGCGCCGCAAGAGCCCTGCCCCTCCACCTACCAACATGAATCGATTGAATAATTGTGACAGCGCGACCGATTGCGCTACAGCATCGGCCCGAAAACCGGAATCGATTTCCGGAAAACATGACGCGTCGATCCAATGTGCTGGAGCGTCCTTGGGCAGCGTTCATTCGGAGGCACGGCGCTCCAGGGACGGTGCGGTACCGTGCGGGTTCAACCCCGCATCGCCTTCTCGAGCACCTCGAACATGCGTTGATCGCCGGATTGGGCAGCGTTGAAGCGCATGTAGCTGTTGGCCGTCCTCGAAAGGCTGAACGCATTGCCTGGCGCAAGCACGACATTGGCCGCCAGGGCGCGGCGGGCGATTTCGGCCGCATCGATGCCCTCGGGCAGCCTGCACCAGACGAACATGCCCGCCTGCGGCTCGATCCACGGCGCGATCCCGATCGCCGCCAGCCGGCCGATCACATCGCTCATCGCGCGCGACAGTCGCAGCCGCAGCGCTTCCATGTGCTTGCGGTAGCTGCCGTCACTGAGCAGCGCCAGCACCAGCTCCGCCGAAAGCCGCCCGCCGCCGAAAGACGTGGCGATCTTCAGGTCGATGAGGCCCTCGACCCAATCGCGCGGCGCGGCAATGAAGCCGCAGCGCACCGAGGCGGAAAGCGTCTTGGAAAAGCTTCCGATATGGACGACCCGGTCGAGGCCGTCGAACGCCGCCAGGCGCGGCGCGGGCGTATGCTCGAAATCGGCGAAGATGTCGTCCTCGACGATTGTCAGCCCCGACTGGTCGGCAAGCTTCAGCAGGCGATGGGCGACGACGGGGGAAAGGGTGGCGCCCGTGGGATTTTGCAGCGCCGCATTGGTGATGTAGAGACGCGGCCGGTGTTCGCTCAGCGCCCGCGCGAACAGGTCGATGTCCGGCCCCGACGGCGTATAGGGAACGCCGACGATGTTCGCCCGGTGCGCGCGCAGCAGCGCATGGAAATTGAAGTAGCAGGGGTCGTCGACCAGAACCGTGTCTCCGGGCTCGAGCAGGAACCGGCAGAGAAGGTCGATGGCCTGCGTGCCCGATTCGGTCAGGACGATCTGGTCGGGCGAGGCCTCGATGCCATGCTCGCCCATGCGCCGCGCCAGAAGCCGGCGCAGTGGGGCGAGCCCCAGCGGCGTGGCGTAATCCGTCAGCGCCGCATCGTCGGCGCGCGCCAGCGCCCGCAGCGCGCGGCGCATGGCTGCCTCCGGCATCCATGAGGCCGGCAGCCAGCCACAGCCCGGTTTCAACACTTCATCGCAGGCATCCAGAGACTGGCGCGACACCCAAAGCGGATCGATCTCCCGGTCGAGCCTGGGGCCGACATCGGCCAGCGACAACGGCGCCAGCGGGCTGGAAACATAAAAGCCGGAGCCCGGCCGCGACCGGATCGCGCCCTCCGCCACCAGTCTTTCATAGGCTTCGACGACGGTCGATGTGGAAACCTGCATGGTTCTGGCAAAGGACCGGATGGACGGCAGCTTGGCGCCCGGCGTCAGGCTGCGCGCCGCGATGCGCCGGCGGATTCTCGCCATGACCGCGCCGACCAGCGTTGCCTCGTTCCCGTCGATGCCGGTGCGATCGTCCATCTGTAATGCTTCAGTATCCATAACAGTTTTGACGAACTGTACTGGATTGTATCTGGCAACGCCATCCGCCGCAGCCGATAACGGCCGAAAACGACACGGGATTCACGAATTGGACAAGACGGCGAGCGGCTGGATCAACGGGTTCCTGGGCATATTGATATTCAGCGGGTCGCTGCCGGCCACGCGGGTGGCCGTGATGGAGTTCGATCCCGTCTTCCTGACGGCCGCGCGCGCGACCATCGCCGGACTGCTGGGTCTCGCGCTCCTGACAGCGTTCCGCGAGAAGCGCCCGGAGCGCGGCGACCTGCTGTCGCTGGCCATCGTTGCGCTCGGCGTCGTGGTGGGCTTTCCGCTGCTTACGGCGCTGGCGCTCGAACATATCACCTCGGCTCATTCCATCGTCTTCATCGGCCTGCTGCCGCTTGCGACGGCGATTTTCGGCGTGCTGCGCGGCGGCGAGCGTCCTCGGCCGGCCTTCTGGCTGTTCTCGTGCCTTGGCAGCGCACTCGTTGCCAGCTTCGCGGCGACGCAGGGCCTTTCCGTCTCGCCCATCGGAGACCTCCTGATGCTGGCCGCGATCATCGTATGCGGGCTGGGCTACGCGGAAGGCGCGAAACTGTCGCGCAAGCTCGGCGGCTGGCAGGTGATTTCCTGGGCGCTCGTCCTGTCCCTGCCGATCATGCTGGCGCTGACCTTCATCACCCTGCCGCTATCGCTGAGGGGCATCGGCGACGCCGCCTGGGCGGGGTTCGCCTATGTCTCCACCTTCAGCATGCTGATCGGCTTCGTGTTCTGGTATCGCGGGCTGGCGCAGGGCGGCATCGCCGCCGTCGGGCAGCTGCAGCTCCTTCAGCCCTTCTTCGGCCTGGCGCTGGCCGCCGGCCTGCTGCGCGAGCAGGTGAGCGCGGGCATGCTCGTGGTGACGATTGCCGTCGTGCTGTGCGTGGCGGGGGCCAAGAAGTTCGCGAGATAGCGGGCGCCCCTACGCCGCCCGCTCGATGCGGATCACCTGCGCCTTGTCCACCAGATGCCCGTCCTTGACGATGCCGTCGACGGCCTTGCGAACGGCCGCCTCGGTCGTCTCGTGGGTGACGAGGATCACGGTCTTGTGGGCGTCTTCGGTGGCGTCGCCGTGCTGGACGATGGACTCCAGCGAGATGTCGTTGTCGGCCATGCGCTTGGCGATTGCGGCGAAAACGCCGGCGCGGTCGTGCACCGTCAGGCGGATGAAGTAACCGCCCTCGTGGGAGCGCATGCGGGCGCGCCTATAGGGCAGAAGCTGCTTGGCCGGCCAGCCGAAGACCGGCCCGTGCTGGAAGCCGGGGCGGCTCTTGGCGATGTCGGCCACGTCGCCGATGACTGCCGAAGCGGTCGCGTTGCCGCCGGCGCCGGGACCGGTCAGAAGCAACTCGCCCAGATAGTCGGTCTCGACAGCCACCGCATTGGTGACGCCGTGCACCTGCGCGATCACCGAGCCTATCGGCACCATGGTCGGATGCACCCGCTGCTCGATGCCGCTCTCCGTCTTCTGCGCCACGCCCAGCAGCTTGATGCGGTAGCCGAGTTCGGCGGCGGCGCGGATATCGGCCTGGGTGATGTTGGAGATGCCTTCGAGATAGATGTCGTCGGCCGAGATGCGGCAACCGAAAGCCAGGCTGGTGAGGATCGAAAGCTTGTGCGCGGTGTCATGGCCTTCGATGTCGAAGGTGGGATCGGCTTCCGCGTAGCCCAAAAGCTGCGCGTCCTTCAGGCAGTCCTCGAAGCTGATGCCCTCGGCCTCCATGCGGGTGAGGATATAGTTGCAGGTGCCGTTCATGATGCCGAAGACGCGGGTGACGCTGTTGCCGGCCATGGCCTCGCGCATCGTCTTGATGATCGGGATGCCGCCGGCCACCGCCGCCTCATAGTTGAGGAGCACGCCCTTCTTCTCGGCGATCGTGGCGAGATGGACGCCATGCCGGGAAAGCAGCGCCTTGTTGGCGGTCACCACATGGCGGCCGGTCTCGAGCGCCGCCTTGACCGAAGAAAGCGCCGGGCCGTCCTCCCCGCCGATCAGCTCGACGAAGACGTCGATGCCGTCGGCCCTGGCCAGGGCCACCGGGTCGTCGAACCATTGCGCATTGCCCAGATCGATGCCGCGGTCGCGGTTGCGCTCGCGCGCGGAAACGCCGACGACCGCGATCTCGCGCCCGCATTGCCGCGTGAGCTCGGCCGCCTTGTCCTGCAACATGCGCACCATGCTGGCGCCCACGGTGCCCAATCCGGCAATTCCTATGCGCAAGGCTTCGGCCATAACGGGATAACCCCTCCGATCATTCCTGAAAGTGACTGTTGAAATTCTAGCTTCGTCCTGATGCACGATGTCCGAAAAGTCTGCAACTTTCCGGCATCGTGCTATCTGCGCGCGCTCAGCGGCACGACGTTGTCGGCGTTCTGCCCGGCGGATGCAAGAAAACGCTTGATGCTGCGCGCGGCCTGGCGGATGCGATGCTCGTTTTCCACAAGCGCGATGCGCACATAATCGTCGCCATGCTCGCCGAAGCCGATGCCGGGCGCCACCGCCACGTCCGCCCGCTCGACCAGGAGCTTGGAGAATTCCAGCGATCCCATGGCCTTGAACGGATCGGGGATCGGCGCCCAGGCGAACATGGTCGCCGGCGGCGGCGGCACATGCCAGCCGGCCCTGCCGAAGGCGTCCACCAGCACGTCGCGGCGGCGGCGATAGACCGAGCGCACCTCCTCGATCTCGGCGCCGTCGGAGTTGAGCCCCGCCGTTGCGGCGACCTGGATCGGCGTGAACGCGCCGTAGTCGAGATAGGATTTCACCCGCGACAGCGCGGAGATGAGCCTCTCATTGCCGACGGCGAAGCCCATGCGCCAGCCGGGCATGGAAAAGGTCTTCGACATGGAGGTGAACTCGACCGTCACGTCCATCGCGCCCGGCACCTGGAGCACGGAAGGCGGCGGCGCGCCGTCGAAATAGATCTCCGCATAGGCAAGATCGGAAAGGATGATGACGTCGTGCTTGCGCGCGAAGGCCACGACGTCCTTGTAGAAATCGAGCGTCGCCACACAGGCTGTCGGGTTCGACGGGTAATTGAGGATCAGCGCCAGCGGCTTGGGGATCGAATGGCGAACCGCCCGCTCCAGCGCCGGGATGAAGCCGTCGTCGGGCTCGGCCTGGATGGAGCGGATGACGCCGCCCGACATGATGAAGCCGAAGGCGTGGATCGGATAGGTGGGGTTGGGGCACAGCACCACGTCGCCCGGCGCGGTGATCGCCTGCGCCATATTGGCGAAGCCCTCCTTCGAGCCCAGCGTGGCCACCACCTGGCTCTCGGGATCGAGCTTCACGCCGAAGCGCCGCGCGTAATAGGCGGCCTGGGCGCGGCGCAGGCCGGGGATGCCCCTGGACGAGGAATAGCGGTGCGTGCGCGGGTCGCGCACGACCTCGCACAGCTTGTCGACGATGGATTGCGGCGTCGGAAGGTCGGGATTGCCCATGCCGAGATCGATGATGTCGGCGCCGCGCGACCGGGCGCTGGCCTTGAGCCGGTTCACCTGCTCGAAGACGTAGGGCGGCAGCCTGCGGACCTTGTGAAACTCTTCCATAGCCGTGTTCCGTTGTGAGAGATCGCCGCTCTATATACCCGTTCGCGATACCGGTCGATAGAAGAAGGCGGCGAACGATCTGCCCTATTCCGTCGCCTCGATCGCGCCCAGCGCCTCATCGCCGTGCCGGAGGGCGAGCCGCCGCAGCCTCTCGCGCTCGGAAGCAGCCTGCCCGGCAGAAGCAGCGGCACCCTGGCGCGCCCGCGCCGCCGCCAGGTCGCCTGTGAGCGCGGCCCGGTCTTCGTCGCTGAGTTGCGCGGAGGCCGGCTCCGACCGCACATTGAGATTGGGATAGCCGTCGGGCTGACGCGGCTGGGCTATGGCGGGCGGCCGAACCGCCGCGGCCGATTGCGGGGCGATCTCCTCGAGCGCCGTGGTCGAACAGGATGCGAGCGCGAGCGCGAACCCGGCGCCGGAGGCGGCACGAACGGCGATCATGCAATAATTCCGGCGCGAATTCGCGATTTTCATATTGTTTTCCTGATCGACGCTTTAGGCTTTTATAGGAAAGGAAGGAGAGACTCTTTCCCTCGCATGATGTCAATATAGCGCAATCGGGAGGCAGCGCGACCTATGGTCGACAAGAAGAGCGGCAATCGCCGCACCGACGGCCCGCCGGATGTCGAACCCTATCTGGTGAAGAACCCGGAGCAGTTCGCGCGCAATATGGCAAGAGCGTTGGAGGAAGCCGGCAAGGCCGCCGCCCAATGGACCCGCGCCCGCGAAAGCGGCGAAGCGGAGGATCCCGCCGCCGAACCGGCGACCGACATGATCCGCACCTTCTCCAAGCTCACCGAATACTGGCTTTCCGACCCCGGCCGCGCGCTGGAAGCGCAGACCCGGCTCTTCGGCGCCTATATGGGCATCTGGGCCAATGCCATCCGCAAGCTGAGCGGCGAGGAAGCCGTTTCGAGCGAGATCGAGCCTGAAAAGGGCGACAAGCGCTTCGAAGACCCCGATTGGGCGCGCCACGCCTTTTTCGACTTCCTGAAGCAGGCCTATCTGGTGACCACCCGCTGGGCCGCCGATCTTGTGGACAATGCGGAAGGGCTCGACGAGCAGTCGCGCCACAAGGCCCGCTTCTACGTGCGGCAGATCACCGACGCCCTGTCGCCCAGCAATTTCCTCATGACCAATCCGCAGCTCCTGCGCGAGACCATGGAGACCGATGGCGAAAACCTGGTGCGCGGCATGCGCATGCTGGCCGAGGACATCGCCGCCGGCAAGGGACAGCTGCGCCTGCGCCAGGCCGACTATTCGAAATTCGAGGTGGGCCGCAACCTGGCCACCACCCCCGGCAAGGTGGTCGCCAGGAGCGAGCTGGCCGAGATCATCCAATATGCGCCCGCAACGGAACAGGTCCTGCGCCGGCCGCTGCTGATCGTGCCGCCCTGGATCAACAAGTTCTACATTCTCGACCTCAACGAGAAGCGCTCCTTCATCCGCTGGGCCATCGAGCAGGGCCACACGGTCTTCGTCATCTCCTGGGTCAACCCCGACGAAAGGCATGGCGACAAGGATTGGGACGATTATACCGGCGAAGGCATCGAGCTTGCCCTCGACACGATCGCCGAGCGCACCGGCGAGCGCCAGGTCAACGCAATCGGCTATTGCGTCGGCGGCACGCTGCTGGCCGCAGCGCTGGCCCTGATGGCGCAGGAGAACGACGACCGCATCGCCACCGCCACCTTCTTCACGACGCAGGTGGATTTCACCCATGCCGGCGATCTCAAGGTCTTCGTCGACGAGGAGCAGGTCAAGGCGGTCGACGAGGCGATGAAGCAGAAGGGCTATCTTGAAGGCAGCCGCATGGCGACCGCCTTCAACATGCTGCGCGCCCGCGATCTGATCTGGCCCTATGTCGTCAACAACTACCTGCGCGGCCGCGACCCCCTGCCCTTCGACCTGCTCTACTGGAACGCCGATTCGACGCGCATGCCGGCCGCCAACCATTCCTACTATCTGCGCAACTGCTACCTGGACAACAATCTGGCGCAGGGCCGGGCCAAGCTGCGCGGAAAGCGCATCCGCCTCCAGGACATCAAGATCCCGATCTACAACCTTGCCACCATCGAGGACCATATCGCGCCGGCCAGATCCGTCTATGCCGGGTCCAGCCTGTTCGGAGGACCGGTCGAATTCACCCTCGCCGGCTCCGGCCATATCGCCGGCGTGGTGAACCCGCCGGAGCTGAACAAGTACCAGTACTGGACCGGGAAGGTGGGGCCACCGTCGCTGGAAGCGTGGCTTGAAAAGGCGACCCCGAAGCCCGGCTCCTGGTGGCCTCACTGGCAGGCGTGGATCGAAAAGCAGAACGACGAGCGCGTTGCCGCCCGCAGGTTCGACGTCACGGAAAACTTCCTGGGCGAGGCCCCCGGCGACTATGTGCGCGTGCGCATCTAGCGCCCGGTCATGGCCGTTCATCAAGACGGATGGTTTCTGAGGGTAACTGTTTTTTACCGGTTGCGTGTTGCAGCCGGCGCACATTTTGGCTACCAGTCTTGCCAGCGTTCACGTTGCTTCGGGGACTGCCAGCCGTTCTGTGCATCTTGAAATTGCGCAGAATCCGGCCGGCAAAAACAGGCAAACGGGCGCTGCCGAGGGGCGGAAAGCCGCGCCAAGGTGCACTGGCATTGCGACGATTGCGGATATTTCCCGCAGAACCGGCTGCCGAGAAGGACTGCTTTTGGCTTTTGACACCGTTGTTGGAACCCGAAAACGCCGGGCTGAAACGCTGGTGAGCGCGCGCGCCGTGGGAGCGGCTCTTGCCGCCATCATGCTCGCGTCCTGCTCCGTTTCGTCCGACCCGGTGGCACAGCTCGGCCTTGCCCCTGCCGAATATCAGACGGCGGCGGACGACACGAACGCAGGCGGCACGGCGCTTTTCCAATCAAGCCCTGCAGGACAGGAAGCCGCCGCACGGCCCGCGCCGGACGCGGGATCACAGGCTGAGCCCGAGGGCGGCGGCCAGGCGCGGACCGCCGCAGCCGCCGAGGCGCCCGCACCGGTGGAGACGGCGCAGGCCGAAGCCGCTCCGCAGCAGACAGCGGCCGAAGAGCAGACCGAAACCGCCGCAGCCGAAGAGCCGGCCAAGCCGGAAGCAGGACAAGCGGAGCAAGCGGCGGCGATAGACGCGAGCGCGCAGGAACAGGTCCAAACGGCCGCGGCCGATGCCTCGGGCGATTCGCTCGAAGAAAAGCGCGGTTTCCTTTCCGCCTTCTTCTCCCCGCGCCAACCGGCCGACGCCGGACGGCCGACGCCGCTGATCGAGGAGAAGGCCGCCGCAGCCGCCGAGGAAAAGCAGAAACCCGCCGAAACCAAGCCGCTCATCACGCTCGCATCGGCAAGCGGCAACTCGTCTCCCCTGCTCGCGGTCGCCGGCGCGGACGCTCTGCCGGGCGTGCGCCAGGGCGACAATCTTTTCGAAATCAAGCGCAAGTCCAGCATCGACGACGACAGCGATCTGGATCTGTACGAGCAAGAAGGCAGCTACCAGGTTGCCTCCGCCGCCGGCCTCGCGCGGCTTGCGCCGAACGGCCTCCTGACCCAGCGCGACAGCGTCGATGTCGGCTGCCTAAAGCCGGCGCTGCTGCGCACCGTCAAGACCATCGAGCGGCACTTCGGCAGGAAGGCGGTCGTCACCTCCGGCTATCGCAGCCCCAGCCACAACAAGCGCGTTCGCGGCGCCCGCAACTCGCTGCACATGTACTGCGCGGCGGTCGATATACAGGTACCGGGCGTATCCAAATGGGACCTGGCGAAATTCGCCCGCTCCATGCCGGGACGCGGCGGCGTCGGCACCTATTGCCATACCGCATCCGTGCATGTCGACATCGGCCCCGAGCGCGACTGGAACTGGCGCTGCCGCCGCAAACGCTGACTATCCAACGCATCCAAAAAAACTCTCACGCGCAAAGAAGACGGGTTGCCGGAACGATCGAAGCTATCTATAACCCGCCTCGTCTTGAGCGCGCCCATCGTCTAGCGGTCTAGGACGCCGCCCTTTCACGGCGGAAACACGGGTTCGAGTCCCGTTGGGCGTACCATTTCGTTTGTCAATTTTTCAATCTGTTATCTTTTTTTGCGTAACTGTTCATCGACCGAAGTCGACATACGCTCGCCTCATACTGCACGCGTATCCGCCAGCCCGCCGCGGCAGGTTTACCCCATGCTCTGCTTACCGTCCTGTGCGAAGGACTGCACCGTGCGGACCGCTCCGTCGAGGGCAACGCCATCCGCATCGGCAAGGGCAGCCTCACGCAAACGTCTGATCCAATCGGCGGCGTCGCTGCGCCCGGCGAGCATGGGCAGGCAGCCGAGCACCCGGTCGAATTTCGAATGTCCCCGCGCGTGTGTGTCGGAATACCCCTTGATAAGCCGCCGGCACTTCAGCACCTCGACGCCGAGATCGTAGTCCTCAGCCATCTTGCGCAGCGCCAGATCGAGCCACCGTTCGCGATGCTCCGTCTCCACCCTGTGGCGGAGCAGGCTGCGCCGGAAGCGCCGCAGACCGCCGATGACCCAGAGCATGCTGAAGCCGATGATTCCGTCGGTGCGGATACGGCGGCCGCGATCGACGAAGCGGTTGAGCCGCGTCATCAGTTTCGGCCGCGCCTCAATGCCTGCGCCGAGGCGCGCGGGAAGCAGGCCGACCACCTCCTGCATGCGCGGATGGAAATACTCGGTCGTCAGGAGCGTCTGATCGCCGCCCAGATGCACATCCCGGCGAACCCGCTCTGCCCGCGCGGAGCGGGTTTTCAAGTCGGCGACGCGAATGATGTCGTCATAGACCATCGCGTTGGCGAGGTATTTCGCGGCCTCAAGGGTAAAAGCGAACGCCTTGTCCTGCCTGTCGGCTGCAGCGATTTCCTCCAGCTTGTCCAGATATTCCGCAGCATAGCGGTGATCCAGGAAGTCGACCACCTTGCGCAGGCCCGCCTCGGCCATCTCCTGTACGGGCGACGGCAGAGCCGCCACCCGGAGAGTGAGTGCCTTCCACTCCTGGAGGAGCCTCGCGGGACCTGCCGCAAGAGCCCGCGCGCCGGCGGTCCTTTCCGCCGGCCCAGCCTCTTCTTGCGCACCGGAAGCCCGCTGGAAGGCGCGCGCAAAGGCCGCGAGACTTGCCTGCGCGCCGCGGCCGCCAGCGCGGATCGTCTCCTCGAACGCGGTGCGTTCAAATGGCAATTCGCCCGAGCCGGCAAGCGCGCCTAAGAGGCTGGCTGAAATCACGGTTCCAGCCTCCTGCGCGATCGCCTCCATGTCGAAATGGATGAATCGGCGCGAGGCCTCCCCCGCCTTTTGCAGCACCGTCTGGCCGTCGGCACGCCCGTCGCCGGGCACGATCTTCTCCGACACGGCGAGCGTGCGGTGGCTGGAGGCGATGAGAGCGGTGCGCTCGGGCGTGACGAAGCCGCGCAGGATGGCCCTGCCCGCTTCCGCAAGCTCCGCTGCGATGACGATGTCCACGTCGCCAGGCGCCGGGCTCAGTGCGAAGACGGGCTGTGCCTCGGGCCGGTCCGGGTCCTTCGGCAGCATCTCCACATAATAGATGGTAGCGCCGGTGCGCTGCGCCACGCCCGCAACCGAGGTCGACTGCACGTGCCAGTCCGCGCGCTGGGCAAGCTCGGTGATCCAGTTGGTGAGCACGCCGCCGCCCTGCCCGCCAACGGCAAGGATTGCGAGCTTTATAATTCTGTGCGTCGAATCCGCGCCTTCCGGCAGTCCGAGCTTCACACCGCATTCTCCGCGAAGACCAGCCGTCGGCGCTCGCGCCGCGCCTGCAACCAGGCGATGACGCGCTGACTGAGGTTGAAGCGGAAGCGCTCCCAGCGGGTGGGGTTGTTGACCACATCGGCCTGATAGAATGAGGGGCAAAGCACCGCCGCATCCGCCACCTCGCCGCAATTGCCGCAGCCGACGCAATTCTCGTCGATGGCTGCCACCGGATCGTCGCGGAGTGGGTCGTCGAGATGCTTGATCGTAAGCGACGGGCAGCCCGAAAGCCGCATGCAGGCGTGATCACCCGTGCAGACGTCCTCGTCCACGCCGAACTTCGTCTTGACCACGCGTTTGCCGTCGGTGAGCGCCTTCTTGAGCAGGGGCTTCTCGCGACGCTGCCGGTTGAGCATGCATTCCGACGAGGCGACGATGACCTTCGGCCCCTTCTCCTGCGTCGTCAGCGCCTCCTTCAGCGTGTCGCGCATCTTACCGACATCATAGGTGCGGTCGATATGGCGCACCCACTTCACGCCCATGCCTTTGACGGCATCCGTGATGGGATGCTTGGTCGCCTTCGTGGGATTGCTGGCGCGAGAGGAAAGGATGTCCTGCCCGCCGGTTGCGGCCGAATAGTAGTTGTCGACCACGACGATCACGCCGTCATTCTTATTGAAGACGGCGTTGCCGATCGAGGAGGTCAGGCCATTGTGCCAGAAGCCGCCATCGCCGACGAAGGAGATCGAACGCCGCTTGGCGTCCGGTGAATTGAAGGCCGACGCCGAGGCCGGCCCCAGCCCGTAGCCCATCGTGGTGGCGCCGAGTTCGAAGGGCGGCATGATGGAGAACAGGTGGCAGCCGATATCGGAGGCGATGTGGTGCTTTCCGAGATCCTGCTCCACCAGCTTGGTCGCCGCGAAGATCGGCCGTTCCGGGCAGCCGATGCAGAAGCCCGGCGGGCGCATCGGCACCGCCTTGACGAGGTCATCGAAAATGGGCGGAGCCGGCACATTGGGCGCGCGCACTTCCGGCGCCAGCATCTCTCCTGCATGCTGACGCAGGAAACTGCCGATGCCGGACAGCATGACGTCGCCCGTATACTCGCCTGCCATGGGGAGCATCCCCTTGCCCACCAGCCGCACCGTCGCGTCGGCCTTGTAGAGCATCGAACCTAGCGCCTGCTCGATATAATCGGGCTGACCCTCTTCCACGACGAGCACCGCGTCCTTGGTGGCGCAGAACTCCAGGAGATCGTCCTCCACCAGCGGATAGGTGACGTTGAGGACATGCAGCGGCACGTCGGTCTCGCCATAGACGTCGGCAAGACCCAGCCGCTGCAGGGCGCGGATAACGCCATTATACATGCCGCCCTGCATGA
This sequence comes from Nitratireductor thuwali, assembly GCF_036621415.1. Lineage (NCBI taxonomy): Bacteria > Pseudomonadati > Pseudomonadota > Alphaproteobacteria > Hyphomicrobiales > Phyllobacteriaceae > Nitratireductor > Nitratireductor thuwali. Next base: position 336,165 of record NZ_CP030941.1, read on the forward strand.
TGATGCCCACACGGCCGGAACCGCCGAAGGTCTCGTTCAACTGGTGGCGCTTGATATAATCGATGGCCGCCGGCAGCCGCTTGCTGATCTTCTCCTTCTCATGAAGGAAGGAGGCGGGTGGCAGCACGATGCGCTGCGTGTCGCGCCGGGGGTTTTCCAGCGCGTCGGCGACGGTCATGGGCGGCCGGCGGTTATCCTTGGCGGTGAAGGCGCCGTGCACGTGGCAGCAGCGGATGCGCACCTGCAGCATCACCGGCGTGTTCGACGCCTCCGACAGCTCGAAGCCGTGCTCAACGGCCGAAACGATGGAAGGCAGGTTGGGGCGCGGGTCGAGCAGCCAGACCTGGCTCTTCATGGCGAAGGCGTGGCTGCGCTCCTGCATGATGGAGGAACCCTCGCCGTAATCCTCGCCCACGATAATGAGCGCGCCGCCCGTCACCCCGCCCGAGGCCAGATTGGCGAGCGCATCCGAGGCCACATTCGTGCCGACAGTGGACTTGAAGGTAGCAGCTCCCCTTATCGGATAGTGCACGGAGGCCGCCAGCATGGCGGTGGCGGTGGCTTCCGAAGCGCTCGCCTCGAAATGCACGCCGAGTTCGCCGAGGATCTCCTGCGCGTCGGAAAGCACATCCATGAGATGGCTGATGGGCGCCCCCTGATAGCCGCCCACATAGCCCACCCCGCACTGAAGCAGCGCCTTGGTGATGGCGAGAATGCCTTCGCCCGCGAACTCTTCCCCCGCACCGAGCCTGAGCTTCTGGACCTCCTTCGCGAATGATCGTTCGGCCATGGGATTCTCCTCAGAAGTCGTGCTTGCGGATATTGATGAGGATCTTCTGCAGCGTGGACACGAAGGCACTCCGCTCATCGGCACCGATGCCGGCAAACATGCGCTCGTAGCTGCTGCGCATCGTCGGCCACAGTTTCTCGAACGTGGCCCGACCCGACACGGTGATGCTGACCCGGGTGGAGCGGCTGTCGACCGGGTCCGGGACGCGGCGTACGAGCCCTTCAGCCTCGAGCGAATCGAGGGCGCGGCTAAGAGTCGACACATCCACCACGGCATAGACGGCCAGTTGGCCGATCGTCAGGCTGTCGATGACGGAAAGGACGGCAAGCGTGCGCATCTTGGGCGTCGTAAGACCCATTTTGGCGAGGTCATCGCGAAGGGACGCGTTGTAGCGCCCCATAATGCGATTCATGAGATAGGGCGCGAAATGCTGCAGGCCGATCTCCCCCAGGGTCGGACCTTCTTGCTTCTCGCTCAAGACGGGCTGATCGTTCATCCAAGCTCCTTTGCAAGCATGTAGCCCGATCCGCCGCCAAGGCCAGGACCGGGATGGGTCGAGGCTCCGATGTGGTAGAGACCCTTGACAGGCGTGCGATGATTGACGGAGCCGGGAAACGGTCGCCAAAGGAAGAACTGGTCGATGGTGCAGGCGCCGCCATAGGGATCGCCGCCCACCAGGTTGGCGTTGATCGCTTCCAGATCGGCGGGCGAATAGGCGCGCCGGCCGAGGATCGTTTCGGAAAAGCCGCCGATGTGCTTGGCGAGGATCGCCTCGATCCGGTCGGCGAAGGCTTCACGGGTCCTTTCGTCCCACAGGCCGGTGCCGGCTATCGTGCCGGCCGCATCGCCTTTGATCTCCCGCGGCGCGTCCGGCACCTGGATCCACAGGATCGCGTTGCCGGGCGGGCATCGGGAAGGATCGAGCGCAGCCGGCTGGCCCACGCAGAGCGTCGGCGTTTCAGGCAGAAGGCCGCGTGTCGCCTCGTTATGCGACTTGGAGACGGCGTCGATGCCGTCGGTCAGATGAATGAGGGCAACCTGCTCCAGCCCCTCCGCCTTCCACTGCGGCGGCCGGTCGAGCGCGTAGTGGAGCTGAAAATTGCCGCGCCCGTGGCGGTACCTTCGAGCCGCCTCGCGCTCGGCCGGCGGCGCTTCTTCGGACAGAAGCGGCCCGTAGAGCTGCCCCGGCGCCACGGAGGCGATGACGGATTTCGCGGCTCGGACAACCTCGCCGCCTTGAAGGTGGACGCCCGTGGCGCGGCCGCTTTCCACCAGGATGCGCTCCACATGTGCGCCTGTGCGCACCGTGCCGCCGCGCTCCTCGATGAGGACGCGGAAGGCGGAGGCCGCCCTGCCCGCGCCTCCCTTGGCGATCGGTGCGCCGGCCGCCTCGAGCGCGAAGGCTACAACCTTGCCCATCTGGGCGGAATAGGCGTCCTCGGGCGAAAGGCCGCAATGCAGCGTCCACGGCGCATAGAGCGCCTGGAGCGTGGGTGAGGAATAGGCGCTTTCCAACCAGGCACGCGCCGGCTTCAGTGCCTCGCCCAGATAGGCGGCGAGGCTGCGCGGCCCCCTTTGCCACGCCTCCTTCGCGAGAAGCTTGGCCGTTCCGCCGCTCCACAACCCTTCGCCCAGAAGGCCGAAGAGCAGCGATGCGTTGGCTTCGATGCCGCCGATATCGGCCGCATGGGCTTCACCGTCGCCGGGCGCGAGCCTGTTGAAGGCGGCGACATTGGCGGCGCGGTCCGTAGTCAGCACCGCGCTCGACCCGTCTGGCCGCAAGACCGCGGTCGGATGCGGCGTGTTGCAGAATTCGAGCCCGTGGCGGGCGAGATCCTCGCCCAAGTCCACATGGGCCGGGCCGGTGAGGAAGAGCACGAAGGTGGCCGCCATCACATCATGGGTGAAGCCGGGCGCCGTCACTTCGTCGCTGAAGAGACAGCCGCCCAGATGCGCCGCGCGATCGAGGAGGACTACCTTGCCGCCCTGCCCCGCGAGCATGGCGGCGGCCACCAACCCGTTGATGCCGCCGCCGATGATGACGTGGTCGGCCTGCACCTGGACCTCTAAGTCCTTGGCACGAGTGCCAGCGCGCGCACCGGGCTTCCCGTGCCTTTGGCGATCTTGAGCGGCGCGGCGATCAGAATCGCGCCCTTGGGCGGCAGCTTGTCGAGGCTGCAGAGGCTCGCAAGTCCGTACTTGTTGGCCTTGTGCAACAGATTGTGCGCCGGGAAAGGCGGCTCCATGCCGCCGGCCGAGCCCGCATCGGTGCCGATGCACTGCGTGCCCCAGCCGATGGCGCCGCGCTCCAGGATGTATTCGATGCAATCGACCGTCGGCCCCGGCGAATGGGGACCGTTTTCGTCCATGTTCAGGAAGTCTGATTCCGAGCCATTGCGCCGGTCCCAGTCGGTGCGCATCAGCACCCATTCGCCCTCGCTGATCGCCCCGTATTTTGCCTCCCAGGCGCGTACGCCTTCCGCCGTGAGCAGAAAATCCGGGTTCTTGGCACTCTCGGCCGAGCAGTCGATTACATTCACCGGCGCCACGAAATTCTGCACGGGAATCGAGTCGGTATAGCCATCGGCATAGTCCTTGCCGGTGATCCAGTGGTGCGGCGCGTCGAAATGGGTGCCTGAATGCTCACCGATCTTGAGCCAGTTCCAGGCCCAGAACGGCCCGTTGTCGTCATATTCGGAAATGGTGTGGATCTCGATCTTCGGCGTGTCCACGGCCAGTTCCGGCGGCAGCTTGAGGAGCGGGGTGTCCGGCCCCAGCGGTGCGGACAGGTCGACGACCTCCACTCGGCCGTTCAGTAGCAATTCGGTCAGTTTCCCCAGTGCGGCAGCTGCTGACATGACGGTTACCTCCTCCTCTTGTTCGTTCGCCCCATGCCTGGAAGCGTCACGCACATACAGTTAAAGACTAGACGTATTTATTTGCATATGCAAACATACTTTCCGTGGGGTGAGAGAATGAACACCTTCGATGCCGTCATCATCGGCGCCGGGCACAATGGCCTGGCCTGCGCAGCGCATCTGGCGAAGCGTGGGTGGAGCGTAGGCGTGTTCGAGCAGTCGGAGCTGCCCGGCGGTGCCGTCAAGACGCTGGAGCTGACGCTGCCCGGCTACCGGCACGACTTTGCCGCCATGAACCTCAGCCTTTTCGCCGGGTCCGCATTTAATAAGGCTTACGGCGCCGATCTGCAGCGCCACGGGCTCGAATTCGCGCCAGTGTCCGACTGTTTCGCGTCCGCCTTCCCGGACGGCAAATGGGTCGGCGTTTCCACCGATCTTGCCGCCACCCAAGCGCGCATCCGCGCCTTCTCGAGCCGTGACGCCGAAACCTGGGGCGAGCTTGTGGCCGGCTTCCCGGATCGTGCCGCCGCACTTTTCGGGCTGCTCGGCAGTCCAATGAAAAAGCGTGCACTTGCAAGCATCGCCTTCTCCACGTTACGCGGCCAGGGCTTTGCCGGCACACGCGACCTGATGCGGTTTCTCATCTCCACGCCCCGCGCCTGGCTCGACGAGACCTTCGAGAGCGATGCCGTTAAGGCGATGCTCGGCGCCTGGGGCATGCACCTCGACTTCGCGCCGGACATCGCCGGCGGGGCGCTTTTCCCGTATCTCGAGGGCATGGCCAGCCAGAGTTTTGGGATGGTGCTCGGCAAGGGCGGCGCGGACACCATGATCAACGCGCTCACCTCGATGATCGAGGCTGGAGGTGGCAAGGTCGAATGCGGCGCTCGCGTGGAGCGTGTCGAGACGGCAAGCCGAACGGCGACCGGTGTGACCCTTGCCGACGGCCGCAGGATCGAGGCACGCCGCGCCGTGGTCGGCTGTATCGCGCCGCGCGCGTTGGAAGACCTGCTGCCGGGCGGCTCGGGCGATGCCCGCTTCGACAGGCAGATGAAGAGCTTCCGCCACGCGCCGGGCACGATGATGATCCACCTGGCGCTGGACGATCTTCCGGCCTGGCCCGACCCGGCATTGCGCCGCTTCGCCTATGTCCACCTAGCCCCCAGCCTCGACATGATGGCGCTCGCCTATGCGCAGGCGCAGGCGGGGCTTTTGCCGGCCGAGCCGGTGATCGTGGTTGGCCAGCCGACGGCGGTCGACCCGAGCCGCGCGCCGGAAGGCAAGCACGTGCTGTGGCTGCAGGTGCGCATGGTGCCGGCGGAAATCGCCGGCGACGCGGCAGGCCTGATTGCACAACGCGACTGGCCGGCGGTGGCCGATGCCTATGCGGACCGCGTGATCGGGATTGTCGAGCGCTACGCGCCAGGCCTTTCCGGCCACATCCTCGCCCGCCGCGTTGTCTCCCCGCTCGATCTCGAGCGCGAGGACCCGAACCTGGTGGGCGGCGACCAGATCTGCGGCAGCCATCACCTTTCCCAGCATTTCCTCTTCAGGCCCGCGGCGGGTGCGGCCGACTGGAGCACGCCGGTCGCGAACTTCCACCTTGCCGGAGCCGCCACCTGGCCGGGTGCCGGCGTTGGGGCCGGCTCCGGCTATATGCTCGCTCGAAAGCTTGCGGGCGGATGATCATCGAGACAACAATAAGGGGAACGGAAACATGCTCTCTCATCGAACCGACCGACGCACATTGTTGAAATTCGCAGGCGCCGGCGCCGCGGCACTTTCGCTGCCGCGCATCGCTCTTGCGCAGGACCAGAACGAGCTGGTCATCGCCTATAACGTCAACCTCCCCTCCTGGGACCCGACCGTCGGCCCCTCGGCGGTGAACCCGACGATCCAGGGCTTTTACCAATCCGTCTTCGACATGTTCATTCACCAGAACCCGGACCTGAGCTTTGCGCCGGGGCTGATTACCGAGTGGGGCTGGAACGAGGACCGCAGCAAGATCTTCCTCGTCGTGCGCGAGGGCGTGACCTGGCACGACGGCAGTCCATTTTCGGCGGAGGACGTCGCCTGGTCGCTGGAGCGCGCCGGCAAGGCGGAGACCGGCAATCCTATCCAGTTCGTCTGGGCCAAGATCGGCAATTTCACGGTGGACGGCAACCGCGTCGAGGCGGACGTGATCGAATTCGAGCCGACGCTCTTCAAGTGGATGTCGTTCCTGACCGGCTATGTGCTGCCCAAGGCCTATTACGAGAAGGTGGGCGCGGAGGGTTTCGAGCAGGCGCCTATCGGCACCGGCCCCTATATGGTGGAGCGCTACGAGCGCAACGCCTTCGTGCGCCTCAAGGCCAACCCGGACTACTGGAACGGCAAGCCGGAATTCGAGAACGTCACCATCAAGTTCGTCACCGACGCGGCAAGCCGCGTGGCGGAGCTGGAATCCGGCAACTCGGATGTGACGCTCGAGATCCCGTATGAAGAATATGACCGCCTGCTCGCCAAGGGTTTTGCCGGCACGGCAAAGCCGATCTCCGACATCGCCATGATCTTTCTGAACGATGTCGAGCCGATGCTGGACCGCAATGTGCGGCTTGCGGCCAACCATGCCATCGACAAGCAGTTGCTCATCGACCGACTTCTCAGCGGATACGGCGTGCCACTCGACACGCTGGAGACGCCGGAATATGTTGCATACGATCCGGAGATAAAGGTGGCCTACGATCCGGAGCTGGCGAAGAAGCTTCTGGCGGATTCCGGTCATTCGCCTGAAAACCCGGTGCGCTTCAAGATCCAGACGACCCGCGGCTTCAAGCCCAAAGATTACGAGATGATCCAGGCTATCGTGGGTATGTGGCGCCGCGTCGGGATCGAGGCGGAGATCGAGGTCTACGAGATCGCCCAGCATTTCGAATTGCGCGCAGCCGACAAGCTGGCGCCCGCCGCCTTCTACAATTGGGGCAACGCCGTGGGCGATCCGACAACCTCGACAGGCTTTGCCATGTTCGGCCCGAGCCCACATTCAGTGTGGGACGGGCAGGAGCTGATAGACAAGATCATCCCGCTCTGGGGCGAGGCCGACGAGGAAAAGCGCATCCAGGGCTGGAAGGGCGTCTCGCGCTACGTCGCCGAGGAAGGGCTGGTGATCCCGCTTATCCAGTATGTGCAGCCGATCGTCTCGCGCGACGGCCTGAAAGTCACGGCCCACGCCTCGGGCGCCCTGCTGCCGCACCTGATCAGCCGGGGATGACGATGCCATTGGCCCGCCGCGTGGCGGGCCGTTTCCCATGCTGATCGCCCGCATCGCCGCATTGCGCCTGCTCACCACGCTGATCACCCTCATCGGCGTGGCCGTCATCGTTTTCGTTGTCGTCCGGGTCGTGCCCGGAAACCCCATCGCCATGATGTTGCCGCCGGGAGCGAGCGAGGCGGACATAGAGCGCCTGCGCGCGCTCTATGGGCTCGACAAATCTATCCCCCAGCAATTCGTCATCTGGTTCGGCAACGTTCTCCAGGGCGATTTCGGCACCTCCATCTCCACGCGCCAGCCTGTCTTGAGGCTGGTTCTGGAGCGCCTGCCCGCGACGCTGGAATTAAGCCTGCTGGCGCTCTTCATGGCGGTCCTCATCGGCGGCTCGCTCGCCATCCTTGGCACGCGGCTGCGCGGGCGGCGGGCCGAAGCCGGCGTCGACGTTGCCAACGGAGTCGGCCTTTCCGTGCCGGACTTCCTGTGGGGGCTGCTCCTGATCCTTCTGTTCGGCGTGCTGTGGCCCGTGTTCCAGATTTCCGGCCGCGTCTCGCCGAGGCTCGACATTCCTTTCTCGACGCAATTCTACCTGATCGAGAGCCTGCTCACCCTGCGCTTCGACATCACCGCGAACCTGATGAACCACATGTTCATGCCGGCGCTGGCACTTGCATTGCCGCTCGCTGCCATCATATCCCAGCTCCTGAAGCAATCGCTGAAGGAGACGCTCGACCTCGACTACACGGTGCTTGCCCGCACCAAGGGCTATGGCGAGACGCGGGTGATCCTTTCCGAGGCGCTGCGCAACGCCGTGCTGCCTACACTGACCCTCATCGGCGTGCAGTTCACCTTCCTGATGGGCGGGACGGTGATCATCGAGCGGCTCTTTTCCTACGAAGGTCTCGGCAACATGGCCATCGATGCGGTGATCAACCGCGACCTGCCGCTCATCCAGGGCATCGTCATCCTCTTCGCCCTCATCTTCACCATCGTCAATCTGATGGTCGACATGAGCTATGCCCTGCTCAACCCGAGGCTGCGCCATGCTTGACGGACGAGGCGCAATTCGCAGGCGGGCCGGCGCGCGGCTGTGGCTTGCCGGGATATGGCTCGCGGTTGTGGCATTCTCGGCCATCTTCGCGCCGCTCATCAGCCCGCACGATCCGCTTGCGCAGGATCTTCTTCTCGGCCGTCTGCCGCCCTTTTGGATGGCAGGCTCGGAACCGGAATTCCCGCTCGGCACGGACAGTCTCGGCCGCGACGTGCTCTCGCGCATGATCCATGGCACGCGCGTGGCGGTGATCGTGGCGTTGGCGGCCGGTGTCGTCACGTGCCTGATCGGCTCGTTCCTCGGTCTCGTCGCCGGCTTCTACCGCGGCTGGCCCGACAGGATCATCAGCCGGCTGGTCGACATCTGGATGGCCTTTCCGCCGGTGCTCTTCGCCATCCTGCTGATCGCCGTTCTCGGCACCGGTGTCTTCTCCGTCGTAATCGCCATCATCGTGATCGACTGGACGCGCTTTTGCCGCGTGGTGCGGGCGGAGGCCATGAACCAGTCGAAGATGGACTATGTCCAGAGCGCCCAAGTTGCAGGCTTCACCCGCATGCGCACACTCGCGGCGGAGATCCTGCCCAACGTCCTTCCCACCATCGTGGCGCTGCTCACGTTGGAAATGGGGATCGCCGTCATCGTCGAGGCGATCCTGTCCTTCGTGAACCTCTCCGTCTCCACCGACGCCCCCACCTGGGGCGGCATGATCGCGGAGGGAAGGCTTTCGGTCCACCAGGCCTGGTGGGTACTGGTCTTCCCGCTTGCCGCCCTCTTTCTCACCGTGCTCTCCTTCGCCCAGCTCGGCGAAGCCCTGCGCGACCGTTTCGACCCGGTGCTCCGATGAGCGCGTTCCTTAAGATCTGCAACCTCTCCGCCAGGCTGCGCGGCACGGACGAACGCCTGCTGCGCGCGGTCTCGATCGACGTGCCGACTGGCACGGTGCGCGGCCTCGTAGGCGAGAGCGGGGCCGGCAAGAGCATGATCGGCAAGGCTGTGCTCGGCGTGCTGCCGCGCGCGGTGGAGGTGATCGAGGGCGAAATCCTGCTTGACGGCGAGGACCTTCTCGCCATGCCGCCCGCCCGGCGCAGACAGGTGATCGGCGCCAGGACCGCGCTCATCCCGCAGGACCCGCTCACCGCCCTCAACCCCTCGCGCCGCATCGGGTCGCAGATCACCGACCGGCTGATCGACATACTGGGCTGGCCGAAGGAGCGCGCCCGCGGCCGCGCGTTGGAGGCTCTCCAGGAAGTGCATATCGGCGAGCCGGAGCGTGTGCTGCGGCTCTACCCGCACGAGCTCTCCGGCGGCATGCGGCAGCGGGTCCTCATCGCCGCGGCCTTCGCCGCCGAGCCGAAGCTGATCGTCGCCGACGAGCCCACCACGGCGCTCGACGTGACCGTGCAGAAGCAGGTCCTCCAGCTCATCTCCGAGCTTCAGGCGCGCCACAGCACCGCCCTGCTCTTCGTCACCCACGATCTCGGCGTGGTGGCCAAGATCTGCGACAGCCTCTCCGTGCTCTATGCCGGCAAGGTGGTGGAAGACACCACGGTTGAGGCCTTCTTCGCCGGCCCCTCCCACCCGTATAGCGCCGCGCTTCTGGCGGCCACGCCGCGCCACACCGACCCTGCCTCATCGCTCAAGCCCGTGCCGCGCGAAGTGATCGAGACCGCGCGCGCCGAGATCGCGGCGGCAGACGCCGCCTGGAGGATGCATGGCTGAGGCGCTCTTCAGCATCCGCGACCTGCGCGTCGAAGTCGCCGACATGACGCGCAAGCCGCTCCTCGGCGCCGCCCCGCCGCTGGAGATCCTCAAGGGGATCAGCCTCGACATCGCCCGCGGCACCGTGCTCGGCATCGTCGGTGGCTCGGGCTCGGGCAAGACGACGCTCGGCCGCACGCTGGTGCGGCTGATGGAGCCGACCGGCGGCACGATCGTGTTCGACAGCCGCGACATCACCCACATCTCGGAAGCGCGGATGCGGCCCCTGCGCCCGCGCATCCAGATGATCTTCCAGGACCCCATGTCCTCGCTCAACCCGCGCCTCACCATCGGCCGCATCATCGCCGCCCCGCTGGGCGCGCGAACGGGCGACCCGCGCGTGGCCGAGGCGCTCGACCATGTCGGGCTGCCGCCGGAGATGGCGCGGCGCTACCCGCACGAGCTTTCCGGCGGCCAGCGTCAGCGCGTCGGCATCGCCCGCGCCATCGCCAGGCGGCCGGACTTCATCCTCGCCGACGAGATCGTGTCCGGCCTCGACGTCTCGTCCCAGGCCCAGATCCTGAACCTGCTCGGCCAGCTGGTCGAGGAACTGGGTCTCACGCTTGCCTTCATCAGCCACGACCTCTCCGTCATCCGCAGGCTGTGCAGCCGCGTCATGGTGATGCAGGGGGGCGTGATCGTGGAGGACGGGCCGACGGCCAACCTCTTCGAGGCCCCAAGTCATCCCTATACGCGCGAGCTCCTCGATTCCATTCCCGTGCCCGACCCCTCGGTGCGCTGGTGAGAGGCACCCGCGGAAAGAAAAGAAGGTGGAAATTTCATGCTTGAAGGATTTTCGTTGATTGCCGCCCATTCTCGTGATCATTTGAGCACGGCGGCAATAAAACCGGCGGAAGCCCGCGTCCAGCAGACGAGGGCGGCCGCCAGACGCGAGGGAACACCGCCTGCGGGACGACAGAACGTCCGCGGATGAAGCAAAAGGAGGACTGGCATGAAACTTGGTTTTTCGATCGCTGCGATCGCCACGGCGGTCGCCCTGTCCATGACGGTGCCGGCATCGGCCCAGGAGAAGATCGTCGTCGGCGCCTATCCGGCCAACCCGCCCTGGGAGTACAAGACCGAGACCGGCGCTTTCGAGGGATTCGAGGTCGAGGTGGCGCGGGAAGTCGCCGAGCGGCTCGGAAGGGAGGTGGAGTTCCAGGACATGGGCTTTCAGGCGCTGTTCGCCGCCACCAGCTCCGGCCGCATCGACTTCGCCATCTCCTCGATCTCGATCACCAATGATCGGCTGCAGAACCAGTCCTTCACCCAGCCCTATTACGACAGTGACGGCACTGTGGTGGGGCGCGAGGATTCCACCGTCGACTCGCTCGACGATCTCGAAGGCAAGGTAATCGGCGTCGTGGCGGGCACCACCGGCGAGAAGTGGGCCAACGAGAACAAGGACGAGCTCGGTATCGCCGAAATTCGCAGCTACAACGCTCAGCAGGACCTGCTTCTGGATGTGCAGAACGGCCGCGTGGAAGGCGGCGCAGGCGAGATCGCCGGCTTCCAGTACGCCATGACGCAGATGCCGGGCCTGAAGATCCTGGTGCGCATCCCCACCGGCGAGCGCTTCGCCATGATGGCAGGCAAGAACCATCCGCTCATCGAGGAGGCGAACGAGGCCATCTCCGCCATGAAGGAGGACGGCACGCTCGCCGCCATTCACGAGAAGTGGTTCGGCGTCGCGCCCGAGCCGGGAACCAGTACCGTCGAGGCAATGCCGCTTCCAAAGGCCGAATAGCCCGGCGATCTCTCAGGATGCCGCCGTTGCGGCATCCTGAGCGCAAACCCGCACCGGCCGTGCATCGGCCGGTGCACCTTGATTGCATCTGCCGGATCGCGCGATGGACCTGATCAGCACCTTCTTCAACTGGGACGTTCTCGTCCGCTCCTTCCCGATGCTGATGCGGGGCATCGGCAACACCATCATGCTCGGGGTCGCCAGCACCATACTCGGCGGCGCGGGCGGTCTCATCGTCTGCCTGATGCGCCTTTACGGTCCCAAGCCCGCACGCATCTTCGCCATCGGCTATATTGACCTCTTCAGGGCGCTTCCCATCCTGGTGCTCCTGATCCTCATCTACTACGCCCTGCCCTTCGTCGGCATACGGTTTTCCTCCTTCACCTCAGCCACGCTCGCCCTGTCGCTCGTCTTTTCCGCCTTCACCGCAGAGGTCTGCCGCGCCGGCATCGAGAGTATCCCGCGCGGGCAGTTCGAGGCGGCCCAGGCGCTCGGCCTCAACTTCTGGATCACCATGCGCAAGGTGATCCTGCCGCAGGCCCTGCGCGTGGTCATACCGCCGCTCACCAGCAATTGCGTAACCATCTACAAGGACACGGCGCTGGCATCGGTGGTGGCCATGCCGGACCTTCTGAAGCAGGCGACGGACGCCCAGGCGCTTATGGCCAATCCCACCCCGCTCATCGGTGCGGCGGCGATCTATCTGGCCTTCCTGTGGCCGCTGGTGCGGCTGGTGAACCATCTGGAGGAGCGCGGCAGGCGGCAAATGGAAGCGCGCTAGACCTGTCCCAGGCCCGCGAGCGATAGGGGCACCGCGGGCGAAGGCCAATATTCAGAAAGCGGCCGGTCGGCGACAATCGCTGCGGCCCCAACATATGGAGGAACGTTCATGCTGAAGTCACTTGCAATCCTGCTGATGGCCGGCGCCGTCATTTCGGCGGCGCCGGGTCCCGCATCCGCCCAGGAGATAAAGGTGGGGCTGTCGCTGCCGGAGGACATCGTCGGCTTCGACTTCGTCAACGGTATGTACGAGACGTTCAAACAGGAGGTGGAAGCCAACTCCGATATGACCGTCGACCTCGTCTATGCCGGCGCGCTTGGCGCACCCAACGAGCGTCTCAACCAGATGCGGCGAGGGGTCATACAGATGACGGATGCCGCCGACGGCAACTACGCGACCATCTACAGCGACATCCAGGTTCTCAACATGCCCTATCTCTTCCCCACCGAAGAGAGCGCCTGGGCGCTGTTCGACGGGCCGCTGGGAGACAGGCTGGCGCAGGACATCCGCGCCAAGACCGGCATCCGCGTGCTCGGCTGGTGGGAGTCGGGCGGCTTCAAGCATTTCAGCGCCAACAAGCCGATCAGCACGCCCGAGGACATGGCCGGCCTGAAGATGCGCGTCCTGGGGCCGCTCGCCACCATCCCGGTCGAGGCGCTGGGCGCATCGGCAGCACCGATCGCATTCGGCGAGCTCTATACGTCGCTGCGCACCGGTGTTGTCGACGGACAGGACAACTCCGTCGCCACCTTCAACCTCGTCAAGCTCTATGAGGTGCAGTCGCACCTCGCGCTGACGGGGCATACCTACGCCTTCGGCCCGCTCGGCATCAACGATGCCTTCTTCTCCGGCCTGCCGGAGGACAAGCAGCAGATCATCTTCGACGCGGCCGCAAAGGCGATCGAGTTCAACCGCGAGAAATCGCGCGAGATCGAGAGCGGCGCCATCGCTTTTGCCAAGGAGAACGGTGTCGAGGTGATCGAGCTCGACCAGGAGGCCCGCGACGCCTTCCGCGCCGTCATGCAGCCGCCGGCAATCGAGTGGCTCAGGCAGAACGTGGATACCCCGAGCCTCATCGACGAGGCCATCGCCGCGGTAGAAGCCAATCGGTAGAATGATGCGGTTGATCCTTCTCATTGAGAAAGCGCTGCGGCTCGCCGCAGCGCTTTGCCTGCTCACGCTCACGGTTCTGGTCGTCGCCCAGGTGGTCCTGCGCTACGGTTTCGGCGGCGTTCCCTTCTTCACCGAGGAAGTGGCGCGCTACGCGATGATCTGGATGGCGCTGCTGGCGGCCGCCGTGGCCGTGCGCGAGGCGAGCCACATCCGCATCGATTTCGTTCCCGACGCCCTGCGCGCCGTTTCGCCCCGTGCGCGGCTCGTACTTGATGCCGTGCTCGACGTGATCTCGCTCACAGTCTTTCTCGTCCTCCTCTGGTATGGCATCGACATGACCATGTTCGCCGCCGGGCAAACCAGCGAAGGGCTGCGCATCTCGCTCTCCTACCCCTACGCGGCGGTGCCGGTTTCCTTCTTCTTTGCCACCCTCTTTGCGCTGCTGCGCCTTGGCAAAAAAACGGGTGCGCTATGAGCGCTTCCCTGACCCTTCTGAGCACAAGCTTCATCGGCCTGATCGTCGCCGGCTTGCCGATTGCCTGGGCGATGATCGCCGCCGTACTTTTGTGGATGGTCTATACGGGAAGCTGGAGCTTCCTGCCGATCGTCGCCGAACGGCTCTACCAGGGCATGGATTCCTTCGTGCTGATGGCGGTGCCGCTTTTCATCCTAGCCGGTGAACTGGTGAACGAGGGACGGATCACCGACCGGCTGATCGCCTTTGCCAACGCATTATTCGGCTGGATGCGCGGCGGGCTGGCCCAGGTCAATATCGGCGCGTCGATCCTTTTTTCCGGCATCACCGGCGTCGCGTTGGGTGACATCGCCTCCCTCGGCCGGGTCTTTATCCCCGGCATGGTCAAGCAGGGCTACAGTTCGGCCTATGCGGCGGCCGTCACCGCATCCTCCTCCATCATCGGGCCGATGGTGCCCCCTTCCCTCGTCGCCGTCATCTACGGCTCCATGACCAATGTCTCCATCGGCGCGCTGATGGCCGCCACGCTGGTGCCCGGCCTTCTCATCGGCCTCGTCCAGATGATCCTCGTCGCGGTGCAAGCGCGCATCCACGGCTTCCCGGCCGTCGAGATGGACCGCTCCCCTCGAGCGCTGGCGAAAGTCACCGGTCACGCGCTGGTACCGCTTATGATCCCCGTCATCATCCTCGCCGGCATGCTTGGCGGGCTCATGACGCCCACCGAGGCCGGCGGCGTGGCAGCCGCCTATGCCCTCCTCGTCTCTGTCTTCCTCTTCCGTTCCATCCGCTTTGACGCCCTCGCCGGCGTCTTCAACCGCTCGGCCATCTTTTCCGGGCAGTTGCTCATCATCGTCGGCTGCGGCACGGCGTTTTCTTGGGTGATGGGGATGGAGAACGTGCCGAGAATGGTTGGGGCAGCCGTGTCGGGCTGGGAACTCGGCTATTTCGGCACCATGCTGGTTTTCAACGTGATCCTGCTTGCGCTTGGCATGTTCATCGATCCGACGACCGTGATCATCCTCTTCGGGCCGCTACTTTCGGCCGCCGCCGCGCATGCCGGCATCGATCCGCTCCATTTCGGCGTGGTGGCGATCCTCAACCTCAACATCGGCCTGCTGACGCCGCCGCTCGGCGTCTGCCTTTTCGCTGCCGAGCGCATCGCCAATTGCGGCTTCGTGCCGTTGCTGCGGGCGGCCGCACCCTTCATCCTCGTCAACATCATCGCACTGATGATCGTCGTGGCGGTTCCCGAATTAAGCTTGATATTGCCGAGGCTCCTCGGCTTCTAGAAACGGACAGGAACATGAGTAAAAATCGCGACCGGGCCGACGGCTCCGCATATTTCCTCTACCACTCGATCGGCATGTATCCGGGCAAGGCCGAGGCGATGGCCGAGGCCTTCGCCGACTTCTCCCGGAGCTGGGGGGCGCTCGACGACGGACAGTGGGTGCGCGCGCTCGGCCTGCGGCAGGACTTTGTCGAGCTCTGGAGCCGTCTCATCGGCGCGCCGAAGGGGACGCTGACGACAGCGGAGAATGTCACCACGGCGCTCTACAGCCTGATCGGCGCGCTGCCCGAGGAGCATCTCAAGGGCAAGCGCCTGCTGGTGGCGGCGGACTGCTTTCCAAGCCTGCACTTCCTGCTTGCGGGCCTTGCGCCACGGCTGGGCTTTACGCTCGACACCGTGCCGCTGCGCGACGGTGAAAGCTGGGTGCGCGACGAGGATTTCATCGACCGGTGGGACGAAGGCGTCGGGGTCGCGCTCGTGACCTTCGTCACCTCGACCGCCTCGCATCGTCCGGACCTTGCCGTGCTGGTCGAGCATGGGCGGCGCATGGGAAGCCTCATCGGCGTGGACATCACCCAGGGCGTGGGGCTCCTGCCCTTCCACGTCGACCAGCCGGCCGTCGATTTCACCGTCTCCACCACGCTCAAATGGCTGTGTGGCACGCCGGGTGCCGGCATCCTCCACGTCGCCGACCCGCTGCTGAAAACTTGCCGGCCGGAACTGCGCGGCTGGTTCAGTCAGGAAAACATCTTTTCCTGGGATCTGGGCGCCTTCGCCTACGCTTCCGACGCGCGCCGCTTCGACCACGGCACACCGTCGGTGCTGGCCTGTGCAGGTTCCGTGCCGGCGCTGAAGTGGCATGCCGTGCAGGACCACGCCGCCATGCTCGCCCACAACCGGGCGCTCACTGCAATGATCATCGAGGAGGCCGATCGCTTGGGCCTGGCGCTCGCGAGCCCTGCGGAGGAGGAGCGTCGCGGCGGCAGCCTCATGCTGCGCCTGCCGGAAGGCTCCGAGCCAGCGGCAATCGTGGACGGCTTGCGCGAACGGGCTGTCTTCGCCGACTGCCGCGGCCGCATCCTGCGCCTTTCCCCCGGCACGGTCACCACGGAAGATGGCGTCTCCCGCCTCTTTGCCGCCCTGTACGGGATACTGGAGTGAAGCCATGAACCTTTCGGACAGCTACGCCCACAGCGTCACAGCACTTCTGGAAGTGCCGGCCGGGACGGCCTTCGACTTCATGTGCGATCCGATGGCGCTAGGGCGCTGGTCCCTCGGCTGCTGGGACACGCGTCCGACGGGAAGCGACGGCATCTATCAAGGCCGCTCCCTCTTCGACGGCGGCGAGGGCACCTTCCGCATCGCCGCCGATGCGCAACGCATGCTCGTCGACTATCTGCTGGGACCGCCCGACCGCATGGTGCCGCGCATTTCCGCCCGCATCGTCGCAGCCGAGACCTGCGACCTCAAGTCCGGCCAATGCTACCTCACCTTAACGGCTTGGCGGACAAGCGGCATGGACGAGGCGCGCTGGCACAGGCTATGCGCTTCTCACGAGGCGGAAATCCTGCTCATCAAGGCGCAATGCGAGAGCGCTGCGAATGCGCGGCCGGAGAGCTGAGATGAATGGCGCGACACCTGCCGAGATCAGGCACGCAGCGCGCCACGGCCGGCTCGCCGGACCCACGGCGGGGCTCGCGCTCGGCTGCCAGCAGGCCAACATCGCGATCGTGCCGCAGGCGGCGGCGGATGACTTCCTCGCCTATGTGCGTGCCAACCCCGCGGCGTGCCCCCTGCTGGCGGTCGGCGCGCCGGGCGACCCCCGCCTCTCCGCGCTGGGCGCCGGCATCGACATACGCACGGACCTGCCGCGCTACCGCATCTTTCGCGACGGAGAGGCCGTGGAAGACGTAGCCGAAATAAGCGCCCTTTGGCGCGATGATCTCGTCACCTTCGCGCTCGGTTGCTCGTTGGGCTTTGAGGTGGCCCTGGCTGGCACCGGAATCCATCTTCGCTGCCACGCGCCAGGCGCGAACTGTTCGGCCTTCGACAGCGCGATGGAGACCGTCGCCGCCGGCCCCTTTTGCGGCCCGCTGGTCGTTACCATGCGTGCGGTGCCTGAGGATCAGGTGGATCGCGTCCGCGAACTCACGGCCGCACACCCCGAGACGCACGGCGCCCCGGTGCACGTGGGCGACCCTGCCGCAATCGGCGTCGATCTCGGCCGGCCGATCGACGGCATCGGGCTTACCGACATCCGGCCCGGCGAGGTGCCTGTCTTCTGGGCCTGCGGCGTGACGCCCCAAAGGGCACTGGAACGCACGAAGCTGTCGCTCGCGATCAGCCATGCGCCTGGACATATGCTGGTGACGGACCTGCCGCTCGGGCCGCCGCCCTACGGACGATCCGCCTAGATAGCCTCGGCCTGGCAGAGCTCGCGCAGAAGCATCTGCGTGCCGGTGATGTCGGCGACCATGTGCTCGCGCGCGGCCGCGCCGTCGCGCCGGCGCAGCGCGTCGACGATGGCGTGGTGGTGATTGGCGAAGGGCTCGTGCAGGCCCGTGCCCAGCCGCGGCGCGATGTGGGAGGAGAGCATGCGCATATAAGGGCCGTAGCGCAGCCACAGGGAATCGATGAGCTGCACCAGCACCTCAGAGCGGGAGGCGCGATAGATGGCGAAGTGGAAGTCGCGGTTCTTCAGGAGCATGTCGTAGACATTGCCGCCGGCGCTGGTGGCCTCGTGCTCGGCCATGAAGGCCTCCACAGCGGGGATCTCTTCGGGCCGGATCGTGCCGGCGGCGATCTCCGTTGCCAGCCCCTCCAGCGCCACGCGGGCACGGCAGATGTCGTCGAGGCGCTCCACCGAGACCTTGGGTACGCAGGCCGAACCGTTGGAGGCGATCTCCAGCGCGTTCTCCGCGGCCAGCCGCCGCAGCGCCTCGCGCACCGGCATGTGGCTGGTCTGAAATGATTTGGCCAAGGCCGAAATGGTGAGTACCTGGCCTGGATCGAAGCGGCCGGTGATCAGCGCGTTGCGCAGCTGGAAATAGACACCGTCGCCGATGGTGACGCGCGAGGAGACAGGGCCAAGTGGTTCGTCAAGCATTCTCCTCGCTTCCCATTTTCCGTTCGCCCTCATGCTACGTGACTGGTTAGAGGACACGGCCCGCCAGCGCCAGCCCCGCCTCTCCTTATAGCGAATTAAAGAATCTGCTGAGCCTGTCCATAGCTTCTTCGAGACGTTCGTAGCTCTGCGAGCCGAAGCAGATGCGCAGGTGGTGCTCGCCGAGCCCTCCATAGAAGCTTCCCGCCTCCACCACAACGTCGACCTTTTCCAGAATGGCGTCGGCGGCAGCTTGTGCCGTCAGCCCCGTGCGGCTGATGTCGGGGAAGGCGTAGATCGTGCCCTCCGGACGCGGGCAGACCACACCTGGCATTTGGTTCAGGCGGCTCACCACCAGGTCGCGCTTGCGGCAGTCGTCGTCGACCATCTCGTCGAGCACGGAGGCCGGTCCGGTGACCGCCGCGAGCGCCCCATATTGGATGAAGGTGTTGACGTGGGTGACCTCCGTCGTGGTGATCTTCATGAGCGCAGGCATCATCGACTTGTCGGCCGCCAGATAGCCGAGCCGCCACCCGTCCATCGCATAGGCCTTGGTGAAGGCGAACATGGTGACGGTGCGCTCCTTCATGCCCGGAAGCGAGGCGATGCTGGTGTGCCGGCCGTCGTCGAAGACGATCTGCTCGTAGACCTCGTCGGAGACGACTGCCAGATCGTGCTCGATGGCAAGATCGGCGAGCGCCTGAAGCTCCTCGCGCGAATAGACGCGGCCCGTCGGGTTTGACGGGTTCACGAGCACGATCATTCGCGTGCGCGGGGTGATCAGCGGCTCGATCAGATCCTTGCGGATGGCGAAGCCCGCCGCCTTGTCGAGCGGCGCCAGAACCGGCTTGGCTCCCGCCATCTCCACCTTTCCGAGATGCTGGGGATAGTAGGGCTCGAGCAGGACGGCCTCCTCCCCCTCGTCGAGCAGCGCCATGAAAGCGGCGAAGGAGGCCTGGGTGAGACCATTGGTGACCATGATCTCCGATGCCGAAACCTCGATGCGGTTATAGTCCCGCACCTTGGCGGCGAGCGCCTCGCGAAGCGGCAGGATGCCCTGCAGGTCGCTGTAGTGTACGTGGCCGCCCCGCAGCGCGTCGATCGCCGCCTGCTTGATGTGCTCCGGCGTATCGTGCACGGGCTGGCCCAACTCGAGATGGATGATGTCGCGGCCCTCCTTCGCCATGCCTGCCGCCTTGGCGAACATGCCGTAGCTCTTCTTGGAGGTCTGGGTGATTCTTCGCGCGAATTTCGGCATGGGTACGTCCATCTCATCCGTTCATTGCACCGGCAGCCGCCGGGAGGAGTGGCGGCGGCCGCAACCGCCGCCTTGCCGCCCTTCACTCGCTGACGGCGGCGATCGCTTCGGAAACCCTGGCGTTGTCCCACTTGTCCAGGGTGACAAGTTCGCCGTCCTTCACGCCCCAGATGAGATAGGGGCCGGTGACATCGCCGTTCTCGTCGAACTCGATGGGGCCGGTGGCGCCGACATAGCGGATGGGCTTTCCTTCCGCGATGAGCTCCTTAGCCTTCTTGAAGCCCTCGGCCCCCGGATAGACGGGCTCGCCGTCGCCGCCCGTGATTTTGCGGATATTGTCGCGGATTGCGGTGCCGTCCGCCTCGCCCGCCTGTTCCATGGCAAGCAGGGCGACGGCCGCGGCATCGTACATGGTGTGGAGACCGGGGCCGTTCGGCGCGCTGCCGAAGGCGGCTTCCCAAGCCTTGTTGAAGGCATCGACGGATTCGCCTTCCACCTGGGCATTGTCGATGCCCAAGGCTTCGGTCAGGTACTCGGCGCCCACCGCGTCTACGAACTCGTCGGCGCGCAATGCATTCGAGAAGACAAACTTCTGTGGACCGCCGAAGGAGATCCATTCGCGCGTCACCGTCGCCCCGTCGGCGGGGAAGGCTACGAGGAAGAGTGCCTCGGGCTCGCCCTGGAACGCGGCGTTCACCTCGGCACGATAGGAGGCCTGCTCCTGATTATAGGCGGTCATGCTGGTGACCGTGCCTCCCAGCTTCTCAATATCCCTTTTGAAGCTTCTGGCGAGGCTCACGCCGTAATCGGAGTTCACGTAGACGACGGCGATCTTCTTATAGCCGCGCTCGGCGGCGATGTTTGCAAGCACCGCCGCCTGTGGCCGGTCAGTGGGCAGGGTGCGGAACCAGTAGCCGTCAGTGCCGCCCTCGGCGGCGAGCGCTGTAAAAGACGGAGCGCTGGAGCAGCAGGATATCTGGGTGACCTTGGCCGGCACCGTGACGGAAGTGAGTATGGGCATGGAGACGCCCGACTGGATGGCGCCGAGCAGGACCGGCACTTCCTCGATCTCCACCAGCGTCTTGGCCGCGTCGACGCCGACATTGGGCGAGCCCTGATCGTCGCGCAGGATGTAGCGCACGGTGCAGTCGTTGACGCCGCCCGCCTCGTTGATGTGGTCGACGGCGAGCTTGCCGGCGTCGCCGATGGCCGAGCCGATCGCCGCCATGGACCCCGTGATCGACAGCACCGAGCCGACCGTGATCTCGCAGGACTGGGCGCTGGCCGTTGCGGCCGAGCCGATGAAGAGACCAACGCCGACGGCGCCGGACAGAAGCAGGTGTCTCATGGAATTTCCCCTTTCAAGGTTGAGGTGTTCGTCGCCTTTGCGGCTGTTCTTCTTGTTGTCCGCCAGTCGTCCAGAATGCCGCGCACGAGAAAGGCCGAGGGCGCGGCGCGGGCGATCGGACGGAAGGGTATCGAGGCAGGCTCGGAAACGGGAACCGGCAGCGCATCGGGCGGGGCTCCGGTGACGGCATCGGCAAGCACGTCGCCGAACATCGTCGTCATGGCGATGCCGCGGCCGTTGCAGCCGGTAGCGCCGAAGAAGCCGTCGCCGAAGCGAACGATGCGCGGCAGGAAATCGGGCGTGACCGCGGCCGTGCCCCGCCAGACATGGGTGACGCGCGGGACATCGGACAGGCCGAGTTCCCTTGCAAGCCGGCGCACGATGCGCGCTCCCATGCGCCGTTCGGCGGCCAGGGGCACGATGGCCATCCCGCCCGAGATCAGCCGGTTGTCGGCGTCGAGCCTGAAGGTGAAGATATTGGCGCGCGTGTCGGAAACCGGCTCGCGATGCGGCGAAAAGCGGTTGGCGGCCTCCTTCGTCAGCGGCTCGGTGGCGATCTGGTAGACGTTGAGCGGAATGACCTGCCACGCCAGCCGTGCCGCCACGCCCGCTTCTTCCGCATTGGTGCACAAGAGCACCTTCCCGGCGCGCACGGCGCCTTGTGTCGTCGCCAGGTGCCAGCCGTCTCCGTCGGCCGGCCGCACATCCGTCACGGTCGCATCCTCGACGATGCGCGCACCGGCGGCAGCCGCGGCGCGAGCGAGCGCCCGGGCATAGGCGAGCGGATTGATGACGCCGCCCGACCGGTCGGCCAAAGCGCCGTGGTAGATGTCCATGCCCGTGCGGCGGGCAGTCTCGGCCGCATCGATCCACTCGACGGGCCGCCCGAGCGCCCGCCATGCCTCGACCCGTTTCCGCAGCATGTCTGCCGCGGCGGCCGAATGGGCCGGCTGCAGCCATCCGTTCTGTTCTGCTTGCCAGCCGAGTCCTGCCGCCCGAGCGAACGCGAAGACGCGGTCGGCGCCCTGGCCTACGAGCTCAAGCAAGCGTTCGCCCGTTTCCTTCCCAAGCCGCGCGACGACAGCCGCTGGATCTGCCTTGGAGAAGTTGGGCACAACGAAACCCGCGTTGCGGCCGCTTGCACCCCAGCCGACGGCATGTGCTTCCAGAAGCAGCACCTCCACGCCGCGCTGCGCCAGGGCAAGGGCACTGCTGAGCCCCGCGAAGCCGCCGCCGATGACGGCAACCTCCGCCGTGGCGCCGGGATCCAGACGTCCGAAGGCCGGGGCCGGGCCGGTCACGGCATGCCAGAGTGTGTCGGGCGCGCGCTCCATCCCTACCTCGTGTGCCTGGAGACGGCTTCCGTCTCGCCGATCAGCCCGCGGGGGCGGAAGAGAAGCGTAAGCACGATCAGGAGACCGATCAGGATCACTTGGATCGCGCCGCCTTGGGACTGGTAGGTGACCGGCAGGAGGCGGCTGATCGCCAACCCGCTCATGGCCCAGAGCGCCCACACGCCGACCGCGCCGACGATCGCGCCGCGATTGTTGCCGCTGCCGCCGACGATCAGCATCGCCCAGATCTGGAAGGTGAGGATCGGCAGGAAGTCGAGCGGGCTCACATAGCCGATGAAGCCGACATAGAGGCCGCCGGCGAGCCCCATCAGCGTGCAGCCCAGCACGAAGACCTGCAGGCGGATGGCGGCCGGGTTCTTGCCGAGCGAGCGGGCGGCGGTCTCGTCTTCGCGCACGGCCTTGAGCACCCGCCCCCAGGGCGAGCGGACGGCAACCTCGAGCGCCACATAGACGATCGCCGCCATGGCCACCACGACAAGGAGATAGAAGAGGTTGTAGGCGCCCGGAGAGCCGAAGAAGGAAAAGAGCGGCCGCGGCAGGCCGGCGAGCCCCTGCGCGCCGCCCGTCAGCGCCTCGAAATTGAGCGCCACGAGCTGGATCGAGATGGCAATGCCGAAGGTGGCGATGGCCAGATATTCCTCGCGCAGCCGCAAGGTGGCGAGGCCGACGATGAATGCCGCGAGCGCCGAAAGCGCCATGCCGCCGGCGACCCCCAGCGGAAACGGCAGGCCGAAGCCGCCGATGAGATGAGCCCGGTCGGGGCCCACCAGCACCGCCGTGCCGTAGGCGCCGATGGCGAAGAAGCCCACCACGCCGGCATTGAAGAGACCCGTATAGCCCCATTGCAGGTTGAGCCCCATGGTCACGATGGAATAGGTGAGCGCGACGATGAGGAAGAAGACGAGATAGGCCGCGAACCCGCTCATTTGACGCCTCCCACGGTACCGGCGAAGATGCCGGTGGGACGCAGGTAGAGCACGGCCAGCAGGATGATGAAGGGCACCGCCATCTTGTAGCCCGCCGGAACCACCAGCACGGCGAAGGATTCGGCAAGGCCGATGACGAGCCCGCCAAGGACCGCGCCGAAGACATTGCCCACGCCCCCCAGGATGACGGCGGCAAAGAGCGGCAGGAGGAGATGAAAGCCGATCTCCGGGCGCAGCTGCACGGAAAGCCCGTAGAGCACGCCCGAGACGGCGGCGAGCGAAGCACCGATGACCCAGGTCCAGCGCACCACGGCGCGCGTGTCGAGGCCGTTGACGCGCGCAAGCTCCGGGTTTTCCGCAAGCGCTCGCATGGAAAGCCCCAGCCGCGTGTTCTGAAGGAAGAAGTGGAGCCCCACCACGATTACCACCGTGAGCGCCAGTGTGAAAATCTGGTCGGGCAGAATGCGCATGCCGGGTGCCACCGGAATGGCGATCTGAAGCGTGCGCGAATAGTACTGGGCGGCCCCGCCGAAGATGAGCAGCACCACCATGCGCACGAGCAGCGAGACGCCGAAGGAGCTGAAGACCAGCGTGAGATGGCTGGTGTTGCGGCGCAGCGGGCGGTAGACGAGCCAGTCGATCGCAAGCGCCAGTGCAGCGGTGAGCGCTGCCGCGACGATAGTGGCGAAAATCAGGGGCAAGCCGAAGGAAAAGGGTGCGATCGGCCCCATGAAAGGACCCGTGAGCGTCACGACAGCGAGCGCCATATAGGCGCCCCAGGTGACGAGCTCGGCATGGGCGAAATTCGCAAAACGCAGGATGCCCATCGTCAGCGTCAGACCGATGGCGCCCAGCGCGATGATGGAGCCTGTAAGAATCCCGTCGGCAAGAGCCTGCAGCATCAGCGTTTGCGCCCCCCGGCGCCCAGATAGATGGAGGTGACCTCCGGATTATCGGCAAGGCCCGCTGACGGACCGTCGATGCGGTTGCACCCGTCCGCCAGCACATAGGTGCGGTGCGAGATGGCAAGTGCCGCCTTGACGTTCTGCTCCACCATCAGGATCGCCACGCCCGACTCCACCAGCCCCTTCAAGCGCTGGAAAACTTCCACGACCATGAGCGGCGAGAGACCGGCCGAAGGTTCGTCGAGCATGATCAGCCGCGGATCGGTCAGCAGTGCGCGGGCGACCGCCAGCATCTGCCGCTGGCCGCCCGAAAGCACCCGTGCCTTCTTGTGGCGATAGTCCTTGAGCGCCGGAAACGTCTCGTAGCCGCGCTCGATGCGGCGCCGCGCTTCGCTCTTGGGAAGGACGGAGGCGCCGACCAGCAGGTTCTCGTTGATGGTGAGCGTGGTGAAGACGTTCGCCGTCTGCGGCACATAGGCGATCGATGCCTGTGCGAGCTTGTGCGTCGCGAGCCGGGTAATGTCGCGGCCGTCCAGAAGCACACGGCCGGAAGAGACCGGCACGATGCCCGCGACGGCCTTGACGAGCGTCGACTTGCCGGCGCCGTTGGGGCCGATGATGGTCACCATCTCCGTCTCGGCCACCTCGAGCGAGATGCCGTGCACGATGGGCAGGTCCGGCCGGTAGCCGGCCACCACCTTCTCGACCTGAAGCAGCGGAGTGCTCATGCGACGGCCCCGCCGAGATAGGCTTCGATCACCTGCGGTGCGGCGACAACGCTGTCAGGCGGGCCCTCCGCGATAACCTTTCCTGTCGCCATCACCACGATCGCGTCGCACAGCGACATGATGAAATCCATGTTGTGCTCGATGATGAGAAAGGTCAGCCCGCGCCGGTTCAACTCGACGATGCGCTCGACGATCGTGTCCAAAAGCGCGGGATTGACGCCCGCCCCCGGCTCGTCGAGGAGCAGGATTCTGGGGTCAGCCATCAATGCGCGGGCAAGCTCCACCAGCTTCTGCTGCCCGCCGGAAATGGCGCCGGCCAATTGACGCTCAACTGGAGAAAGCCCGCAGAAATTTATGATGGAGCGTGCTCTTTCCAGGATCTCCCTCTCTTGGCGCGCTACCAGGCCGGGACGCAGCCACGTATTCCAGAAGCGCTCGCCATGCTGTCCCTGCGGCACCAGCATCACGTTCTCCAGAACGGTCATGCCGGGAAAAGGGCGTGGGATCTGGAAGGTGCGCGCAAGGCCACGCGAGAAGACCTTGTAGGGCGGCAGCCCGTCGATGCGGGCGCCGTCGAGTCGCACCTTGCCGCCATCGACAGAGAGCTCGCCTGCGATGGCGTTGAAGAGCGTGGTCTTGCCGGCGCCGTTGGGGCCGATGAGCCCGGTGATCCGCCCGGCCTCGGCGACGAAGCTCACGCCGTCGACGGCGCGGTTGGCTCCGAAGCACTTGGAGACGTTACTTACCTCCAGCCTTCCCATCGTGCCCGTGCGCACTCCCCCGCCGGGCAAGGAGCCTGCGCCCATCGCTGTTCCCCCTGCTTTCTTGACCGGCAACGGTATGCGTGATCATATGATCACGTCAAGATATTTTGAGGTTAAAGTTTATGGCTCGACAGGAACGGTGGACGATCAAGTCCGGCTCGAAGTTTGAGGAGATGGCGGGCTATTCGCGCGCCGTGGTCGACGGCGAATGGATCTTCGTGTCGGGTACGGCCGGCTACAATTTCGAGGACGGTACGATCTCGGACGATGCGGCCGAGCAGGCGCGCCAGGCGCTGCGCACCATTGCGCAAGCGTTGGAGAAGGCCGGCGCCGCGCTTTCGGACATCGTGCGCGTGCGCGTCTTCCTCTCTGACCGCGCCGACGTCGTGGGGGTCTCGCGCGTGCTGGGCGAGACATTCTCCGACCCGCGCCCCACCAACACGACGATCATCTGCGGCTTTGCCGAGGAAGCGATGAAGGTGGAGATCGAGATTACGGCCTTGAAGCGCGGTTGAGGCACGTAGGACTTCGTGCGCACCGGAGGGCTACTATGGTTACTCGCCAAGCCGGCGAAATTCGCTGATCGACCACGATGGGGCGTGCTGCCGGATTTGCGGTCCTACCTAAATCATTGCATTCCATCATATTCCATGAGCAACCTTTGCGTTTTCTCAGGACTCTCGAAGAGAATATGTCGCGTACCACCAGAATAACTTCGGGCCGCTAAGGAACCGAGATCACGTTGCAGATCAGTTTACTCTGGCAAATTGTGAACTTCTCGAAAACTCCGCGACCCTGTGCAGATGCCGACGTAATCCGCTGGTTCAAACGCGGGCAGGTTTTGAGCCTCAAGCCGCAGCCTAGTGGACTTTCCGCTCACCCGGAACGGTTAGGCGATTTCCGAATTTTCTCATGTAGATCAACGGCACGGTGGTTAGACAACGGCTCGCCTAAGCCAGTGTCTTCCCTTGCTGCGCCGATTTCCGTTGGGCGTACCATTTTTGCCTGCTCGGATGTTTTCAAGATTCTGCCAGCGCTTCCGACCTCTTAGTCGCCATCTCACGGCAGCAAAACAGCGTCCGAGTGAACGCGATGCTCGTTTGGCAGCCATTTCCTCCGCCGGTTTCTCGCCGAGGTGCTTGCAGGCCTCTGCGATGAAATCCACCGGGTGCTCGTCGCGGACAGCGGGACAAGCCTTGGCGAGGCTACAGGGCGAGATGCCGACCAGATATTGGAGCCGAAGCCAAAGCCAGAGGAGCAGCGTACGGGTTTCCCGACCGCAGGAGGATATCCTCGGATGGGTGCGCCGCCTCATCATCAGGGCCCCGACCGACTGCCGGCGCCGCCCTCACCAGAATGCCGATGAACGAGCCGCTTCTGTGTGAAAGGAGCTTCGTGCTTCCGTGCCGGGAAACATGGGCTCAGGTTACGGCAAGGTCGACATCGTTGAAGCGTGTCATTTCTCTCTTGTCCGACACCTATGGGGTCTGCCGGTCTCCGGTTCCTGCTTTTGCGATCGCGGGAAAGACGGCAGCAGCGTTGACGGTCCGGATCCGCCGCCTGCTTTCCGGCGCAAGATGCCCGAGATCATGGTCTGCATCTGGCGCGCCCATGGGAAACGGCCAGTCGCTGCCGAGCAAGAGATGGTCGGTGCCGATGGTCCGGACGAGAAGATCGAGCACGGCCGGCTCGTGAACGATCGTATCGAAATAGAACCAGCGGCCGGCATCCTTCGCCGATATTCCAACCGGCCCGAGGCCGGGGCGCGACGTGTCGATGCCCCGCTGCCAGCGCCCGAGCAGGGCCGCCGTCGCCCCGCCACCATGGGAGAGGATGATCTTCAGGTTGGGAAACAGCGACGGCAGGTCGCCGAAGATCATCTGGGCGGCGGCGCGCGTGGTCTCCATCGGATTGCCGAGGAGGTTGGAGAGATAAAACTCCGAAAGCCGCGGATCCTTCGATTCGGAGGGATGAAGCAGTGCCGGCAGCCCGCGGTCGGAAAGAAGCTGCCACAGCGGATGATAGGCTGGGTCTGCGTAGCTCCGCGCGCCGAGATCCGTGCCGACGATGACGCCGGCCCATGCGCCTTCGAGGCTGCCGGCGATCTCGATCGCAAGCTCCGGCAGGTCGGTCGGCAGGTAAGCCATGGCCAGCAGGCGCTCGTGCGGAGCGACCGCGCGCAACAGGCCCTCGTTCATCTGCTGCACATAGGCGCGGCGCTCGGCCGCCGGCAGATCAGGCCGGAAGAGCGGCGGCGGGATCGCCACGATTGCACCGTCCAGCCGGTCGCTGTCGAGGCGCGCGAGCAGCGCCCGGGGGCGCCCCATCGATTCGAGCGACAGCTTGAAGCCGTGAACCTCGACGGTCTTGTCGCCGAGATTCATGCCATAGGAGCGGTCCCGCGCGAGTTCGACGATCCCGTCAGGCAGGAGATGTGCGTGGACGTCCCAGCCGCCCATTATATCAGGTCGCATCCTTCGGATCCGTGTACCATGGCGGCTGTACCGGGTAATGCGGCCCGTCATAGATCTCCAGGAAGACCGTCGTTTCGTCGGCAATGGTAGGACCGTGCACGCTGCCGACCGGGTTGCAATAGAAGGAGCCTGCCACCAGGGTGGTGCCCGTCGGGATGTAGCGGTACTTGCCCGACAGACAGTACATGAACTGGTTTGAGGCGTGGGCGTGGGCGTTGGGTATGCCGACCCCCTTGTCGAACTTGATGAGGGCGATGGAGGCGCCGGTCTCCTCGTTGCGCCACAGCATCTTCTGGTAGAGCCCCTTGAGTGATTTCGGCTCCCAGGGCAGATCGCCCGTATGGGTGAGGATTTCGTTGAATGCGGCCTCGAAGCCTTCCGGAGTTGCGTCGCCGGGCTCCGGCTTCGATTCGCTCGGATCGCCCTCATAGGTCCAGCGGACCGCCTTGAACTCGATCAGCCGGGACAGATAGGTGCGGTCGGAGCGGTTGGTCAGCTTGTGGATTGCCCGCTTCTGATCGATGTAGACCGTGTGCCCGACCGGTTCATGCGTGGCGATCGTATCGCCGAAGATGGTCTCTATCTCGTTGTCGCCGCCGCCGAGGGAGACCACGTAGTAGGGATGGTAGTGGATGTGGAAGCCGAGTTCCTCTCCCGGTTCCAGCTTCACTTCCCAGACACGGGTCAGGTCGTTGTCCTCGACAATGCGGTGACCGACCGGGCCGAGCTTGATCCCGCGCTGGCGCGCGAGGTCGAATCCGTAGTCGTTATCCATTGCTGTTGCCTCCACATGCGTCGGACCAGATTATGCTGCGGCTCCGTTGAATGGCCAGCATGCTCCGGTCTGCTGTTTTCAGAACCGTTTCCAAAGCCGGTGCTCAAGTCCTGCCGTCAGAGGGAGAATGCAGGTCCGCTGCCGTCAGCTTGTTGCGCAACTCGCCCAGCAGCGGGCTGCGGCAGACGACCTCGTCCCCCTCCTTGAGAAAGAGCTGCGGCGTGCGCGCATTGCCGACGCCGGCGGGCGTCCCCGTCAGAAGCACGTCGCCGGCGCGCAGCGTCATGCCGAAGGACAGCTCGGCGATCAGCGTGGCTATGGGAAAGGCCATGAGCTTCGTCGACGCGCTCTGCACGACCGTTCCGTTCAGCACGCATTCGATATCGATGGCGGACGGATCGACCCCATCGGCAAGCGTCACATAGGGGCCGAACGGCATGGTGCCGTCGATGCTTTTCCCCTTCAGCCACTGCCCCCCATGGGCCCGCTGCAGGTCGCGCTGCGAGATGTCGTTCGCCAGGCAATAGCCGAACACGTGGTCGAGCGCGTCCGCCTCGGCGATGCTGCGGCCCTCCTTGCCGATGATGATCGCCACCTCCACCTCGTAGTCCCATTTGGCTGAGATAGCGGGATCGTAGGCGATCGGGTCGAATGGCCCGATCATCGTGTCCGGCCCCTTGGTGAAGAAGGTCGGATGCTCCGGACGATCGACCTCCTGGCCATCGCGCCGTCCCTTTCCCTCCTCGAAATGGTCCCAATAGTTCCACCCGGCACAGAGGATATCGCGCCTGGTGTCGGTGCGCGGGGCGCGAAGCAGCGCCTCCTCGTAGCCGATCCGTTGCAGGTCGGCGCGCGCGGCAAGCGCGCGAAGCGCCGGCCTGCCCGCTGCGATGGCATCCTGGATCTGGACCAGGTCCTCGGGCAGGAGCCGAAGGCTCCCGTCGTCGACAAATGCCAGGCGGCCGCTGCCGCCGAATTTTATTGCGGCCAGTTTCAGCATGCCGGTCATGCCTCCGGGAGGACCGCGATGGCGCTGATTTCGATCAGGTATTCGGGAAACACCATCTTGCTCACCTCGACCATGGTCGAGGCCGGCAGCGGTGACTTGAAGTACTCCCGCCGGACCGCGTGGATCTTGTCGAAATCCTCGATGTTGCGGACGTAAACGTCGACGCGGCAGACGTCGTCGAGCGTACCGCCGGCGTGTTCGACCGCGGCCTTGATATTCTCGCAGACCTGACGCGTCTGCTCAGACACGTCGCCGATCCCGGCGATGGTGCCGTCGGGGCGCCGGGCCGTCATGCCCGAGATGAACACCAGCTTGCCCTTGGCCTCGATGGTGGTGGCCTGCGAGAAGTGGCCGTTGGGCGTGCGCAGGTTCGACGTGCTGATCTCCTGTTTGGGCATTTCTTCCTCTTTCTATGCGAGCGGAACAGTGGTGAGCTGGACGTCGAGCGACCTGGCGAGGTCCGACAGCATCGCTGCCACGCCTTCATCGACGGAAACCTGGTCTTCCGCCTCCTGTCTTTTGCACCACTCCGGCTCTCCGGGAGTGTAGAGGCGCGTGACGCCAGGCGCGCGGGCGCCGCAGCGGATTCGCTGCGCGGCCGCCTGCACGCGCCGCCCGGCCTCGCCCGCATCGGTGAAATGACCGATGTCGATGGCCATCAGAAGATGCGAGCAATCGTAGGGAACGGACATGTCTCCATAGAGCGGTTTCACGTCGGGACCGAAGGCACCGCCCGACAGCACGCCGCACAGAAGGTCGATCATCAGGGCGAGGCCGAACCCTTTGGGGCCGGCCGTCGGCAGCAGCATGCCCTCGATGGCTTCCAGGGGATCGGTGGTCGGCGAACCGTCGGCCTTGACCGCCCAGCTCTCGGGGATGGCGGCGCCGTTCTTCGCCGCCATGCGGATCTTGCCCATCGCCGCCTCGCTGGTCGCCATGTCGAGGACAAAGGGTATGGCATCGGCGGTGGGAAAGGCGATCGACAGCGGATTGTTGCCCACAATGCGCTCGGCCCCTCCAGGGGCGGGCATCAGCGGGCGGGTGTTGCACAGGGCGATGCCGACGCAGCCGGCCGCGGCCGCGGCTTCGGTAAAACGGCGTGCGGCGCCGAAATGAAAGGCATGGCGGACGGCGACGATGCCGGCACCATAGGCACGCGCCTTGGCAACCGCCTTCTGCATTGCGTTGTCGGCCGTCAGCACGCCGAAGGCGTTGCGGCCGTCGAGGACCATGGTAACGCCCCGATCGGAAATCACGGCCGGCTCGCGCTCGGTCGAAACGGAACCGGCCTTGAGCCGATGCACATACATGTCCGTCAGCATCACGCCGTGCGAGGCAAGCCCCAGCCGGTCCGCCTCGACAAGGCTTTCGGCCACCGTGTCGGCGGCGTCGGCGCCGAGGCCGGCCCCGACGAATATGCCGGCAATGTCGGCACGCAGGCCGTCCACGTTCAATAACAAGGCCATTCCGGGCCCTCCACGCAGTCTCAGTCGATCCGAGGGGTAGCGGAGTTTGTTACGACAATCAATATGATTATCGAAAATCATTTGACTAATCGAACATTGTGCGTTTTTCTGCCAAGCACACCCTGGTTGGTGTTGGATGGGGAATCTGGGCATGGTCCCAGAAGCGAAGGAGACAATAATGAGCATGCTGAAGGGAACGCGCCTGGCACTCGCTCTCGGCCTGAGCACGCTAGCTGCGGCGCCGATGGCCGCCGAGGCGGCGGATGAATTGAAACCGGTCGTCTTCTCACTCGATTTCATCCCGCTCGGTCGCCATGCGCCCTGGTATGCGGCGGTCGAGGAGGGTTTCTTCGCCGAGGAAGGGCTCGACGTCACCATCATCCCCTCGCAGGGCACGGCACAGGTGATGCAGGCGATCGCCAGCGGCACGGCGCAGTTCGGCTTTGTCGATCTGCCCGGCGTGGTCCTGGCGCAGGCGGGCGGCACCGATATCGAGATGATCTCGGTCAACTACCAGAAATCGCCCTACGCCATCTTCTCGCTCGCCAATGGCGGCGATGTCCAGGACATCGCGCAGATCGAAGGCCTGTCGCTGGGCAGCGGCGCCGGCAGCATAACGCCGAAGGTCATAGGCGGCTTCATGAGCCAGAACGGGCTGTCCGCCTCGTCGCTTGAAATCGTCAACGTCGCGCCGCCGGCCCGTGCCAGCGCGCTGCTCTCCGGCCAGGTTCCGGCGATCGAGTTCTTCGTCATGGCCAAGCCGGGACTGGAGAAAGCGGCAAAGGAGGCAGGCACCGAGCTGCGCACCTTCCTGCTTGCCGACAACGGGCTCGAGCTCTACTCGAACGGCATCGGCGCGCTCGGCTCCTATCTCGACGAAAACCCGGACGTTGCTGAAGGCTTCGTGCGGGCTGCGATGCGCGGCTGGAAGTTCACGCTTGATAATCCGGAGAAGGCGGCTGACCACATCGTCAAGAATGTCGACGGGCTCGACCACGACGTGGTCCTCGCCGAGATCGAGGTCGTGCGCAATCTCGCCGTCACCGACGATGTGAAGGAACATGGGCTCGGCTGGTTCAGCCCGGAAAAGATGAAGACCGGTGTCGAATTCGTCATCGACAATGTCGGCGTCGACGGCACGGCGCCCGAGGCTGGTTCAATCTATCGAAGCGAGTTCCTGCCCGAACCCGCGATCCTGCCGTAAGCGGGGGCAAGGTGACCCAGATGGCAATTTCCAAGGAGCGGGCCCGGTGCGGGCCTGTTTCCAATGTCGAGCCCTTCGGCGATTTCAAGAACATTGAAAAGCGCTTCGATCTCGGCGGCGGCGAGTATCTGACCGCCATCGAGCAACTGTCGCTGAAGCTCGAAAAGGGGCAGTTGATCAGCCTCCTGGGGCCAAGCGGATGCGGCAAGACGACGTTCCTGCGCATCGTCGCCGGCCTTGAACGGGCGAGCGCTGGCGAGGTTCGGATTGAAGGGCGGGCGATCTCCGGACCGCATCCCGATTTCGCCTTCGTCTTCCAGCAGCCGAACCTGATGCCTTGGCGCACCGTTCTGGAAAACATCCTTTTCCCGCTCGAAATCCGCCGCCAAAGAACGCAGGCAGGCATCGAGAGGGCGAAGGAACTGCTCGATCTCGTCGGCCTCGACGGCTTCGAGAGCCGCTATCCGTCGGAGCTTTCCGGCGGCATGCAGCAGCGTGTGGCGTTGTGCCGGGCGCTGGTCCACGATGCCAGGCTCCTGCTGATGGACGAGCCGTTCGGCGCGCTCGACGAACTGAAGCGGATGGAGATGCATGACCTGCTCCTGTCCATCCGCGCGCGAACCAATGTCAGCGTCCTTTTCGTGACGCACTCCATTTCAGAGGCGGTCTATCTGTCTGATGTCGTGGCCGTTTTCTCGCGGCGGCCGGCGACGATCAGCAAGCTGATCCCGATCGATCTGCCTTATCCTCGGCAGCACGAGATGCGCTACGAAGCCCAGTTCACCGAACACGAACGCGAGGCGAGCAGGTTGCTGGGGATCGTGCGATGACGAGCAATATCTACTACCGGTCGATCTTCCCGCTGGTCGGGATCCTCGTCATCCTTATCGCCTGGCAGATCTATACGGACGTCTTCAACGTCAGCAGGGTCGTGCTGCCGAGCCCCACCGACATCTTCTTCGCGACGACCGAGAATTTCAGTCAGCTCGCCAGACACGCCTGGCCGACCTTCCTCGAATGCGTGCTCGGTTTCGCGCTCGCCGTCGGCATCGGCATCCCGATCGCCGTCGCCCTGTCCAGTTCGGTCATCCTCAACCTGACGCTCTATCCGATCCTGATCGCCATGCAGTCGGTGCCGAAAGTGGCCGTGGCGCCGATCATCCTCGTCTGGTTCGGGCTCGGCATGGAATCCAAGCTCGCTATCGCCTTCCTGGTGGCGTTCTTCCCGATCGTCGTCGACACGGCGACCGGACTGAACGCGACGCCGACCGGACTGCTGGAACTTGCGAAGTCGTTGCGCGCCACGCGCTGGCAGATCTTCAGCAAGGTGCAACTGCCGGCCGCGCTGCCGTTCGTTTTCGCCGGCGCCAAGGTGGCCGTCACGCTGACGGTGATCGGCGCCGTCATCGGCGAGTTCGTCGGCTCGAACGAGGGACTGGGCAACCTGCTTTTGACCGCCAACTCGCAGCTCAACGGGCCGCTGGCCTGGGCGGCGCTGGTCTGGCTCAGCGTGCTCGGCATGGTGCTGTTCGGCGCGGTCGCCCTTGCCGAACGCTTCTTCATGCCGTGGGCCAAAACGGCAAGCCATTGAGCCCGTTGCGCGCTCGCGCGCTGGAAGATCGGGAAGACGCCGGACGGCGGCGTCTCCCGCCCTATTTGAAGCCGCCGAACTGCTTCAGCTTTTCGGTGGTCCGCTCGATATGTTCGGTGTTGAGGCGAACCGCCCCGTCGACGTCGCGTTCGAGCGCAGCCGTCATCAACGCCTTGTGTTCGGCCTCGTGGTCGCGCGAGTCGCCCTTGGTCGAGATCGACAGGGCGACATAGCGTTCGGCGAGGTCGAACAGGCGCTCGCGGATGTCGAGCAGCATTGGCGATCTGCAGCCGGCGACGAGGGCGCGGTGGAACTCGCGGTGATAGGCCAGCCAGTTGGCGTTGCGCTCGGGCGGCGCATCGTTCGGCTCGCGCGAGACGCTGGCAAGGAAATGCATGGCGCTCACCAGGTTCGCCTCCCACTCCACGCCGCCGATCTCGATCGACTTGCGCAGCGCGATTGCCTCGATCTCGATGCGTGTCGCCGTCAGGTCGTCGAGCTGCTCGCGCGAGACTTCCGCGACGCGGAATCCCTTGTTTTCCTCGAGCACGACCAGGCCTTCGGCCTCGAGCCGCATCAAGGCCTCGCGCACCGGACTTCCGCCGACGTCATAACGCTGGCGCAGCGTTTCCGTCCGCAGCCTCTCTCCGGGCCTCAGACGCCCCGTCACGATGTCTTCGCGCAGCCGCATGAACACCGTTCTGTTTCGCGTGATCTGTATATTCATCGTGTTTTCCAACGAAGTGCGTCTGTCTTCATGGGGCATGCCCGGCGCAAATCATGGGCATCTCCCTTCAGGTTCTTTGTCACATGCCAAGCCTATATGCCAGAGCCAGCGAGAATAATCCATATAATCGGTATAAATCGTTATATTCGAAAATCTATTGACATATCGATAGAATGCACCGAGGGTTCTGAAAAAGGCATCTTGAACGGAGGATGATGCGATGACGAAGGGGAATATTCGACGGCTCCTGGCCACTACGCTGCTGACGGCGGTCGTCGCCGGGCCGCTCCATGCGGCCGAAACGAAGGCGGTTTTCGGTTTCTCGGGCTGGTCAGTCGGCTACCTGCCGACGGCGGTCGCGCTCGACCGGCTGAAGGACATGGGCTATGAGATCGAGGCCGTCGAACTCGGCGGCAACAGCAACCAGCTGCAGGCGGCCGCTACGGGCGCCATCGACATTTCGGCCATCGCCCAGATTCTCGATGCCATGGATCAGGGGCTCGACAGCAAGTTCTTCCTGGCCGGCAATTCCAACGAGTTCCTGCTTGTCGCCCGCACGGGAATCAGCACCTGCGAGGATCTGGACGGCAAGAGCCTCGGCATCCACTCCGTCGGCTCCTTCGTCGGCCAGCTCGCGCTTCAGCACCTGGCGGCGAACTGCCCCGATGCCGAGCCCAAGATCACCGTGATCGAGGGCTCGGAGAACCGTCTGGCGGCGCTGATCGCCGGGCAGCTCGATTCGAGCGTCGTCGATCTGCAGGACTGGACGCTCCTCAACGAGAAGCTGCCCGGTCAATTCCAGGTCACGCAGGACTTCACCAGCACCATGCCGATCATGCGCGCCGCATTTGCCGCAAAGACGGAATTCCTGTCCTCGCATCCCGAACTTGTGCGCGACTGGATCGAGGTCCATCTCGACGTGTACAACGAGCTCTACGAGAACCCGCAGCTGCTCATCGACAAGGGCGAGGCTCTTCTGGACGAAATCGACCCCGAGGTGCTGCCCAAGCTGGTGCAGGCCTTTGTCGATGCCCGAATCTGGCCGGTCGACGGGGGGCTGTCCGCGGCGTCGGTCCAGAAGACGATCGACTTCTTCAACAATGACGGCGAGCCGTTCGAAACGATCTCCAAGCCTGCCGACGTGGTTGACAGAAGCGTTCTCGATCAGGTGCTCGCGGACCGATGATCCAACGCGGACCTGAAATGCAGGCCGGCGCCCCGCAGCGCCGGCTTGCCGGTAACCTGACAGAGACCTTCTGGGGGCGGGCGGCGCTGCGCCTCGTCGCGCTGGTGCTGTTTGTCGGCGCTTGGCAGCTTGCCGGCGACGACAGCATCGACCTGCTCTTCCCCACCGCCACGCGCACCCTCGACGCCTTCGTTGAGCTCGTCAGGGACGGCCGGCTGCCGCTTGGCCTGCTGATCACCGGCCAGGCGCTGGCCGTCGGCTTCGCCATCATCGTCAGCATCGGCGTGCCGACCGGGGTCCTGGTCGCCCGCTTTCCGCTGGCCGACCGCGTGGTCACGCCCTACTTCACCTTTCTGGTCGCCATCCCGATCATCGCCCTCGTCCCGGTGGTTCAGGCCCTTCTCGGGCTGACCTTCGCCGCCCGCGTCACCGTGATCGTCCTGTTCGGCATTTCCTACGTTGTCATCAACAGCGCCATCGCCGTGCGCCGCGTGCGGACCGACCTGACGGAGATGGCGAGAAGCTTTGGCGCCGGACGCCTCGCGATGATGACCGAGGTCGTCCTGCCGGCCGCGCTTCCCGGCATCATGACCGGCGTGCGCCTCGCCCTCGGCCAGGCCCTGATCGGCATGGTGGTGGCGGAGCTCACCATCGTCGGCGCCGGGGTCGGCAGCCTGATCGCCGAGTTGCAGGGCCGCTTCAAGGTCGCTGGCGTGCTCGCGGTCGCCATGACCATCGTGCTGGTCGGCCTTTGTCTTCTGAGCCTTGTGGAAATGATGGAGCGCCGCGTGAACCGTTGGAGTGTCCAAAAATGACCGATTCCGCCGCACCCGCCATCGAGGTGCAGGACGTTTGCAAGTTTTACTTGTCGGCTGACGGCCGCAAAACCCTGGCGCTGGATCGCGTCAACCTGACGGTGAAACGGGGCGAGTTCGTCTCCATCATCGGGCCGAGCGGTTGCGGCAAGACCACCCTGCTGAAAATGGTGGCGGGCATTCTCGGCTGGGACGAGGGGCGCATCAGCGTGCTCGGCGCTCCCGTGACCGGCCCCGGCGCCGAACGCGCGACTGTCTTCCAGTCCTTCGCCCTGCTGCCTTGGATGACGGTGCTCGACAACGCCGCCTTCGGCCTAAAGATGCGCGGCGAGGCCAAGGTCGCGCGGCGCCGGACGGCGCAGACCCTGCTCGACAAGGTCGGGCTGGGCGACTTTGCCAGCGCCTATCCGGGAGAACTGTCGGGCGGCATGCAGCAGCGCGTCGGGCTTGCGCGCGCGCTTGCGGTTTCGCCCGACATACTGTTGATGGACGAGCCCTTCTCGGCAATCGACGCGCAGACGCGGCTGATCCTGCAAACGGAGCTGTTGAACATCTGGTCCGGCAGCGACCTTTCCGTCCTCTTCATCACGCACGCGATGGATGAGGCGGTGTTCCTGTCCGACCGCGTCGTCATCATGGGCGCCCGGCCCGGCCATGTGACCGATATCATCGAGATCGATCTGCCGCGGCCGCGCACGGAGGAAACGCGCAAGGAGCCGCGTTTCGTCGAGCTCACCGCCATGGTCTGGGACCGGCTGCGCGGAATGATCGCGGACGAACACACCGGCGAGGCCGCATGACGACCTGGATGCGGCGAATCCTCAAGGCGCTCAATATCCCGCTGCTCGTCTCGCTGGCG
This sequence comes from Nitratireductor thuwali, assembly GCF_036621415.1. Taxonomy (NCBI): domain Bacteria; kingdom Pseudomonadati; phylum Pseudomonadota; class Alphaproteobacteria; order Hyphomicrobiales; family Phyllobacteriaceae; genus Nitratireductor; species Nitratireductor thuwali. The sequence goes on from NZ_CP030941.1 coordinate 373,766, forward strand.
GTGTTCGCGTGCATCTGGGAGATCGTGGGACGAACGGCGGACATCCTCACCCTGCCGCCGCTCAGCGCCGTTCTCACGGCCTTCGCGCGTCTGTGGACGAACGGCGTGCTGACCGCGCCGCTGCTCGACAGCACCATCGCGCTCATGACCGGCCTCGGCATCTCGCTCGCCGCAGGCAGCATCGTTGGCATAGGCATTGGCCTGTCGCGGGTGGCGGAGGTCGCGTTGGGTCCCTTCGTAAAGGCCGGGCTGTCGGCACCGATGATTGCCTTCGTGCCTGTGTTCATGATGGTATTCGGGATCGGCCCGGAAACGCGCATCGCCACAGTGATCGCCTTCTCGGTGTTCGTGGTCGCCACCAACGCGACGACGGCGGTGCGATCGGCCGATCCGATCACGATCGAGATGGCGCATTCCTTCGGAGCCAGCCGCTGGCGTCAATTGATCGAGATCCAGTTGCCAGCCGGCGCCCCTTATTTCCTTGCCGGCCTGCGCCTGGGCGTCGCCCGCGGCATCAAGGGCCTGATCAACGGCGAGGTGCTTATCGCCATCATGGGCATGGGCGGGCTGGTGAAAAAATACGGGACGGTCTTTTCGATGGATCAGCTTTACGCCGTGATCCTGCTGATCGTCCTCTACGCAGCCGTGGCCGTCGGCAGCGTGACGCTGCTCGGACGGCTGCTTTTGACGGAGCATCGAAAATGAGAAAACCCGATATCGCAGTGTTCGTCGGCAGCCTCAGCGCCCGGTCTATCAACCAGCGCCTCAGCCTCGCCTTGCAGGCTGCGGGCGACGATCTCTTCACCTTCACGCCCGTCGCGATCGACGCGCTGCCGCTCTACAACCGCGATCTTGACGGCGACCTGCCGTCCACCGTCGTCGAACTCAAGCGCAAGGTGCTGGCGGCCGACGGCCTTCTTTTCGTGTCGCCCGAATACAACCGGTCGATTCCCTCGGCTCTCAAGAATGCGCTCGACTGGGGATCCAGACCGTATGGTGCGAGCGCTTGGCAAGGCAAGGCAGCGGCCGTAGCCGGCGGGTCGTCCGGCGCGCTGGGCACAGCTATCGGCCAGTCGCATCTGCGCATGATCCTGACCCATCTCGACGTGCTGACGCTGCCCCAGCCCGAGCTCTACGTGAAGGTAACCGACGAGCTGATCACGGAGTGGGGCGAGGTACTGTCGGAGGATTTTGAGAAGCTGTTGTGCCGGTTCATGGAACGGTTCGCCAGATTGGTGCAAGCTAGGGTCAGGACCTATTAATGTTACTTGATTGGCGGACGATGGACACGGAAATGCAAGGAGAGATGCGCCGGGCGGGCTCATGCCCGTCCAAGCGGCTCGACGCGGCAGTTCAAAGTCCATTCGTCCGTCCCTTTGGGATATGGCCAATTTGCCTGGAGAGAGCGTTGCAAGCCTTTGAAAACCGGATGGTTTCCTGCAGGCTTGCGCCTCCTCTCCAGGCAAATTGACTCATACCAATCAAGCAACACTAATAGGTCCTGACCCTAACCGTTGCGGCCGTTTCCAGGATCGTCGACGTCGAAGTCGTAGCGGTCCGGCAGGCTCAATCCCGCCTCGACATGATGTGTGACCGCGCGCAGGGATATGCCGTCGCGGTAGAGCCAGGGATCGCCGGTGTCGCGCTGCCAGTCCTCCATCAGGCTGCGCATTTCGGCAAGAAGCCGCGCGTGGGAGGGGTCGGTCGCGAGGTTTTCGACTTCCTCCGGGTCGCTCTCGAGGTCGTAAAGCTCCTCGGGCGGCCGTTCGATGTAGGCCTTCAGCGGCCGCCGCCCGATCATGACCGGCTCGCGGTTGCGCATCCCCTCCCAGGACAGCGAGCCGTAGAGATCGCCGGAGAAGGGAAAGTCGAGCTTCCAGGCGACGTTGCGGTGATATTTGTATCGCGGCGTGCGGATGAAGCGCGTCGGATAGTAGTTCGTGATCTCGTGAAATGTGTGGGAGCCGAAGACGAGTTGCCGGTCGGGCAGCAGCTCCGTCTCCTCCAGGATCGGCAGAAGCGACCTGCCCCTGCGCGGCCCGGACACGCCACGGTGTCCGGCCCAGTCGAGAAAGCTCGGCAGGATATCGGTGAAGGAGACGAGGTTGGGACTGGCGATGCCGGCCTTTCTCCCCGGCGCGCGGACGATCAGCGGCAGATGGATGCCGGCGTCATAAAGCGTAGTCTTCGAATTGAGGAAGGGCGCGCCGTTGTCGCTCAGGAAACAGACGAGCGTTTCGTCCCCAAGTCCCGCCTTCGCGAGTTCCTGGAGGACCAGGCCGACCCCTTGGTCGAGCCGGTCCACGGATTCGTAGTAGGAGGCAAGCTCCGCGCGCACTTCCGGGATATCCGGCAGGAACGAGGGCACGGCGACGTCCCGCGGCGCGAAACGGCGGCGCTCCACGCGCGGGTCGAACTCCTGATCGTTACCGAAGCCGCCGCGCGTCCAATCGCGATGGGGATCGGTGAAGCCGATCGTCAGGAAGAACGGGCGCGTATCGTCTGCCGCTCGATCGAAGAAGGCCTTTGCGCGGTCGGCCACCCAGGCGACGTCGCGGGTGGCGCTCTCCTCCCGGCTCTCCCATGGATAGACGGCATCCGGGCCGACATGCACCTTGCCGATGATGCCCGTGCGGTAGCCGGCGGCGCCAAGCAGCGTGGGCGCCGTCTCGACATGTGCAAAGGTGATGAAGTGATGATGGTCGTGATTAAGGCCGTATTGCCCGTTCTCATGGGTATGGAGCCCCGAATAGACGACCGAGCGGCTGGCGCTGCAGGAGGCGGTGGAGGTGAAGGCCATGTCGAAGCGCGTGCCGCTTGCCGCCAGCGCGTCGATATTGGGGGTGCGGATGGCCGTCTCGCCGTAGCAGCCCGTCATCCGCCCCAGATCGTCGGCGATGAGAAGCAGAATGTTGCGGGCCATGCTCATCCCTCCCCGGCTTCGAGGGCGATGGGCAGGCTCGTGCGCGGGAACTCCGCGATCACCCTCCCCGCCACGGCCACGCCTGCTTTCAGCGCGGGCACGAGCGCGAGGCCCCGCGCGACCGCTTCCAGATATCCCGCATTGAAGGCATCGCCCGCGCCGACGGTATCGAAAACTGTCAGCGGGCGCGCGGACGCCGACACGGCAGTGCCGCCGGAAAGGGCGAGCGCGCCGTTCTTCCCGCATTTGATCACCAGCCGCCGGCCGGCGGCGAGCTCCGCATCGAAGAAGGCGCACGCCGCATCGAGATCGCCCGCCCGGGCAAGGCCGAGCGCTTCCTTGTCGTTCATCAGAACATGATCGGCCAGGGCGATCCATTCCAACGCCTGCTCGCGCACATCTTCTGCCCAGTCTGTGCCTGGCCAGCCTGGGTCGATGGCAACTTCTGCACCGGCTTCCTTGAGGACGGACAGAAGCTCCATGTGGTCCTTGAGCAGCCCCGGCATGGCGAAGGCGCCGCTGACGAGGACCAGCGCCCCCTCCACCGACCAGTCTTCAAGCTGCGAAAGGAAAAACCCGAGATCGAGCAGGTCCAGATGGCCGTCGGTCGAAAGAAACGTCCGTTCCGCGTCGGGATGAAGCAGGCCGACAGTGACGCTTGTCGGCGCTTCGATCACAGCTACACGATCAAGTGTGCCCTGGAAACGGGCCGCGAGCATCCGTCCGGCGGCATCGGCACCAGCCGCCGAGACCAAGCCGCCTCGCGCGCCCAGACGCTGCAGCACCAGGGCGGTATTCGCTGCCGAGCCGCCGATGCGCAGGTCCGACCGCGGCAGAAACGTCTCGGTGCCGCGTTCCGGCCAGTCATCGAGAGGTCCGCACACGAGGTCCAGATTGGCGTTGCCGATGATGCAGATCGGGCGGTGGCTCATGCGGCGATCCGACGTTCAAGCGGGTGGCCCTCGGCATCGAAGAGGAGCGCCCGCTCGGCATCCGGCGTGACATAGGCCGTCTCGCCCGAGGAGAAGGCGTGGCTGCCGACCGCCCGCGCGTTGATGAGGCCCGCCTCTTCGGTGGCGACATGGACGAAGGTGTCGCTGCCCAATTGCTCGACCAGCACCACCTGCCCGCGCCATTGCCCGTCCTGGCGCGACAGGCGCACATGCTCGGGCCGGATGCCGTAGCAATGGGCGCCGTGACTAGCGGCGACGGGCCCTTCGACGAAATTCATGCGCGGCGAGCCGATGAAGCCGGCGACGAAGCGGCTCGCCGGCCGCTCGTAGAGGTCGAGCGGCGTGCCGACCTGTTCCACGCGGCCGGCATTGAGCACGACGATGCGATCGGCCAGCGTCATCGCCTCCACCTGGTCGTGCGTGACATAGATCACCGTGGTGCCGGAAAGCCGCTTGTGCAGGCGGGCGATTTCGATGCGGGTGTCGACGCGCAGGGCGGCATCGAGGTTGGACAAGGGCTCGTCGAAGAGAAAGACCTTCGGGTTGCGCGTGATCGCGCGGCCGATCGCAACGCGCTGGCGCTGCCCGCCGGAAAGCTGTTTCGGCTTGCGGTCGAGATAGGCCTCGATCTGCAGCATGGCCGCAGCATCGTTTACGCGCCGGCGGACCTCATCCTTGCCGAGCCGCGCCTGCTCCAGCCCGAAGGCCATGTTTTCGTAGACGCTCATATGCGGATAGAGCGCATAGGACTGGAAGACCATGGAGATGCCGCGCTTGGCCGGCAGGACGGCGTTGACCCGCTCGCCGTCGATGAAAAGATCGCCGCTGGTGATGTCCTCCAGCCCGGCGATCAGCCGGAGCAGCGTGGACTTGCCGCAGCCCGACGGCCCGACGAAGACGACGAACTCGCCCTTTTCCAGAGTGAGGTCGACGTCGCGCAGCACCTTCACGCTGCCGAACGCCTTGCAGATGGATTTCAGTTCGACCGAGGCCATGGCTTCACCCTTTCACGGCGCCGGCAGTGAGGCCGGACACGATCTTGCGTTGGAAGACGAGGACGAGGATCACCAGCGGCAGGGTGACGATCACCGAAGCGGCCATGATGTTGCCCCAGGGGATCTCGAACTCGCTCACGCCCGAGATCATCGCAATCGCCACCGGCACGGTGCGCTGGCTGTCGGTGGAAAGAAAGGTGAGCGCGAACAGGAACTCGTTCCACGCATGGATGAAGGCGAGCAGCCCCGTCGTCACCATTGCCGGCCACATGAGCGGCAGGAAGATGCGGCGGATGATGGTCACCGGCGAAGCACCGTCCATCACCGCCGCCTCCTCGATTTCCACCGGCAGCTTGCGCATGAAGGTGGTCAGCACCCAGACGGTGAAGGGCAGCGTGAAGATCATGTAGGAGAACACCAGCGACCACAGCGAGTTGAAGAGGCCGAGCGTGCGGATCACCTCGAACAGGCCGGACAGCACCGCAATCTGCGGGAACATGGAGACCGACAGGATGGTGAGAAGCAGAAGCCCCCTGCCGCGGAAGCGGATGCGGCTGAAGGCATAGGCCGCCGTGACCGCCAGCGAGAGAGAGATGATCACGACCACGGTCGCCACGAAAACGGAGTTCAGGATCTGCTTGCCGAAGACGCCGTCGGAGATCATGCGCCAGTAGTTGTCGAGCGACAGGCTGTAGGGAAGGTAGTTGACCTCGAAGATCGCCTGGCCCGATTCCAGCGAGGTGAGGATGGCATAGTAGAAGGGGAAGACCGCCTGGAAGACGATCACGGCGACCAGCGCGTAAAAGGCTGTGCGTTTCAACAGATATGGCACGGCCATCATCATTCCTCCCGTTCCACGTTCATCCGCGTCGCCCATATGAAGGAGATGGTGAGCATGGCGATGATCAGGAAAAGCAGCGTCGAGGCCGCCGACCCGTAGGCGAACTGGTCGAAATCGAACAGGTTCTCGCGCGCGAAGATCGACATGGTGCGCGTGGCGTCGTTGTTGGGGGTGAGCACATAGATGATGTCGAACACCCGCAGCGCGTCGAGCGCGCGGAAGACGACGGCGACAAGCACGGCCGGCAGGACGAGCGGCCAGGTGACGCGCCAGAACACGCGGACGGGACTGATGCCGTCGAGCTTGGCCGCCTCATAAATGTCAGCCGGGATCATCTGCAGCCCTGCCAGGATCAGGAGCGCCATGAAGGGCGTGGTCTTCCAGACGTCGACGATGAGGACGGCGAGCATCGCCGTCTGGTCCGAGGCGGTCCAGGCGACGGGCTCGGCGATCACGTGAAGTCGCATGAGCATGTCGTTCAGGATGCCGAACTGGTCGTGCATCATCCAGGCCCACATCTTGGCCGAGACGATGGTGGGGATCGCCCAGGGAATGAGGACGGCGGCGCGCACGAGGGCACGTCCCCTGAAGTTCGTATTCAAGACCAGCGCGACGACGAGGCCGAAGGCGGTCTCGAAGGTCACCGAGAGGAAGGTGAAGCGCAACGTGTTCCACACCGCGCGCCACCAGCGCTCGTCGACCAGCAGGCCGAAATACTCCCCCTCCCCTTCGCCGTAGTCGACATATTCCAGATAGTTGCGGAAGCCCACCCATTGCGCCTCGTCGATCAAGTCGATCGAGGCGTCGGTGAAGCTGAAATAGAACGTGCGGATCAGGGGATAGGCGGCAACCGCCGCGAGCACCGCCAGCATCGGCGACAGGAACAACCATGCCGAGGCGATGCGTTGCCGGGAAAGCGCCGAGGGATCGGTCCGGCGCACCCGGACCTCCCCCTTCTCGCCATGCGCAGGGCGAGCGCCGCCCCTGTCGCTCGCTACCGGAACGGCGCCCACGTCCATCACCAGGCGGAGCCGCGCAGGCGCTTCAGCTTGGCCTCAAGCTTGCGCAGGTTCTCTTCGGCCGTGCCGTCGCCCGATAGCGTGTCGTGCACCGCAGTCCAAAACTCCGAGGATACCTCATTGTATTTGCGCTTGGTCGCAGCCGAGGGGCGCGGCAGGGCGTTGTCCACCACCGGCTTCCAAAGCGGGATGAACTCCTGCTTCTCGGCCACGTCCGGATCGTCATAGACAGCGGTCAGCGTCGGCGGGCGCGAGGTCTCGATGGCGCGCTCCTTCTGGTTCTCGTAATTGTTGAGGAAGCGCACCAATTCGATCGCCTCCTCCTGGTGCTTGGAATATTTGGCCACCCCCAGGTGCCAGCCGCCCAGCGTGGCGGCGGATCTCTCGCCTTCGGCCCCCACCGGCAGCGTGGTGACGGCGAACTTGCCCTTCACCGGCGAATCCTCGCCCGCCGCCAGCGCATAGGCATAGTTCCAGTTGCGCATGAAGACGGCATTGCCGGACTGGAAGACGCCACGCGAATCCTCCTCCTGGTAGTTGAGCACGCCTTCGGGCGCGATGGTGCCCACCCAGGAGGCCGCGAGATCAAGCGCCTCTGCCGCCTTCTCGTTGTTGATGCCGATGGAACCGTCGGTCTCCACGATGCGGCCGCCGCCGAAGCTGGCGATCCACTCCTGCGCGTTGCAGGTGAGCCCCTCATAGGGCGCGCCCTGGAAGACGAAGCCCCACATGGCCTCGTTGCCTTCCGCGCGCTCGGCTTCCATAATGCGCTTTGCCGTCTCCGTCATGTCCTGCCAGGTCGTCGGCACCGGCTCGCCGTATTTCTCCAGAAGGTCCTTGCGGTAATAGAGCGCCGGCGCGCCGAGGAACATGGGCAGCGCCACCAGCTTGCCGTCGACGGTCTGCGATTCCACCGCCGCCGGCACGAAGTCGCCGATGATGTCCTTTGTGTGCTCCGTCAGGTCGACGAAGTGCTCGGCGATCTGCGGCGCGCCGATGACGTCAATGCGGTAGACATCGATGTCGCTGCTCTGCGCGGCAAGCCAAAGCTTGTACTGGCCGAACTGGTCGGTGGTCGATTCCGGCATGGAGACGATGTTGACGGTGTGGCCCGTCTTCTCCTCGAACCGGTCGAGTTCCTTGCGCAGGACCTCGTTGTCCTTGCCGATCGCCCCATGGACGATGTTGAGCTCCACCGCCTGTGCCGACAGCGCGAGCATGGATGACCCGGCAAGGGCCATCAACAGCGTGCGTAACGAATTCATGTGATCTCTCCCATTCAGTTCCAGCCTCTGTTCTTCTCCGTTCCCCCGGTTCTCTCCCTCATGCGGCGGCTTCCCGCCGGCAGAAGATGGGCGAGGCCCAGGCCATTTGCCCGCCCTGCTGGCGCAGACGGACATAGAGGTTTTCGCCGTGTTCGATACGGCCAAGCGCGACAACGCCGCCCCATTGCCATTCTTGCGGTCGGGGCAGGCTGTGGAAGCGGTAGGCGGGGCTGTCGATGGGGCCGAGATTGCCGCTCACGGCCCCTTCGAAAAGGCGGCGCGCGGGAAGCATGACCGGCTTGCCGCACAACTCGGCGCGAACGGTGCTCGCCTCATCGAGCCTGAGACGCAGTGCGAGTCCCTGGGTAGCGGCGGTGACGTTGTTGGGGTTGGCGTCGGCGGTGACGGCGAAGCGAACGGTCTTTCCGTCGAAAGAAAGTTCAGGCAGCGGATGGCCGGCCTCCTCGCCCTCCAGCGGCGAGACGATCTCGGCCCCGCGAAAGCGCGGCTCGACCGCCAGGATCTCGCCACCCTGGAGGCTCAATTCCCCTTCCCATAGATGCGACCTGCCGCGCGCACCCCAGCCGAGTTCAACGTATAGAACAGTCTCCAGCCAGCCATCCGCCCGAACGGCAACCGGCGCGGGCGAAAGCTGCGGCGTGATGCGCTGGAAAAGGGCACTGTTGCGAATGACGTCGATGCAATCGATGAAGCCGCCCGCCACCGCCTCGATCGACAGCACCGCATGCTCCTGTGGTGCAAGCACACCGCCCTGAACCGTATCGCCGACGGCGGTGAGCAGGTGAACATTGTCGCCGGTCAGCGCATTGGTGCGCCGTGACTGCATGGCCTGCCAGATGTCCTCGCGGCTGTTCGAGCGGGCGTAAAGGCCCATGCGCCCATGGCCGTAGGAGCCGGGATAACCGCTGTGGTGGTCGGTGTTGCCGACGACGCCGAAGACATGGCCGGCGGCAAGCCCCGCCCGCATGGTCGAGGCGCCGTCGACCGGTCCCATGGAATGCAGGTAGCTGCGCTCGCTCTCGGAAGTCTCGGCGCAGCCATGCATCGAGTTCATTTCCACAAAGGGCGAGAGAGCGGTATCGAAGGTCGCCCAGTTGATCCCGCGCGCGCCCTGGCGGTAGCCGATGTGGTGCGGAAAGGCGAAGGCGCGCCTGCCCATTGCCGCATGCAGTTTCCGGCGCAACTCGCCCGGGCTTTCGGCCAGCACGATGTCGGCCGCTTCCAGATCGGCATAGACCGTGGTGAGATCGCCATGGGCGCAGGAATGGATCTCATAGCCGGGAAAGACCGTGAACCGGCCTTCCTCATTGTAGCGCGCAAGCGTCGCGAAATGGCGCGGCCAGCTTTCTCTGAGCCGGGCGAAGCCTTTCACGTGGAAATCGACAATATGCGCGACTTCGGGCTCGTCCACAGGCATGTCGGGCCAGTCGGCGTGTCCGGTGACGGACACGAAGTCGAGTTGCAGGCGCGCACGTGCCAACGCGTTGTCGAGGCTGCCATGGCCGTAGGAGAGCGCACAATGGTTGTGGATGTCGCCGTAAAGCGGCCGCAGGCCGAGCGACGCCGCCAGCGGCGTGAGATGATCCGGCAGGCGCGGCGCACTCATTCCCCCACCTCCAGCCCATGCGGATCGACCGGCGCACCGCCCTCGCGCAGGGATTTCTGCGCGGCCAGCACCATGCGCAGGGATTCGATCCCCTCGGCCACACCCACCGGCGGCCTCTCGCCGTCGTGAAAGCGGCGGATGGTGCGCACCAGCTCAAGATCGGCGCCGAAATGGGTCGAAGAGCGGTCGGGATCCCGGAAGGAGACGGTTTCGTGCTTGCGGCCGTAGTCGGACACGAGGTCGATAGCGCCGGAATGCCGCTCCATGCGCAGCCGCCCGCTGGAGCCGACCACCTCCAGCGTCTCCTGGTCCTCCGCCCACGGTCCGAAGATGGTGAAGAACAGGCAGGCGGAGATGCCGTTCTCATAGCGCACGGTGACGATGGCATGGTCGTCGATGTCGGATCCGGGCAGATAGACGCAGTTGTCGTTGCGGTCTTCCACACGCGCGGCGCGCGTCCAGCTCGGGTTGGCGGCGCCCCCAACGCCCTCGAATTGGTCGACAAGCGTCTGGTGACGGCGGTAAGGACAGGCGCGATCGCATTCGCTGCATCGTGCCGGCGCGTCCGGATCCGGCGCGAAAATGCCGCTGCGGCCGCCGATGGCCGATACCGACGCCACGCGGCTTTGCGCGATCCAGTTCAGCACGTCGAAATGGTGCGAGCACTTGTCGTTGAGCGCCCCACCCGAGCGCGCGCTGTCGCGATGCCAGAGCTGGAGGTAGCGCGTGTAGGGAATGACCGAGCGCAGAAGCAGCATGTGCGGATCGCCGATCGTACCGTTGCGTGCAAGTCGGACCGATTCGATCCATGGCCGCTCATAGCGGCGGGTGAAACCCATCATCACCGGCTTGCCGCCGGCTTCCTCCGCCCTGCCGATGGCCAGGGCGTCGTCAAGCGTCACCGAGATCGGCTTGTCGAGATACACGCGCTTGCCGGCGGCGATCGCCTTTTCCACGGGCCCGCGATGGGCGTTGGTGTGGGTGGTGACGATGACGAGATCGACCGAACCGGCGCTTGCCGCCTCGTCCAGTTCGTCGAAAACCGCAACCTCATGGGCAATGCCAAGGCGCGCGTAGATTCCGTTGAGATGATCTGCCGCGAAGCGAGCCCGATCCGTCAGCAGGTCATGAACGCCAACAATGCGCAAGCCGGTCTCGGCCGCCAGCTCCGCCATGCGCGTGCCGACAAAGTAGACGCCGCGCTCACCCGCGCCGATGATGGAAACACCCACTGTTGCCTGCGGGCCACCGAAATCCATGACACACCGCCCTCCCCTGAAGACAAGGAGGCTAAGTGAGTATAATCCGTGATACAACCACGATTGAACTCAATCACCGGGAGGAAGAATACTCCCGTGGGACGCATGGGAGATATGGAAGTAGTGGCTTTCCGGCGGTCGCTCGCGCATGGCGATGCGGTCGCTCAAAATGGTCTCGAAGACCGCAAACTTCTCGTGATTGCTGTTGCCGACCACGTCGAACCGCTTGAGGTGCTCGGAAGGAAAATCGATTGTCCCGAGCAGCACGACGCTCAGATCATCTATCACACCCAGCTCGCTCAGCGCACGCTCCAGCATGAAGCCCTCGGTTACGCCCCACACCACGAGCGCCGTAAAGGGAAGGTTTCCGTCCTCATCGAGGTGTCGGGCAAGTGCGTCGCGTATGTCGGCGATCTGATAGCTTCCCGGAAGCTTGTCGAGTTCAATGAGCCAGCGGCCGCCGGACGCGCCGTGGGATTCGCAAAGGACGAGATATTCGCGCCGGGCCATGGCGATCTGCCTTGCGCGGTGGGCCGAGGTAAGGAAAGCGATACGGTCGTGCCCCTTGTCGTTGAGGGTGCGATAGGCCATGGCGAGCGCCTCTCGCCAGTTGGTGCCGATGGAATCGGCGTCGATCCCGGTGGCCGAGACGCCATCGATGACGACGCTCTCGACATGCTTGCGCAGGGCCGCCAGAAATTCGATGGACAGCACCTCGAAATGGATCTGCAGGAGACAGGTCTTGAAGCGCCCCATCTTGCTGAGCACCGACAGCGCCTGCTCCTCCGTCGAGTAACCGATCTGCAGGATGCTGATCCCCTTGCGCTTGAGGCGCACCTCCACCTCCTGCAGGAGATTGCGCGCCAGGCGGCTATCCGAAATCCGGTAGAGCACGAGAAGATCGCCTTCCCACGATTGGGAGTCCGATTCCGCTTCCGGGTCGCAGACGACGATGCCGGCGCCGGGCCTCGCCTTGAGACGACCGGCGGCAAGATGGGGCTTCAGGGCGCGCTCCACCATGCGTTGGGCTGTCGAGAAACGGCGCATCATTTCGCGCACAGTCGGAAGGTGCTCACCCGGCTCTGCTTGGCTGATCCGCTCGTCAAGCCACCTGGTGAGCGTGTCGAGCCGCTCTCGCGTGTCATTGCGCATAGAGGGTCTATTAAACCCTAATTGAACTCATTGCCAGTGCCATCCCCCCACATATCCGGAACGCAAGCCGTTCAATATCCTCGAAAGGCGGGAGCACGTTTTTCGTGAACGGTGAAAACGCCTTTGTGGAATCCAACCGATTGCCGCAGCCGTGAATAGGCCGCTTACAGCTCGGCGCGCCTCATTCACCTGGCGAATCTCAGCGTTATCTTTTAACCTCCCCCTGCGGCCGTATTCCCGGGCGCCATGCAGCCACCCAGACGGTCCGCGCGGCAGCGTCTTGAAGAGGCTCGAGCTGTTCAGACGCAAAGGGAGCGGAGCGCCTCCGGCTTGACGAGTTCCACGGTGCGCACGCCTTGCAGGCGGATGTAGCCCTTCTCGCGGAACTTTGAGAAAACGCGAGAGACGGTCTCGATCGTCAGGCCGAGATAATCGCCGATATCGGTCCTCGACATGACGAGCTCGACCTGCGGCAGGCAGTCCTGGCGCTCGAACATGTCGAGCAGGAAGGCGGCGACGCGTTCGGCGGCGTTCTGGCGCCCGGTCACCAGCAGATGCTCCTGCGCGCGGATCAACAGGAACCGGCAGCTCAGCCTTCAACTGTTTTTCAGTCGAGCATAGCTGGCCCATCTGAGCGCTTCTCGACTGAAATCAACTCAGTTGCGCCATGAACCTGTTGAACCGGAGCGAAAAGCAACGACCCCTTGGCAGAATGCGCTGAAGCGCCATAGCTCCTCATGAATCGGAATGCTCAGTCCACGCCGATCTCAATGGCAAGGATTCTGGATCCGGTCATCGGCAAGATGCCGCCAGCCGATTCCCCGCCGATGCCCCTTGCCGTTTCGGAACTCTCCCGGCGCTTGCCGAGTTTGCTCACAGACAGAGATGAGGAGAGAAATCCCATGGCGTTTGCTCTATCGAGCCCGGCCTTCGGCAATAGGGAGAGAATTCCTGATAAGTACACCCGCCAGGGCGAAAACATCTCGCCTCCGCTCGTCTGGGAGGACGCGCCGCCGGAGGCGAAGAGCTTCGTTCTGGTCGTGGAGGATCCCGATGCCCCTTCGGGCACCTTCCGCCACTGGGGCGTCTACGACATCGCCGCCGAGCGCGACCGCTTGCCGGAGGGTACGACGGCCGGTGCCAAGACAGAGAGCCTCGGCCACGGGGTGAACGATTTCGGCAATCCGCACTACGATGGGCCGCAGCCGCCCAAGGGTCACGGCGTCCATCACTATCATTTCCGCCTCTTCGCCCTCGATGTCGAGACGCTGCATTGCGACGGCAAGGCCAAGGTCGATGACATGCTCGAGCAGGCGAAGCCGCACATCATTGCCGAGGCGGAGCTCGTCGGCACCTACGAGAACAAGTAGTCCGATGCCGGCACTCACCGGAAAGCCCGGAAGCTGCTGGGTCGCGACTGCCGAAGCGACGGACTATCCGCCGCTCGAAGGCTCGATCCATGCCGAGACCGTGGTCGTCGGCGCCGGCATCGTCGGGCTCACCGTCGCCCTGCGTCTCGCGGAGGCTGGGCGTTCGGTCATCGTTCTGGAAGGCTTGCGGGTCGGGCAACAGGTGACCGGGCGGTCGAGCGCCAAGATCACCACGCAGCACCGGCTGATCTACCGCCGGCTGATCGACACCCTTGGAACCGAGCAGGCACGCGCCTATGCGGATGCCAACAAGGCGGGAGTGGACCGGATCGGGAGCTGGATCAGGGAGTACGATATCGCCTGCGACCTGGAGCGGAAGCCCGCCTACACCTATACGCAGGATCCCGGCTTGAAGTCCGCCATCGAGGCGGAGGCCGAGGCCGCCCGCACCCTGGGCCTTTCCGCCGAGGTCGTGGACCGGGCGCCGCTCCCCTTCGACAATGCGGGCGCGCTCGTCTTTCCCGACCAGGCGCAGTTCAACCCCGCCATGTACCTGACCGCGCTCGCCCGCGCAGTGGCGGATCGCGGCGGGCGCATCTTCGAAGAAAGCCGCGCGCGGTTCATCGGCGAAGCAAGCCGGTGGCGCGTCGTCACCGATGGCGGGACGGTGCATGCGGAGAATGTGGTGGTGGCCACCAACATGACCGTGAAAAGCCCGGTCGGCATGGCGAACCGCACGCAGCCGCGCAGCCACACCGTGATGGCCTTCCGCATCGACGATTCGGCACCGATCGACGGCATGTTCATCACCGTGGAGGAGGAGCAGTCGCGCTCCCTGCGCACCGGGCGGGACGCGGAAGGCCCGCTGCTTCTTGCCCTCGGGCCGCGCTTCAACACGGGGCAGGAAGGCGACGTCGCCAGCCGTTTCGCGGAGCTCGAGGACTGGGCGCGCGGGAACCTGCCGGTGGGCGAGACGGTCTGGCGCTGGTGCAACGAGGACTACGACACCGCCGACCGGGTGCCCTATGCCGGCGAACCGGACCCGGAGAAGGCACCTGGCTTCCACATCGCCACCGGTTTCAACGCCTGGGGCATCAGCAACGGCGCCGCCGTCGGTATGATGATCGCTGACGCGATCATGGAGCGCCCGACGCCCTGGAAGGCGCTCTACGATCCCACGCGGCCCTACCCCGAGGATTTCCACAAGAGCGGCGAAAGCCAGTCGGTGGTGGAGAGCGTGGACGACATCGCCCCCGGCCATGGCGGCGTGCTCGTGAAAGACAAGAAGCACATCGCCGCCTGGCGGGACGAAGCGGGCAAGTTGCACACCATGTCCGCCCACTGCACGCACAAGGGCTGCCCCCTCACCTGGAACAATGCCGACCGGACATGGGATTGCCCCTGCCACGGCTCGATCTTCGCCGCCGACGGCACGGTGCTCCACGGCCCGGCGCGGGTCCCGCTGCCGCCGGAGCGCTTGTAGCGCCCCGCGCAGCCGGGCCGAGCCTTTATGGAACAAGGCGCGACCGCAGGGGTTGGTGCGTAGGAAGGGTTTCCGACGTACCAAGGGCGATCCATGGAAGCGTTCTGGTTCTGGCTGCTGTTCGTTTTGATCGTACTCGCGGTGCTTGCCTGGCCGGACTGGGTCTATACGCGCGAGCGGTGGGTCTACTCGCGCGGCGGCAGGTGGCCCTACGTGCCGACCGCCACGGCGGTGCTCGTCGCCTTTTTGATCCTGCTGCTGTTCTGGTTCGGCATCATCGCCATTTCCTGGCCATGGTACGCCGCGTGACCTGGGAGATCGCGGAACCGACAACACGAGGGAGCGAGCGATGAACCCGCAGACATTCCGCCAGTGGCTCACCGAGAAGGGCTGCACCTTTGAGGAGACGAAGCGCGAACGCGGAGAAGGCGTGGCGAGCGTCGTCATACGCTGCCAGGGACGCCGCAGCGAGATGCCCTACGCCGCCTCCAAGATGGACCTACAGGAAGAGGAGGTGCGGCGGATCCTGCGCGAGCTCGACCTGCCGTTCGAGGAACTGCCCGGCCCGCAGAGCCGCGTCTGAACGGGCCGGACGAAACACCCGCCCGAGACAGAGGAGAGACCAGCCATGCACGTCACCGATTTTCGTCAGATGTATCTGACCGAGTTGCAGGAAACCCGATCGCTTGAGGAAATGCTGTCCGACGCCCTGCCGCGGATCGCCGACAAGGCCGCCGACGCCGAGCTGAAGAACGGCCTTGAGGAGCACGCGTCGCAGACACGCTCTCAACTGGAACGGGTCAGGCGCATGCTGGAGCGGCACGGGGTGGCCCCGCGCGAGCACAAGGATCAATCCATGGCGGCGATGGTCGAGGAGGCCGAGAAGTGGGCCGGCATGATCGACGAACCGAACCTGCGCGACGCCGGGCTGATCGCGTCGGCCCAGCGCATCGAGCACTACGAGATCGCGATCTACGGCACGCTCGCCGCCTGGGCCAAGCAGCTCGGCCTGAACGAGGATCTCGACGAGCTCCTGTCGATCCTTGACGAGGAGAAGGCGGAAGACGAGCGGCTCACCACGCTCGCCAAGCGCCAGATCAATCCGCATGCCGTCCAATAGATGTTTGGTCCCGGCATTTTCTGGAGCGGATCGAGGGTGAGCAAGACTGCGCACAACATCGCTTTTTCGATGCACCGGCCAACAGCCCTTTCAGGCGTAGTTGCGCCATCCGCCTTGGCCGTGATCGAGAAGGCCGATGCGAAGGGCAGCAGAAGGACTGCCTCGGATGAATAGCGGCAATCGGCGGAGAAAGGGGCTCGCTCCAGGGCGGCCCCCTTAACGCAAGCGCAAAGGGAGGAACAAATGCCGAAAGCAAGAATGAACCGGGCGCTCCGTCTGGCGGGCATCATGGCCGCGCTCGGTGTTGCGACACCGGCTCTGGGTCAGGACCAAAGGCCGCCATTCGGCGGCCCTGAGGAAGTAGACTTTGCCGAAGAGCTTTGGCAGGCGCTGGAGCAGAGGGGAATTGTCGGCGAGGAAGCCATCCAGACGCATCCCTATGCCGGAACCTCAATGCACGGTCCGGTGATCCAGTACATCTCGGGGACGGTCAGCGTAGGCGGCCGGACCGGTACCTTTATCCTCAAGCGCAACTATCGCGGGGAAGATCTCTCGGTGGAGGAGACCTTCAAGAATCCGCTGCGCAATTTTGATTCCATGGGAGTGATGTTCCGCCGCGAGGAGGGATATGCGCCCGAAAGCCGCGACTGGTTCTGGGTGAAGTACATGCCGGACGGGATGGTGGCCAATACACCCGACGGCGCCAAGATGGCAGGCAAGGTCGGCGCCTGCATCGGTTGCCATCAGCCGGCGGAAGGCGCCGACTTCGTCTTCAGCCACGACCGCTTCGCCCGGTAGGGCCAAAGCCCGCCAGGACGAGCCGGGTCGCAAGCCGTTCCCGTCCGGCCCCGTACGCCCGCACTGTCGCAGGCGTTTGCGTCGCGCCATTGCCAAATCACCGGCGTTGGGCGAAGTTCCGGCGATGTGGCTCCTGAAACTGACGCTGGCGCTCGCGGGACTATACGCGCTCGTCGCCGCTGTCGCCTATATCCTTCAGACCTGGCTGATCTTTCCGGCCGGCCTTGCCGCTTTCGGACCCGAACTGCCTGACGAAGCGCGCCGTGTCGAACTGGCAACGAAGGACGGCGCGCAGATCGTCCTGGTGCGCCTGCCGGCGGAGCGTCCGGCAGCCGGACGACGGCCGGTCCTGCTGGGCTTCGGCGGCAATGCCTGGAACGCCGACGCGCTTGTCCTGATGCTGCGCCGGATATTTCCCGAGCACGAGGTCGCCGCGCTGCACTACCGCGGATATGGGCCGAGCGGCGGGCGCCCCTCGGCGGCCGCCTTGTTCGACGATGCCCGGCGTGCGTATGATCACCTGGCCGGCGAGGCCGAAGCCGACGTCGTCGCAATCGGCCTCAGCCTCGGCGCTGCGGTTGCAGTGGATCTGGCAGCCGCCCGGCCTTTGCAGGGCATCGTCATGGTGACCCCATTCGATTCGCTCAAGAACCTTGCCGCTCACCACTATCCGTGGCTGCCAGTGCGCCTCTTGCTGCGGCATCGCATGGAGACGGCACGAACCTTGCGCGATCTCGACGTGCCGGTGGCGGTGATCACGGCGGAAAACGACAGCATCGTTCCCGCGGCACGCTCGGCGCCCGTTCGCCGGGCGGCCGGCGACCTGCGCGAGAACATCACGATCGCCTCCGGACACAACGACCTTTATGACCATCCCGACTTTGCCGCGGCGCTTCGCAGCTCCGTGGCGGCGGTCAGCGTCGATTAATGTCTATCAGGCTCATTTCCTCGATCGAACGAGCATCAGGCAGTTCCTGGAGCCGCCTTGCATCGACCAATGAGCGGGAGCTGGCTACCGGGCAAAGGACAGCAGGTGCGACGTGCGCTTGCTGAAGCCCAGCTTGCTGTAGAACGGCACGACCTGCTCGGGGCAGTACAGCTCGAAGCTGCGAACGTTGGCAAGCGCCTCGTGGCCTATGATGCGGCTGACGATCGCCTGGCCCACGCCACGCCCCCGAAACCCCTCGTGAACGATCACGTCGAATATCAGCGCCTTGAACGTGAAGTCGGTCAAAACCCTGGCAAAACCGACCAGCCTCCCATCCTCGGCGCAGCATCCAACGGCAAGGTCGGAATGCTCGATCATGCGCATGACGTCGTCGAATTGCCGGCCCTGGGTCCACCATTCCTTGCGGTAGATTTCGTACAGTTCCTGCTGCCGGAAACCCTTGAACGTATCGATCCAATCATATTGCATTGAATTCTTCCGGCTCTGTTTTTCCAACTGGCCCGCCTCTCCCGTCGACGCCGATTGCGTCCCAACCTTCCCCGTACAATGACGACGGGAGAATCCGCCCGCCTCCGCCCCCCAATCGGGCAATGTTAAAGCATGGCCGCGCGCCATGGAAAGCCGCTTGCGCCGTGCGATTGCGCAAGATCGGCTTCGCGGATGCGCCTCTGGCACGGTCAGCGCGGGCCACTGGCCGTTTGACGCCCGCGAGGCGGCGGCGGTAAGAACCGGGTCCAACTTGTTCGAGGACATCATGGCCGGCCTGGCGGCAGCACCTCTTTCCATGCTCGGCCATGCGGCGCGACACGCTCCCTGGCTGCTGATCGGCGGGCTGATCCTCGGTATCGCCTCGCCGGAGCTCGCCCGGCTGCTCAAACCGTGGATCGCCGAGATGATCGCGGCGATGCTGTTTCTGGCGGCGTTCCGCGTCGGCCCCCGCCAATTGGTGGGCGCGGGGCGCGACCTGCGGCATTCGCTGAGCGCCGTGCTGACGCTTCAACTGGCCCTGCCCGTCATCGTCGCGGTCGTTCTCAACGCGATGGGCATCGACGGGGCGCTCGCCATGGCGCTGCTGCTGATGACGGCGGCGGCACCGATTTCCGGCAGCCCCAATCTCGCGATCATCATGGGCGGCGATCCCGCGCCCTCGCTCAGGCTTTTGAGCGTGGCGACGGCGATCCTGCCGCTGACGGTCATTCCCGTCTTCTGGCTGAGTCCGGCGCTGGGCTCGCCCGGCGAGATATTGGCCGCCGCCGGAAAGCTACTCGCCGTCATAGCCGCCTCCGTCGCCGCCGCGGTCGTCTTGCGCCGCCTGGTCATGCCCGATCCGCGTGTCGAGCAGATCAAGGCGATCGACGGACTGTCCGCGATCGTCATGGCGGCGGTGGTCGTCGGGCTCATGTCGGCGGTGGGCGATGCGGTTTTTGAGAGGCCCGCTCTTCTCGTC
Source organism: Nitratireductor thuwali (assembly GCF_036621415.1). Taxonomy (NCBI): domain Bacteria; kingdom Pseudomonadati; phylum Pseudomonadota; class Alphaproteobacteria; order Hyphomicrobiales; family Phyllobacteriaceae; genus Nitratireductor; species Nitratireductor thuwali. The sequence continues at coordinate 392,967 of NZ_CP030941.1, forward strand.
TTCAACCTGGCCGTGGCCTTTGCCGCCAATCTGGCGCTGCAGGTCGCCGCCTTGCTGACAAGCGGGCGCTTCCTGAGCGCCGAGGGCAGCGTTTCCGTGGCGATTGCCGCCGGCAACCGGAACATTGCGCTTTTCCTCACGGCGCTGCCGGCCGCGATAACCGATCCGCTGCTCCTGTTCATCGGCTGCTATCAGATACCGATGTATCTGACGCCGATGATGCTGGGACGGCTCTACCGCCGGCGCATCGCCCACGGCCGGCAGCCGACCGAAGCGGGAGCGGCCGAGTGAAGTTTCCCACTCCCCTGATCGAGGCCCGGCTCATCCGGCGCTACAAGCGGTTCCTTGCCGATGTGGAGATGGCGGACGGATCGATGATCACCGCCGCCGTTCCCAATACCGGCTCCATGCTCGGCCTCACCGCGCCGGGCTCGCGCGTGTTCTTGTCGCAGTCGGCCAATCCGAAGCGCAAATACGCCCACACGCTGGAGGTGGTGGAGGCCGACGGCACGCTTGTCGGCGTCAACACGGGACTGCCCAACAGGCTGGCCGCAGAAGCCATCCGCGCCGGCATCGTCGACGATCTTGGAGAGTACCCCACCCTGCGCCCCGAGCAGCGTTACGGCGAACGCTCCCGCATCGACTTCCTGCTCGAGCACCCCGCCCGCCCGCCGGCCTATGTGGAGGTCAAGAACGTCCACTTCATGCGCGAGCGCGGACTTGCCGAATTCCCCGACACGGTGACCGCCCGCGGCGCGCGGCACCTCGACGAACTGGCGTCGATGCGCCGGAACGGGGCGCGTGCGATCATGATTTATGTCGTGCAGCGCGGCGACTGCGACCGCTTCCGCCTGTGCAGCGATCTCGACCCGCAATATTGCACCGCATATGCGCGGGCGCACGCTGCCGGGGTTGAAGCTTTCGTGCTACGATGCCAAATCAATGAGCTTGAGATCGCGCCCGAGCGCTTGATTGAAATGGACATGTTACGCTGATGGTCACCTATCTCGACGCCGACACCGCGCCTTTGCGCAATACGGGCCAGATCAGGCTTTACGGGGAAGATGGGTTCGCCGGCATGCGCAAGGCATCGCAGCTCACCGCGCGCTGCCTGGACGAACTCGTCTCCATCGTGCAGCCCGGCGTGACCACCGCGACCATCGACCGGTTCGTCTTCGAGTTCGGCATGGACCACGGGGCCCTGCCGGCGACGCTGAACTATCGCGGCTACACCAAATCCTCCTGCACGTCGATAAACCACGTCGTGTGCCACGGCATACCGGACCAGAAGCCGCTGAGGGAAGGCGACATCGTCAATATCGACGTGACCTATATCCTCGACGGCTGGCACGGCGATTCCAGCCGCATGTACCCGGTCGGCAAGATCAAGCGCGCCGCCGAGCGCCTGCTGGAAGTCACCCATGAATGCCTGATGCGCGGCATCGACGCGGTGAAGCCCGGTACGCGCACCGGCGCCATCGGCGCGGCGATCCAGACCTATGCCGAGGCGGAGCGCTGCTCGGTCGTGCGCGATTTCTGCGGCCATGGGTTGGGGCTTCTCTTCCACGACGCACCCAATATCCTGCACTATGGCAGCCCCAATGAGGGGGTGGAGATGAAACCGGGCATGATCTTCACCATCGAGCCGATGATCAATCTGGGCCGGCCCCATGTGAAGGTTCTTTCCGACGGCTGGACCGCGGTCACCCGCGACCGTTCCCTGTCGGCCCAATACGAGCACAGCGTCGGCGTCACCGAAAACGGCTGCGAAGTGTTCACTCTCTCCCCCGGCGGGCTGGACCGTCCGGGGCTCGCCGCCTAAGATGCCGGCGTGACCCTGAGGCGGGAGTGGCAATGAGCGGCGGCGACGAGCGATTGTTTTTCAGCGAAGGCGCGCCTTCCGCGCCGGAGATCGACCTTGCGAAGGTCGAGGCCGCCCCCTCCTCCAGCAGGAAGCATTTCGAAGGCCACCGCGACCGGCTGCGGCAGCGCTTCGAGGAAGCCGGCGCCGATGCGCTCGCCGATTACGAGCTTCTGGAAATGCTGCTGTTCCGCTCCATTCCCCGCGCCGACACCAAGGCGCCGGCGAAGGCCCTGCTCGAGCGCTTCGGCTCCATCGGCGAGGTGCTGGGCGCGCCGGCCAGCCGCCTGCGCGAGGTCAAGGGCATCGGCCATGCCGCGGCGCTCGATATCAGGCTCGCCGCCGCCCTCACCCAGCGCATGCTGAAGAACGAGCTGCGCGGCAAGCAGGTGCTTTCCTCCTGGTCGAAGGTCCTCGAATATTGCCGGGCGACCATGGCCTTCGAGGACCGCGAACAGCTCCGCATTCTCTTTCTCGACAAGAAGAACGCGCTCATCCGCGACGAGCGCCAGCAGACGGGCACGGTCGACCACACGCCCGTCTATCCGCGCGAGGTGGTGAGGCGCGCGCTGGAACTATCGGCAACCGCCATCATCCTGGTCCACAACCACCCGTCCGGCGATCCGACGCCCTCGCGGGCGGATATCGAGATGACCAAGACGCTCATCGAGACGGCAAAGCCGCTGGGCATCGCGATCCACGACCACATCATCATCGGCAAGGACGGCCACGCCTCCCTGAAGGGGATGCAGCTTATCTGAGACGCGCGGCCTACTCGGCCGCGATGATCCGGGCGGCGTCGATGATCCCCTTGATCTCGGCGCGGCATGAGCCGCAATTGGTGCCGGCGGAAGTGGCCTTCCCGACAGCCTCGACGGAACCGCAGCCGGCGCGGATGGCGGCGGCGATGTCGTTGACCCCGACGCCGAAGCAGGAGCACACGATTGCGCCGGGATCCGGCCGGTCCGCCCCCGCCCTGCCCGCGATCACGCGGAAGCGGCTGCGCGGATCGTCATGGCAGGCGGCGAGCTGTTCCACCGCAAATCCGCGCGAGACGGCCACCGGCTCGCGCGATAGATGGAGCGCGCCCACCAGTCGCGCCCCGTCGAAGGCGGCCAGCCGGTGATCGCCCCTGCGCGCATCGTGATAGGCAATCGTTTCGACCGCGCTGTCTTCGGACAGTCCCAGGACACGGCGGAAGAAGGCGTCGGGCGCTTCGATCTTCGCGGCGAACGCCATCTCCGTGCGCCAGCCCTCCTTTGCCCGCGCCATCGCCCAATAATCGGCGTCCCGCATGTCGGGCCTGCGCGCGCTAACAGCAAATCCGTAGAGGGCAGCGGCGAAACGGCTGATCCTGACGGCGACGTTCTTCAGCGCCGGCTGGCCGGAAAACGGGTCGGTGACCGGGGCCGCTACGGCGCCGATGCGGCCGCTGGCGGCATACCGGTCGGTCCAGTGCATCGGCACGAAGACGGAACCGCGCCGCTGTCGGTCGGTCAAAAGTGCGCGGACGACGACCGATCCGTGAGGACTTTCAATCCGGACAAGCTCCGCCTCGGCGATGCCGAGGCGGGCGGCGTCCGCGGGGTGAAGCTCGCCATAGGGTTCGGCCATGTGGGCGGAAAGGCGGGCGCTCTTGCCCGTGCGGGTGAGCGTGTGCCAGTGATCGCGGACACGGCCGGTGTTGAGCGTCCAGGGATAGTCCTTGCCTGTGACGTCTCGCGGCTGTGGATGCACCGGGACGAAGCGCGCCTTACGGTCGGCGTGGAAAAAGCCGCCTTCACTGAAGAACCGCGTCCGGCGGCGGTCTTCGCCGGCCCGCTGCGGCCACTGGAAAGGCGCCATCCCGTCATATTCGCTCTGCGATATGCCCGAATAGGCGCCGATGTCGAAATCGCGCGCGCCCGCATTCTCCAATGCCGAAAGAGCGGCATGCTCGCGGAAGATCTCGGCCGCATTGCGAAAGCCGAACGCCCTGGCAAAACCCATGCGCTTGCCGACTTCCGCCAATTGCCACCAATCGGGCCTGGCCTCGCCGGGCAACGGCAGGAAAGCGCGCTGACGCGAAATGCGGCGCTCCGAATTGGTCACCGTGCCGTCCTTCTCGCCCCAGGCCGCCGAAGGCAGCTTCACATGGGCATGGGCCAGTGTATCGGTATCGGCCACGACATCGGAAACCACCACCAGCGGGCAGGCCTTCAGCGCCGCCGCCACGGCATCGGCATCCGGCATGCTGTCGACGGGATTGGTCGCCATGATCCAGATCGCCCTGATGCGCCCCTCCGCCACGGCCTGGAACATCTCCACTGCCTTGAGGCCCGGCTTGTCGGCGATGCGCGGCGCGTTCCAGAAGCGCTGGACGAGATCGCGGTGCGAAGCGTTCTCGATGTCCATATGGGCGGCGAGCATGTTGGCAAGCCCGCCCACCTCGCGGCCGCCCATGGCGTTGGGCTGTCCGGTGACCGAGAAAGGGCCCATGCCCGGCCGTCCGATCCGGCCCGTCGCCAAATGGCAATTGATGATGGCGTTGACCTTAACTGTGCCGGAGACGGCCTGGTTGACCCCCTGGCTGTAGACCGTCACCACACGCTCGGTAGCCGCAAAGAGCTGGAAGAACGCCTCGACCTCGCCGACGACGAGCCCGGATTCGCTTGCGACGCGGTCGGGGCTGAATTCGGACGCCGCTTCCAGAGCCGTGTTGAATCCCTGCGTGTACTTTTCGATATAGGTCTTTGAAACGATGCCGTTTTCCCAGATGTGCCGGAGCAGGCCGGCGAACAAAGCGGTATCGCCGTCCGGTGCGATCGCGAGATGCTGGTCGGCGATATCGGCCGTCATCGTGCGGCGCGGATCGATTAGCACGACCTTCATCGAAGGCCGCTTCTCCTTGGCGGCCGCGAGGCGCTGGTAGAGAACTGGGTGGCACCAAGCGAGATTGGAGCCGGTGATGACGACGAGGTCGGCCTGCTCCAGGTCCTCATAGGTTCCCGGCACCGTGTCCGAACCGAAGGCGCGGCGGTGACCGGCAACGGAAGACGCCATGCACAGCCGCGAATTGGTGTCGATATTGGCCGCACCGACGAAACCCTTCATCAGCTTGTTTGCGACGTAGTAGTCTTCGGTGAGGATTTGCCCGGAGACGTAGAAGGCGACCGAACCGGGACCGTACGCGGCGATGGTCTCGCGAAAGCCCCGCGCCACATGGTCCAGCGCCGCGTCCCAGCTTGCCCGCTTTCCGTCGATCTCGGGATAGAGCAGCCGGTCATCCAGGCTCATCGTCTCCCCCAGCGCCGACCCCTTGGAGCAGAGCCGGCCGAAATTGGCCGGATGCTCCGGATCGCCGGCGACTTCCAGCGAGCCGTCGGGCTGGGGCTTGGCGAGCACGCCGCAGCCAACGCCGCAGTAGGGACACGTTGTGCGAACCGGCTCAGGCATGGGAGATACTCTTCCCCGCATGGACCACCGTCATCCCGGCCGACCGCAGGAAGAGCCGGGACCCATTGAGAGACATGGCCGGGTTCCGCAGGAAGCGCGGGAGGTGCCAATATGCGCTGGGATGAGGACCGGGCCGTGCTCTACGACGCTCTTCCAATAGGTCCCGGATAGCCCTTCGGGCTTCCGGGATGACGGTGCTGGTTGCATGTTCTCGCAAAGCTTTCACGCCGCCTTTTCCGCCGCGGGGGTCAGGGCGAGCAGAACCTGGCTGCCGTCGATCCGCACCGGGAATGCGGCAGTCGCGCCCTCGTCGGCGCCTTGTGCCTGGCCGGTTTCGAGCGAGATCACCCAATTGTGCAGCGGGCAGGTCACGCAGCCGTCGTGGACGATGCCCTGGCTCAGCGGGCCGTTGCGATGGGGGCATTTGTCTTCCAGCGCGAAGATGCGGTCGTCAGCGGTGCGGAAGATGGCGATGGTCATGTCGCCGTTCTTCACGCAGCGCGCGCCCCGGCGCGGAATGTCGTCCACGGTGCCCACGGCCACCCAGTTTCCTGCTATCGCGCTCATTCAGCGGCCTCCAGCGAAAGCGTCGCCATCGGCTTGAACTCGTGCTTGTCCTTGCCGGAGACGCGCTCCGACCACGGGTCCACCTGGGCGAATTTCTGCGAAAAGACGAAGCGGTCGTAGTAGCTCTTGCGCTTTTCGGCGTCGTCCATGATCTGCCGGCGCACTTCGTCATAGCCGATGCGCCTGGCCCATTTGTAGATTCGCTCCAGATAGCGCCCCTGCTCGCGATACATCTGCACCAGCGCCACGATATGCTCCAGCGCCTCGTCCTCGGTCTTCACATGGCCCAGCACCTCGGTGCCCTTGATGTCGAGTCCGGCCGCGCCCGCGAAGTGGATCTCGAAGCCCGAATCCACGCAGATGATGCCGACATCCTTGCAGGTGGCCTCCGCGCAATTGCGCGGGCAGCCCGACACCGCCATCTTGACCTTGGCCGGTGTCCACGAGCCCCACATGAACTTCTCGATGCGGATACCCAGCCCCGTGGAATCCTGCGTGCCGAAGCGGCACCAGTCGGAGCCGACGCAGGTCTTCACCGTTCTGAGGCCCTTGGCATAGGCATGGCCCGAGACGAAACCGGCCTCGCCAAGATCGGCCCAGACGGCAGGCAGGTCCTCCTTCCGGATGCCCAGCATGTCGATGCGCTGGCCGCCGGTGACCTTCACCGTCGGAATGCCGAACTTGTCGACCACATCGGCGATGGCCCGCAGCTCCTTCGAACTCGTCACGCCGCCCCACATGCGCGGCACGACGGAATAGGTGCCGTCCTTCTGGATATTGGCGTGGACGCGCTCATTGATGAAGCGCGACTGATAGTCGTCGGCGTATTCGTCCGGCCAGTCGGCCACGAGATAGTAGTTGAGCGCCGGCCGGCACTTGGCGCAGCCGCAGGAGGTCTTCCATTCCAGTTCCTGCATGACGGCGGGGATGGTCTTGAGACCCTTCGCCTTGATGAGCCGGCGCACATCGTCATGGCCGAGATCCGTGCAGCCGCACATGGGCGTGACGGCGGCCGGATTGTAGGCATCGCCCAGCGTCAGCGACAGCAACTGCTCGACGAGCCCGGTGCAGGTGCCGCAGGAGGCGGACGCCTTGGTGTGGGCCCGCACGCCGTCGAGCGTGGTCAGGCCGTTGGCCGCGATCGCGCCGGTGATCTTGCCCTTGCACACGCCGTTGCAGCCGCAGATTTCCGCATCATCCGGCAAGGCTGCAACGGCCGCCATAGGGTCCAGCTGACCCCCTCCCTGATAGGCCTGACCGAAGATGAGCGTCTCGCGCATCTCCGAAATGTCCGTCTGTTTCTTTTTCAGGTCGTTGAACCAAGCACCATCCGCCGTTTCACCGTAGAGCACGGTGCCGACGATGCGGTTGTCCTTCAGCACGAGGCGCTTGTAGACGCCCGCGGCAGCGTCGCGCAGCACGATCTCCTCGCGGTCGTCGCCCTCGGCGAAATCGCCCAGCGAATAGAGATCGATACCGGTGACCTTCAGCTTGGTCGGCGTATCCATGTGCTCGAAACGCGCGGTCTCGTCGCCGCTGAGGCGGCTCGCCGCCACCTCGGCCATCTTGTAGAGCGGCGCCACGAGCCCGTAGACCTGACCGTCGACCTCGGCGCACTCGCCCAGCGAGAAGATATCGGCATCGCTGGTGCGCATGCCGGCATCGACCACGATGCCGCGATTGACCGTCAGCCCCGCATCGCTGGCAAGCTGCGCGTTGGGGCGGATGCCCACGGCCATGACGACAAGCGAGGCCGGGATCACCGTGCCGTCAGCCAGCTCGACGCCCTCCACTTTGCCGTCCCCGAGGATCGCCTTCGTGTTGGCCTTGCACATCACATTGATGCCGCGCTCTTCCAGCGCGCGCTGGAGGAGGTAACCGGCCGCCGGGTCGAGCTGGCGCTCCATCAGCGTCGGCATGATGTGCAGCACGGTGACCGCCATCCCGCGCTCGCTCAGCCCCGCCGCGGCCTCCAGCCCCAGGAGACCGCCGCCGATGACCACCGCCTTGTCGCGCGACTGGGCGGCCAGCAGCATGGCGTTGACGTCGTCGAGATCGCGATAGGTCAGAACGCCGGGCATGTCGTGGCCGGGAACGGGAATGATAAACGGGTTGGAGCCCGTCGCGATCACCAGCTTGTCATAGGACGCGATCTCGCCCTTGTCGGAGGTGACGGTCTTCGCCGCCCGGTCGATCCCGGTGATCTTGTGGCCCTTGTAGAGCGTGATGCCGTTGTCGATGTACCAGCCGTCGCCGTGGATGACGATCTCCTCGAACGATTTCTCGCCCGAAAGAACCGGCGAAAGCATGATCCGGTCGTAGTTCACGCGCGGTTCGGCGTTGAAGATGGTGACGTCGTAGCGGCCCGGCGCGGCCTCGAACAGGCGTTCGAGCATGCGGCCGGGCGCCATGCCGTTTCCGATGATAACGAGTTTTTCCTTCATGGGTCTCACTCCGCTGCCGCCAGGCGGGCGTCTTTTTGCCGCGCGATGCGGTGGGCCCGCTTGGTCTTGATGGATTCGAGCTGCTCTTCGCTCGGGTCCGCCCCGCCCTCATAGGCTTCCAGAAACTCCAGAAGCTCCTCGCGATAGGCGTAGTAGTCCGGATGGGCGAGAAGCTCGGCGCGCGAACGCGGGCGCGGCAGGTCCACTTCCATGATATTGCCGATCCTGGCATTGGGCCCGTTCGACATCATCACCACCCGGTCGGCCAGAAGGATCGCCTCGTCCACGTCGTGGGTCACGCAGACGGCGGTGACCTGGGTGCGCTTCCACACCTCCATGAGCACATCCTGCAATTCCCAGCGCGTAAGGCTGTCGAGCATGCCGAATGGCTCGTCGAGCAGCAGCAGCTTGGGCGACAGCGCGAAGGCGCGCGCGATGCCGACACGCTGCTTCATGCCGTTGGAAAGATCCTGCGCGAGTTGGTGCATGGAGGCGCCCAGACCGACACGCGTCAGGTAGTATTCGATCACGTCGCGCTTTTCGGCCTTGCTGGCGTCGGGGTACACCTTGTCGACGCCGAGCTCGACATTCTGGTACGCCGTAAGCCATGGCATGAGCGAAGGCGACTGGAACACCACCGCGCGCTCCGGCCCGGCGCCCACGACCTCCGTGCCATCGAGAATGATGCCGCCTTCGGAAATATTGTTAAGTCCGGCCGCCATGGTCAGGACCGTCGACTTACCGCAGCCCGAATGGCCGATGAGGGTGATGAACTCCCCTTTCCTCACCTTGAGATCGAAGCCGTCGACGACCGTCAGGGGACCCTTGGGGGTCGGATAGACCTTCTTCAACTGGCTGAACTCGAGATAGCGCTCCTTCACCGGGCTTTGCGCGGCGCGGCGATAGGCGGCGGGCAGGCGCTCGCGCTGGGTGATGGGCACGATATCCGGCAAAACGATATCGCGCTCCGCATCCGCGCCGCGCTCCGCGCCGATATCCATCAGATACTGCGTGACCTCGGCCCGCAGCTTGATGAAGGCGGGATCCGAATTCATCTCGGCCCGGTCGCGCGGGCGCGCCAGGTCGACCTTGAATTCGGGCCCGAAATGCGCGTCCGGTCCGGGCGTCAGCGGCACGATGCGGTCGGCCAGGAGGATGGCCTCGTCCACGTCATTGGTGACGAGGATGATCGTCTTTTTCTCCTTCTGCGAGATCGCCGCGAACTCGTCCTGGAGCTTCGCGCGCGTCAGGGCGTCGAGCGCGGAGAGCGGCTCGTCCATCAGCAGCACTTCCGGCCGCATGGCAAGCGCGCGGGCGACCGCCACGCGCTGGCGCATGCCGCCCGAAAGCTCCGCCGGCTTGCGGTCGCGGGCATGCGACAGCCCCACCATCTCGATATAGGTGTCGACAACGGCGCTGCGCTCCGCCCGCTTCTTCTTCTTGAACACCGTGTCGACGGCCAGCGCCACATTGCCCTCGACCGAAAGCCATGGCATCAGCGAATAGGACTGGAACACGACCCCGCGCTCGGGCCCCGGCCCGTCCACCTCCCTGCCCTTGAAGATGACGCCGCCCTGGTCCGGTTTGACGAGCCCGGCAAGGGCGGAAATCAGCGTCGTCTTCCCCGAGCCCGAGAAGCCGACGATGGCGATGAACTCGCCCTCCTCCACTTTCAGATTGATGTCGGTGAGGACGCGGTTGCGCTTGGCGCCCTCGCCGAAATGCTTGGTCAGTCCGGATATTTCAAGAAATGCCACATCCGCCTCCTACCGGTTGGCCGAGAAGGTGAACGCGCGCTGCAGCGCATACATCAGCCGGTCGAGCATGAAACCGATGATGCCGATGGTCAGCACGGCAACCATGATCTTGGCGAGCGACTGCGAGGAGCCGTTCTGGAACTCGTCCCATACGAACTTTCCGAGGCCAGGGTTCTGCGCCAGCATTTCCGCCGCGATCAGCACCATCCAGCCGACGCCGAGCGATAGGCGCAGGCCGGTGAAGATCAGCGGCAGGGCCGAGGGCAGCACCAGCTTGGTGATGGTCTTGGCGGTTGGGAGTTGCAACACGCGGCCGACATTCATCAGGTCCTTGTCGACCGAGGCCACGCCCAGCGCCGTGTTGATCAGCGTCGGCCACAGAGAGCATAGCGTGACCGTGACGGCCGAGATCAGCAGCGATTTCGGCAGCCAGTCGACCGTATCCACGTAGAGCGCCGAAACGATCATTGTCACGATCGGCAGCCAGGCGAGCGGCGACACCGGCTTGAAGATCTGGATCAGCGGGTTGATCGCCCCGTTCACCGTCTTTGAAAGACCCGAGGCGATGCCCAGCGGAACGGCGACAAGCGTGGCGATCAGGAAGCCGAAGCCGACAGTGACCAGCGATGTGGCGATCTGGTCGAGATAGGTCGGGCGGCCGGTGTAGTCGCGCCATTTGACCCGGTCCGCCCGGCCGTCCGCGACGAGCTGATCGTTGCGGGCCTTCTGGCGCTCGTGGAACTCCACCGCCTTCTGGCGCTCGGCCTTGTGGTCCTCCCACAGATTGACCGCTTGGTCCCACACCGCGACGGGGCCGGGTATGGCACCGAGTGAAGTCTGCACCTGTGGCGCCAGAACGGCCCAGGCGGCGATGAAAAGGCCGATGCCGATCAGCGGAATGACCAGCACGCGCTTGAGCTCTCCGGCCTGTTCACGCGGGTTGTCGCCGGCCGCGATCTTGAGGATCGGCGTCAGCCAGGAGAGTCCCAGCGCGTCGAGCCAGCCGGCCGCCTTGTTGATCCGCGTGAACAGGCGCTCCTTCCTGGCTTCGCGCTCGGCGCTTCTCGTGTCGATTGCGTGGCTGGTGTCGGTCATCTCGCGTCCTTGTGCGTTGGTTGGTCGGGCGGGAGGCTAGCCCCCCACGACCTCGGTGCCCTCCACCGTCTGGCCGGACTTCAGGCCGATCGGCAGGGAATCGATGTAGGCGTTGGGTTTCCGGCCGTCATAGGCGACGCCGTCGATGATGTCGGCGGCGGGCGTCGGCGCGCGGTAGCCGTCGGAATCCCAGGGAAAGTCGGCCTCGTCCACATGGCCTTCCTCGACCAGCATGCGCGCCGCTTCCAGATAGAGGTCCGGGCGGTAGACGGACTTCGCCACCTCGTCGTACCAGTTATCCGGCTTGGCTTCCGGAATCTGGCCCCAGCGGCGCATCTGTGTGAGGTACCAGACGGCGTCCGAGTAGAAGGGGTAGGTCGCGAAATAACGGTAGAACACGTTGAAATCGGGCACCGCGCGCTTGTCGCCCTTCTCGTATTCGAAAGTCCCTGTCATCGAATTGGCGATCACTTCGGCGTCGGCGCCCACATATTCGGGCTTGGAGAGGATCTCGACCGCCTCCATCCGGTTGGCGTTGTCGTTCTCGTCAAGCCACTTGGCCGCGCGGATCAGCGCCTTGGTAATGGCAAGCGTGGTGTTGGGGTTTTCCTCGACGAACTCCGCGGTCAGGCCGAACACTTTTTCGGGATTGTTTTTCCAGATCTCGTAGTCGGTGATGACGGGAACGCCTATGCCCTTGAAGACGGCCTGCTGGTTCCACGGTTCGCCCACGCAATAGCCATGGATCGTGCCGGCCTCCAGCGTCGCCGGCATTTGCGGCGGCGGCGTCACCGAAAGCAGCGCCTCGGCCTTGATCTGGCCCGATGCGTCGGTCGGCGAATAAAAGCCCGGATGAATGCCGCCGGAGGCCAGCCAGTAGCGCAGCTCGTAATTGTGTGTGGAAACGGGGAAGACCATTCCCATGTTGAAGGATCTGCCTTCCGCCCTGAACCGGTCGACCACCGGCTTCAGCGCATCCGCCTTGATGGGATGCACGGGCTTTCCGCCCTCGACCGGGATATGCTCCTTCATCATCTCCCAGACCTCGGTCGACACGGTGATGCCGTTGCCGTTGAGGTCCATGGAAAACGGCGTGACGATATGCGCTTCCGTGCCGAAGCCGATCGTCGCGGCCAGCGGCTGGCCCGCCAGCATGTGCGCGCCGTCGAGTTCGCCGGTGATCACCCGGTCGAGCAACACCTTCCAGTTGGCCTGGGGCTCGAGCGTGACATAGAGCCCTTCATCCTCGAAATAATGAAGCTCCTTGGCGACCGCTAGCGGCGCCATGTCGGTCAGCTTGATGAAACCGAAGGTCAGCTCGTCCTTCTCGACGTCGAGCATGTCGGCCTGAACGGACGATACGGCCATCCCCAGCAACGCGGTGGCGCCGATCGTCTTTCGCATCCTGGCCGAGGCCTTGAAAATTCCTGTCATCGCGGTCTCCCTGGAGGCTGCGCCGCTTGGGATCGGCGGTCCTCTCGGTTGATGTTGAGCCATGAAAAAAGGCTGCCGAAGATTTGCCGCGCCCCGCATGGAAGCGCACAAACCCGTCCGGCAGCCTTGCCTGTGCGCCCTTCATTGGACGCATCTTGTTGGTGTCCCCTCTGGACCCGCAGAATACTATGCAGAAACCGTGCCAGTTTTTTCCAAGAAGAAGTTTTGCCTAATTATCAATATGTTGAGTTTTTGGGCGGGAAAGCGCGGCGCAGCGGCGGCGATGAGCGCCTGACCAAACGGGCATCGCAATGCATAAATATTGTGCGATGCACTATAGAGGGCAAAACTTGTGCAGCGGCCGAACGGTTCGGCGCCTTACCCTTCCTGTGCGACGGCTTCCGCCTGGGCGCCGATATAGGCATCGAGCGTGGCCGGGTCGAAAACGGCCCCATCGAAAAAGCCGTCCGGCCCCAGCACGAGCTTGCCCGCAGTCGCCCCCACCGGCGTCGGCACGCTCAGCGCGCCCTCCACCTTCATGCTCGCCGAGGGCATGGCAACGCCCAGAGGCGCTAACGCTCGGCGATAGATGTCCGGGCGGTAGGAGGTTCTGGCCTTCTCGGCATTGTCGGCGCCGTGCGGCACCTGCCCCCAGCGCACCATCTGGGAGTAGAACCACAAGGCGTGGCTTTGCCAGGGAAAGGTCGCAGCCTTTCCGGCCGGCAAGAAGAAATCGGCTATTTCCGCAATGCCGCCGCCCGTCTCTATCCGTCCTTCCAGGGCCCGCAGGAGGAGCCCGGAAGGTTTATTGAGATAGGCTTCGCCGGCGAGGAGCCCGGCGAGGTCTTCCCGGTTCTCCGGCAACGCGCACCATTGGCCGGCGCGATGGAGCGCGCGGATGAGCGCCGCCAGCCGGTCTTCGTGCGTCTCGGCCCAGTCGAGCCGCACGCCGAGCACCTTTTCCGGGCTGTTCTTCCAGATGGCCGCCTTGACGGTGACGATACGGCCGTGTCCGCCCGCGACGGCCACACTGTTCCACGGCTCGCCGACGCAGAACCCGTCGATCCGCCCGGCAGCCAGGGCATCGGCCATCAGGGGTGGCGGCACGACCGTGATATCGACATCGCGTTCGGGAACGATGCCGCACGCGGCAAGCCAGTAACGGAGCTCGAAATTGTGCCCGGAGTGCGGATGGACGACGCCGAAGCATAGCCGCTCTTCGCCCCGCCCTGCCCGCTGCGCGACGACGTCGCGCAAGGCCGCGCCCGCAGAGGCCGGATCGTCAATACCGCGCGCGCCCGCTTCCGCCATCGCCGCCCACAGCGCGTTGCCGACCGTCACCGCGTTGCCGCCCAGCCCCAGGGACATGGGCGCGACGAGCGACAGCCGCACGGGCGTCAGGCCGAGATTGGCGGCAACGGGCATGGGAGCCAGCATATGTGCCACGTCGAAATGCCCGACCGCGACGCGATCACGGATATTGGCCCAGGAGGTCTCACGCATCAGCGCGAGTTCTATGCCCTCCTCCGCGGCAAAGCCCCTCTCCCGCGCCGCAACCAGGATGGCGCTGTCGAGCAGCGGCAGAAAGCCGGCAGTAATGTGGTGGACGGCGCTCATGGCAGGCCTCCTCCGTCGAGCAGGCCCGAAGCCACCACGAGGCTTTGGGCGATTTCGGATATCTTGCGGTTCTGGTTCATCGCCGTGCGGCGCAAAAGCGCATAGGCCTCTTCCTCCGAAAGGCCCCGCGAACGCATCAGGATGCCCTTGGCCTTGTCGATGATCTTGCGGGATTCCAGCGCGCTGCGGGCCTCGTCGAGTTCGCGGGACATGCGCGAGAAAGCGTTGAACCGGCTGATCGCCATGTCGAGGATGGGCTTCACCCGCTCCTGGCGCAAACCGTCCACCACATAGGCGGAAACGCCGGCCTCCACGGCCGCCTCGATCGACGCCTGGTCGGAGCGGTCGACGAACATGGCGATCGGCCGTTTGACCGCCCGCGACAGGTTGAACATGTTCTCCAGCATGTCGCGGTTGGGATTTTCAAGATCGATGACGATGACGTCCGGTTCGACCTCGGCGATGCGCCGGGCAATGGCGTTGACATCATGGACAATCGTGACGCGCTCATGCCCCGCCTCACGCAGGCCGGCCTCTATGATGGAGGCGCGCGGGCGGTTTTCGTCGATGACCAGGATGGAGAGCGAGCGCGAGGACATGCCCTTATTTTGCGCATGCACAATGATTGTGCAATGCGAAAAACGCGGCTGGCGGGAAACTGTGGCGGATCGCGCTCAGTTAAACTGGGCGCGGCTGTCGCAGCCGGGACTTGCCTCCGCCCGCTCGACCGCGGTGTGGCTCGACGATTCGCCCAGCTCCTGCAGCAGACGCAGGCGCGCGCGGTTGAGCCGGCTTTTGATCGTACCCACGGCGCATCCGCATATTTCAGCCGCTTCCTCGTAGCTTGCGCCCAGCACGCCGATCAGCATCATCACTTCGCGCTGGTTTTCGGGCAGGCGTTGTATTGCGTTGTGGATCTCGAGCCCGCGCGCGGACCACTCCTGCGTGGCACCGATGGACGGATTGCCCGATACGCAGTCGGCCGAACCCGGCGCTTCCCGCTTGGCGACCTTGATACGGGTGTAGAACGTGTTGCGCATGATGGTGAAGAGCCATGATTTCATGCTCGTTCCCGGCTGGAACTGGTGAAGGTTGGCCAGCCCTTTGGTCAGCGTCTCCTGCACCAGATCATCGGCGTCGGTCACATCACGATAGAACGTGCGGGCAAAAGCCCGCAACGCGGGTATCAACTCCACGATTTCGGCTTTTGTTGTGGTTCGCACGCTATGATTTGAATGGCGGGGTGGTGCCATTTCGCGGTCCCTTGCTTGCAATGCGACATGTGCCGGATTTACAGGCTTAATGCGCGATGGCTTCGCCCGGTTCCACACGGGGAAGCCGCGCCTTCATTTAGCCGCTTCATCTTCTTCCGGTCTTCGCGCATCGGGGCCGGCGCCGGGCCGCTGCACCGACCGCGCATTCCGCCGCCGCCTCTGCTGTCGGACCTGCACCTATAGCGAAACGCGCCGCAGCCTGAGCGCGTTGGCGATCACGCTCACCGACGACAGGCTCATCGCCGCCGCCGCGATCATCGGCGAAAGCAGCATGCCGAAGACGGGATAGAGGATGCCGGCGGCGATCGGCACGCCGAGCCCGTTATAGACAAAGGCGAAGAACAGGTTCTGCTTGATGTTGCCGATGGTGGCCAGCGCCAGCTTGCGCGCCCGCACGATGCCGTTCAGGTCGCCCTTCACCAGGGTGAGGCCGGCGCTTTCCAATGCGACATCGGCGCCCGTGCCCATGGCGATGCCAACCTCGGCAGCCGCCAGCGCCGGCGCATCGTTGACCCCGTCCCCGGCCATGGCGACGCGCGCTCCCTGCGCCCGCAGATCGTCGACGATCTGCTTCTTGTCCTCGGGCAGGACGTCGGTGCGCACCTCGTCAATGCCCAGCTTGGCCGCCACCGCCCTTGCCGTGCGCGCATTGTCGCCGGTCGCCATGATGATCCTGAGCCCCAGATCGTGCAGCGCACGGACGGCCTCGGCGGCCGTCTCCTTGATCGGGTCGGCGACGGCGATGAGGCCACCCGCCTTGCCGTCTACGGCGACGTACATGGCGGTCTTGCCTTCGGCCTGGAGCGCTTCGGCCCGTGCCATCAGCCGGGAAACGTCGATGCCAAGATCCGCCATCATGCTACGATTGCCGAGCGCCACGCGCTTGCCCGAAATCCGGCCCGAAACGCCCTTGCCGGTAACCGCCTCGAAATCCTGGCTCGGGGAGGTCTTCAGCCCCTCGGCTTGCGCGCCGGCGACGATGGCCTCGGCCAGCGGATGTTCGGAGCCGCGTTCAAGGCTCGCCGCCAGTTGCAGGAGATCCTGCCGATCCACGCCTTCCACCGTCACCACGTCCGACAGTTCCGGCCTGCCCTCGGTCAAGGTTCCGGTCTTGTCCACGATCAGCGTGTCGACGCGCGAGAAGCGCTCCAGCGCCTCTGCGTCCCGGATGAGAACTCCGGCCTGCGCGCCCCTGCCCGTCGCCGTCATGACCGACATCGGCGTCGCCAGCCCCAGTGCGCACGGGCAGGCGATGATGAGCACCGAGACCGCCGCCACGATGGCATGGATCATGGCCGGCTGCGGCCCCACCAGCGCCCATATGACGAACGCAATGACGGCAACCAGCACGACCGCCGGGACGAAATAGGCGGCAACCCGGTCGGCCATGCCCTGGATCGGCGCGCGCGAGCGCTGGGCGGAGGCCACCATCTCCACGATGCGCGAAAGCATGGTATCGGCGCCCACCTTCTCGGCACGCACGATCAGCGAGCCGTTCTTGTTGAGCGTGCCGCCGGTGACATTGTCGCCAGCCTGCTTTTCCACCGGAATGGGCTCGCCGCTGATCATGGACTCGTCGAGCGAGGACCGTCCCTCTTCGACGATGCCGTCGACCGGCACGCTTTCGCCGGGCCGCACGCGGATGCGGTCGCCGACGACGAGTTCTTCGACCGGCACGTCCTGCTCACTGCCGTCGTCCGATATGCGTCGGGCGGTCTTGGGCGACAGATCGAGCAGCGCGCGGATGGCCGAGCCCGTGCGCTCGCGCGCCTTGAGCTCCAGAACCTGGCCGAGGAACACCAGCGTGACAATGACGGAGGCCGCTTCGAAATAGACCGGGACCGTGCCGCCATGCGTGCGGAAGGAAGGCGGGAATACCTGCGGGAAGAGCGTGGCCACGACGCTGTAGCCATAGGCCGCCCCGACACCGATCGCGATCAGCGTCCACATGTTGGGGCTGCGGTTGACGATGGACTGCCAGCCGCGCTTGAAGAACGGCCTGGCCGCCCACAGCACCACCGGCGTGGCAAGCACGAGCTCGGCCCACGCCGCAACCTGATCTCCCAGCCACTGGCGGACAGGCAGGCCCACCATCGGCCCCATGGCGATGACGAGCAGCGGCAGGGAAAGCGCGGCGCTGACCCAGAAGCGGCGGGTGAAGTCGACCAGTTCGGGGTTCGGCCCCTCCTCGCCCGTGGGCACGCCCATCGGCTCCAGCGCCATGCCGCATTTGGGGCAGTCGCCCGGCTTGTCGCTCACCACTTCGGGATGCATGGGACAGGTGTATTTGGTGCCTTCCGGCATCGGTTCGCGCGCTGCTCTCTCGCCCAGATAGCTTGCCGGGTCGGCCTTGAACTTTTCCAGGCAACGCGCCGAGCAGAAGTAGAATCCCTCGCCTTCATGGCGGCAAAAATGCCTGGCGGCGGCGCGGTCGACGCTCATGCCGCAGACCGGATCCTTCGCTTTAAGATATGCCTCGGGCTCGCTGACGAACCGGTCGCGGCAGGACTGGCAGCAGAAATGGAAGAGGCGGCCGCCATGCTCGTGCGACGGCTTTGCGCCATCCGGATCGACCGTCATGCCGCAGACGGGATCGCGCGTCATGTGGCTTTCCCCCTCGGTGCTCTCATGCCCATGCGTTTGGCAACAATGCGCGTGCGCCATCCGGCTTCTCCTTGCAAAAGGCGGCTCGATCCGCCCGGCAGCAAGGAGATAGGGGTTCCAGTAGCTGGAAGGTCAAGAGGTCAATCCGTCTCCGTGCCGAAATCGTCCCGCGTTTCGGCGAGGAGTCTTGAAAAGCTCATCGTCACATGGGCACGCCGCACGTGGCCGACAGCGGAAAGGTCGCCGCTTTCGATGGCCAGCGCCACGTCGCGCATCTCGCGCCTGAACGATTCCACCTCCAGGCGCAGCATGTCGCGGTAATGGCCGAGCCGCGATGCCGTCTTCAACCATATACGCGTCGTCTGGAAGTAGAGCCGCTCGGAGATGTCGCGCAGCGGCTCGTTCGCCGTGAGACGCAGCACGAGCTGGAAGAAATCCATGTTCAAGCGGGCAAATTCGCGCGCGTCGAGCCTGGCGGAAAGCTCGGCGCACCGTGCCTCCATCTCCGCCAACTCGTTGAGCATCGCGTGGTCCGGGGGGACCGGCATTAATTTACCGATCAGTTCGGCCAGTTCGATGCGCAGCCGGTAGACCTGCGACAGCCCCTCGATGTCGATATCGGTGACGATGGTGCCGACGCCATGCACCGACCGCAGCAGGCCTTCGTCCTCCAGCCGCGCCAGAACGCGGCGGATGGGCGTGCGGCTGGTGTGGAACTCCTCCGCCAGATCCTCCTCGCGCAGCCGTCTTCCCGGCGGATAATCGAGAAGGCAGATGCGCTTGCGCAGCGTCCCGTAGATGCGCTCGTAGCGGGCGCGGGCGTCGCTGGCGGGGATATCGTTCATCGAACCAGCTGGTCCGACAGCCGGTCGAGCATGCCGAGGCACGCTTCAAGCTGCTCGAGGGAAATGAACTCGTCCGGCTTGTGCGCCTGCTCGATGGAGCCCGGACCGCAGATGACGGCGGATATGCCGGCGGTCTGGAACAGACCCGCCTCCGTGCCGAACGCGACGACTTCCGCTTCGCTGAGTCCGGTCAACTCGGACACGATGCGCCGTGCCTCCGACTGGGCGGCAGGCTCAAGCCCCTCCACCTCGCCGATGACATGGGTGACGATGTCGGCATCGGCATGGACGGCCTGCATCGCCGGGCGCAGAACCTCGTCCACATAGGCCTTGATATTGTTCTTGACGAAAGCGGCGTCGGCATCGGCCACCGGCCGCATTTCCCATTCCACGCTAGCATGGCTGGCGATCACGTTGCGGGCCGACCCGCCGTCGAAGCGGCCGACCTGCAGCGTCGTCCAGGGCGGGCTGAAGCGGTTGGACTTCGGCGCCCGCTCCTTCAGTTCCTCGGACAGCGCCATCAGGCGCGAGATGTAGCGCACGGCATATTCGATCGCGTTGACGCCGCGGTCGGGATCGGAGGCGTGCCCCGCGCGACCGCGAAATTCCGTCGTGTATTCGTAGCAGCCCTTGTGCCCCTCGATGATGCGCATCAGGGTCGGCTCGCCGATAATGGCGGCGGACGGGCGCAGATCCATCCGCTCCAGTTCGCTCACCAGCGTGCGCGCTCCAAGGCACCCCACCTCCTCGTCATAAGTGAAGGCAAAATGCAGCGGGCGCTTCAGGTCGAGCGCCGTGAAATCCGGCGCCTTGGCGAGGCAGCAGGCGATGAAGCCCTTCATGTCGCAGGTTCCGCGGCCATAAAGCCGGCCGTCGGCCTCGCGCAGCACGAAAGGGTCGCTGGACCAGTTCTGGCCCACCACCGGCACCACGTCCGAATGGCCCGAAAGAACGATGCCGCCGTCGCCCTCGGGCCCCAGCGTGGCGAAGAGATTGGCCTTGGTGCCGCTCTCGTCGCGCATGATGGAGATGCGCGCACCCACTTCCGACATCAGCGCGGAGGCATAGGCGATCAGCTCGAGATTGCTGTCGGCCGATATGGTCGGGAAGCCGACCAGCTCGGCCAGGATGTCGCGGGCGCGCGCAAGCGTGGCCATGTCAGTCCTTCACGATCAGTTCGCGAGGCCGGCGGCAGAGGGCCTCGGCCGGCCCTTCGTCCTTAATGAGGATGCTTTCGGTGATTTCCAGGCCCCAATCGGCCATCCACAGACCCGGCATGAAGTGGAAGGTCATGCCCGCCTCCAGCACGGTCTCGTCCTCGCGGCGCAGCGAGATCGTGCGCTCGCCCCAGTCGGGCGGATAGGAAATGCCGATGGCATAGCCGCAGCGCCCGTCGCGCTTGATGCCGGCCCGCTCCAGCGCGCCGTAGAGCGCATCGGCCACCTGCCCCGCACGGTTGCCCGCTTTCGCGATCTCGAGTCCGGCTTCGATGCCTTCCACCAGCGCCTTTTCCGCATCCAGCATGTATTGCGGCGGCTTGCCGAGGAACACGGTGCGGCAGAGCGGCGCGTGGTAGCGGCGGTAGCAGCCGGCGATTTCGAAGAACGTCGCCGAACCCTGCTCGAAACGCCGGCTGTCCCAGGTCAGGTGCGGCGCGGCGGCATCCGAGCCCGTCGGCAGCAGCGGCACGATGGCCGGGTACTCGCCCCAATCGTCGTCGACGCCGCGAATGGCGTCGCCGTAGATCTCGGCCACCAGATCGTTTTTCTTCAGCCCCGGCTCGATGCGTTCGACGATGCCGTCAATCATCTTCTCGGAAATGCGCGCCGCGCGGCGCATGAAGCTGATTTCCTCGTCAGACTTGACCGCCCGCTGCCAGTTCACGAGCGCGGTGGCGTCCACGAACTTGGCGTCCGGGAGTTCCTCCTTCAGAACCAGATAGGCCTTGGCGGAGAAGTAATAGTTCTCCAGTTCCACGCCGACGCGCTGATTGCCATAACCATAGGCGCGGATGATCTCGGCCAGGTGCTGCATGGGATGCAGCGTGGTGGCCTGTATGTAGTGATCGGGATAGCGCAGCACGCGCTCGTCGTCCATGTAGACCGTGCGCACGGCGCCGTTGCCGTCCATTGCCCGACCCCACCAGATCGGGTCCTGATCCTTGAAGACGAGCACGCCCTGGTGAACGTAGAAGGACCAGCCGTCATAGCCCGTCAGCCAGGCCATGTTGGACGGATCTTCGACGAACAGGATATCGATTCCTTTCGCCTCCATGGCCTGGCGGGTTTTGTCGAGGCGCTGGGCGTATTCCAGAGCGGAAAAGGGCAATGCGGCTGCTGGCATCTAGGATCTCCAAAAGGCCGGCGAGACGTCATTCCGCCGGGTACCGCCGCAGTTGTATACAAGTTACGCTGTATTGCCCATAACGAAAGCGTCATGCCCTGTCGTAAAAGCGATTGCGTCGACATCCCAATCGACCCTATCCTTAGATGTGTACAAATCAGCATCGCCTGAAACTGTCATAGGAATGAAGGAACCTGGCGCGTGACGCTTGCCCTTGCCGACATCATAGCCGCGCGGCGCGCCATTGCCGGCATCGCCAGCCTGAACACGCCGCTGATTCCCTCGCCCCATCTGAGCGAGAAGATGGGCATCGGCATCCATCTGAAGCTGGAAATCGGCCAGGCCACCGGTGCGTTCAAGCTGCGCGGCGCCGCCAATGCCGCGGAGAGCCTGCCGGAGGATGCGCCGGGCGTGACCTGCTGCTCGACCGGCAATCACGGCCGCGCCGTCGCCTATGCCGCGCGCGCCCGGGGGCTGCGCGCCGTCATCTGCATGTCCGAACTCGTGCCCAGGGCCAAGGTGCGCGGGATCGAGGCGCTGGGTGCGGAGGCGCGCATCGTCGGCCGCAGCCAGGACGAGGCGCAGGTCGAGGCGACGCGCCTCGTCGAGGAGGAAGGATTTGCCCAAATCCCGCCCTTCGACGCCCTGCCCGTCATAGCCGGCCAAGGCACCATCGGCATTGAACTGATCGAGCAGTGCCCCGAGTTGGCGACCGTTCTCATCCCGCTATCGGGCGGTGGCTTGGCCGGCGGCGTCGCCTTCGCGCTGAAGAACATCAAGCCGACCATCCGCGTCATCGGCGTCAGCATGGAAAGGGGCGCCGCCATGCACGCAGCGCTGGCGGCGGGCCGGCCGGTGCCGGTCGAGGAAATGCCCAGTCTTGCCGATTCGCTCGGCGGCGGCATCGGCATCGCCAATGCCCATACTTTCGCCCTGTGCCGGGACTATCTGGACGAGATCGTGCTGGTTTCCGAAAGCGACATCTACCGCGCGATGCAGATGCATTATTTCGAGGACCGGATCGTCTGCGAAGGCGCAAGCGCCGTCGGGGCGGCGGCGCTTCTGAGCGGCAAGGTCCGTGGCCTCGACGGGCCGGCGGCGACGCTGATCACCGGCCGCAATGTCGACATGTCCGTATTCACCGACATCATCAACGGCCGCGACGTGGCGCTCGGCGACACGACACTTGAAGGACAAGCCTATGCCGCGTGATATCTTCATCCTCACCGAGGCGGAGCTGCGCAAGACCGTCGGGCTAGATGTCCAGGCGGTCGATGTGGTGGAAAAAGCCTTCGCGGCGCTCGGCACCGGCAAGGTGGTCATGCCGCCGATCCTGTCCATGGCCATTCCCGATGCCCATGGCGAGGTCGACGTCAAGACAGCCTATATTCCGGGTTTCGAGGGCTTCGCCATCAAGGTCAGCCCCGGCTTCTTCGACAATCCGAAGCTCGGCCTGCCAAGCCTCAACGGGCTGATGATCCTGTTTTCCGCCAGGACAGGGCTGGTGGAAGCGCTGCTGCTCGACAATGGCTACCTCACCGATATACGCACCGCCGCAGCCGGCGCCGTCGCCGCCAGGCACCTGGCTCCGCAGAAGGTGGAAACCGCCGGCGTTTTCGGCACCGGCGTGCAGGCGCGCCTGCAGATGGAGGCGGCGCATCTCGCGCGGCCCTTCCGCAAGGCGCTGGTCTGGGGCCGCGATCGGGCGAAGGCGCAAGTCTGCGCCCGCGATATCGCCGAAAGGCTGGGGATAGATGTGGTCGCCGAAACGGACCCGGAAAAAGTGGTCGCCGAAAGCCAGCTCGTCGTCACCACCACTCCGGCCGAGGAACCGATCTTCAAGGCCGACTGGCTGCATCCGGGCCTTCACATCACCGCCATGGGCTCCGACCAGGAAGGCAAGAACGAGATCGATCCGGCCGCGCTTGCCAAGGCCGATATCTTCGCCTGCGACCGCGTCAGCCAGTGTGAAAAGTTGGGCGAGCTGCGCTCGGCGATCGCCGCCGGCCTTTGGAACAGGCAAGCCCCGCCGGAATTGGGCGAAATCGTCAACGGCGTGAAGAAGGGGCGCGAAAGCGACGACCAGGTGAGCATCTGCGACCTGACAGGCACCGGCGCGCAGGATACGGCCATCGCAACCTACGCGCTGGAGATGGCGCGCAGGGTGGGCACGGGCAGCGTTATCCAAAGCTGATAGATCCGGCCCACGCCACGGCGTCGACCGCGGCGGCCGATTGTGCCAGTTTGCTTATACCCTTGGCATGATCCCGAACAGACGGACCCGCGAATGCTGAAACTCGACGACCGCGACCTCAAGATCCTGGCCATCCTGCAGAAGGAAGGCCGCATATCCAAGGCCGCGCTCGCCGAACGGGTGAACCTGACGCCGGCTCCCTGCTGGGAACGCCTCCAACGGCTGGAAAAGGCAGGCGTGATTACCGGCTACCGGGCGGAAGTGGCGCTGAACAAGCTGGCCCCGCATATCATGGTCTTCATGGCGGCGGAGCTGGAAGGCCACCGGGCCGAGAACTTCCAGCTCTTCGAGCGCGCCGTCCGCGATATCGACGAGATCATGGGGTGCTGGGCGGTGGGCGGCGGGTTCGACTACATCCTCCAGATCGTCGCCCGCGACATCGACACCTATCAGCGCCTCGTCGACCATCTGCTGGAGGCGCATCTGGGGCTGGTGCGCTATTTCACCTATATCGTCACCAAGCCGGTGAAGCGGCCAGGCGCACTACCGCTGGACATGCTTCTGTCGGAGCCGGAATAGCGTCCAAATAAACGTCTGCGCACACGGGTCTTTTCCAAGTTTCTTTCGGCGCCTCCTCCCGATTTCTGCCGAAAATTTGCCGGCGCCCGCGCCATTCTTCACCGCAGTAGCCCTCTGACTGCGATGGAGAATGCACCATGTCAGCTTTTGCAGCCCTTCAGAAAACCTCCCTTGCAGCGCTCAACGATCCGCGGCTCTTCCGCGAATACGCCTATGTCGACGGCCATTGGGTCGCCGGGGACCACGATCTGCAGATCGACGTGACCAATCCGGCCGATGGCGCGCGGCTTGGTTCCGTTCCGATGCTCAGCGCCGCGCAGGCCGAAGCCGCGATCGAGGCGGCGCGCGGGGCCTTTCCGGCATGGGCCGCCCTTGCCCCGCAGAAGCGGACCGAAATCCTCAAACGCTGGCACGGCCTGATCATGGACGCGCGCGAGGACCTCGCCCACCTCATGGTGCTGGAGCAGGGCAAACCGCTTTCGGAAGCGCGCGGCGAGATAGACTATGCCGCGTCCTTCGTCGAGTTCTACGCCGAGGAAGCCAAGCGCGTGAACGTGGAAGGCATAACCTCCCATCTGCCCGACGCCGACATGCAGGTGAGCCGCGAGCCCGCCGGCGTCGCCGGTCTCGTCACGCCGTGGAACTTCCCCTCCGCCATGCTCACCCGCAAGGCGGCGGCAGCGCTCGCCGCCGGCTGCACGGTGGTCGCCCATCCCTCCTCGGAGACGCCGTTCTCTGCGCTGGCGCTGGCCGAACTGGCCGAGCGTGCCGGCTTCCCCGCCGGCGTGTTCAACATCCTGACGGGCAAGGCCACGGAAGTGGTCGGCGCCATGACGGCCTCCCGCCATGTCCGCGTCCTGTCCTTCACCGGATCCACCGAAATCGGCCGGCTGCTCTATGGACAGTCGGCGCCGACGGTGAAGAAGCTTGTGATGGAACTGGGCGGACATGCGCCTTTCATCGTCTTTGCCGATTGCGACCTGGAGCGTGCGGTGGAAAGCGCGATGACGGCGAAATTCGCGACTTCCGGCCAGGATTGCCTCGCCGCCAACCGGCTGTATGTCGAGCGGCCCGTCTATGACGCCTTCGTGGCGGCGTTCGCGCGCAAGGTGCGTGCGTTAAAGGTCGGCAACGGGCTGACCGATCCCGATATTGGCGCGCTCATCCATGGCCGCGCCGTGGCCAAGCAGGAAGAGCATGTCGCCGACGCACTGGAAAAGGGTGCCCATCTCGTCACCGGAGGCAAGCGCCACAAGGCGGGCGAGAACTTCTTTGAGCCGACCGTGCTGGCCGACGTGCCGGCGGATGCGCTGATCTTCCACGAGGAAACCTTCGGTCCCGTCGCCGCCATCGCCGCCTTCGACAGCGAGGACGAGGTCGTCGCTCGCGCCAACGACACCGAAACGGGGCTGGTGGCCTACCTTCACACCCAGGACCCCTCGCGCATCGCCCGCGTCTCGCGGGCGCTCGAATTCGGCATGGTGGCCGTCAACCGCACCAAGATCACCGGCGCCCCGGTCCCCTTCGGCGGCGTGAAGCAGGCCGGGCTCGGGCGCGAAGGCTCGCGCCACGGGCTGGAGGCCTACACCAATATCAAATATGTCTGCCGCGACATCGCGCGGGACTGAAATCGACCGGAGCATGCGGGATGGCCAAACGCCATCCCGATCTTGCCGCTGATACAAGGAGAACAAAAATGCTTTTGAAAAACGACCAGCTGGATCAGTGGGACCGGGACAATTTCTTCCACCCCTCGACCCATCTCGCCCAGCATGCGCGCGGCGAGAGCGCCAGCCGCATCGTCACCGGCGGTTCCGGCGTCTATATCGAGGACCGCGACGGCAACCGCCTGCTCGACGCCTTTGCCGGCCTTTACTGCGTCAATGTCGGCTACGGCCGCAGCGAGATCGCCGATGCCATCGCAAGTCAGGCCAAGGAACTGGCCTATTACCATGCCTATGTGGGCCATGGCACGGAAGCCTCGATCACCCTTGCCAAGATGATCCTCGACCGGGCGCCGAAGAACATGTCGAAGGTCTATTTCGGCCTTGGCGGATCGGATGCCAACGAGACCAATGTCAAGCTGATCTGGTATTACAACAACATCCTGGGCCGGCCGGAGAAGAAGAAGATCATCTCGCGCTGGCGCGGCTATCACGGGTCGGGCCTTGTGACCGGATCGCTGACGGGGCTCGAGCTCTTCCACAAGAAGTTCGACCTGCCGCTGGCGCAGATCCTGCACACGGAAGCGCCCTATTACTACCGCCGTCCCAAGGACGACATGAGCGAGGAAGAGTTCTCCGACCATTGCGCGGCCGAGCTCGAGGCGCTGATCGAGCGCGAAGGTGCCGACACCATCGCCGCCTTCATCGGCGAGCCGGTGCTTGGCACCGGCGGCATCGTGCCGCCGCCCGCCGGCTACTGGGCGGCCATCCAGAACGTGCTGAGGAAGCACGACATCCTGCTGGTCGCCGACGAGGTCGTCACCGGCTTCGGCCGCCTCGGCTCCATGTTCGGTTCGCTGCACTACGACATCGAGCCCGACCTGATCACCATCGCCAAGGGCCTGACTTCGGCCTATGCGCCACTGTCCGGCTCCATCGTCGGCAAGAAGATGTGGGAGATTCTGGAAAAAGGCACCGACGAGAACGGTCCCATCGGCCATGGCTGGACCTATTCGGCCCATCCGATCGGTGCCGCCGCCGGCATCGCCAATCTGAAGCTGGTGGACAGCATGGGCCTCGTCGAGAACGCCGGCGAGACCGGCAGCTATTTCGTTAACGCCATGCGTGACGCCATTGGCGGCCATGCCAATGTCGGCGATGTGCGCGGCGAAGGCATGCTGTGCGCCATTGAGTTCGTCGAGGACAAGGAAAAGCGCAAGTTCTTCGACGCTTCGCGGAAGATCGGCCCCCAGATGGCGGCCGCCACGCTCGAGAACGGCGTCATCGGCCGGGCCATGCCGCAGGGCGACATCCTCGGCTTCGCTCCGCCGCTCTGCCTGACGCGCGAGGAAGCCGACAAGGTGGTGGACGCGACGGCCAAGGCCGTGAAGAAAGTGCTGGCATAAAGGACAGCGCCGGGGAAGGCTTGTCCTTCCCCGGCAAGCGGGGGTAGGACACAGGCATGAACAAACCCGTCCTGCACAATTATTTCCGCTCCTCGACATCGTACCGCGTGCGCATCGCGCTGGAGATGAAGGGCATCGACTACGACTACGAGGCGCTTCACCTGCGCCATGGCGAGCATCGCGGACAGGCCTACCTGTCGATCAACCCGCAGGGCCTCGTTCCGGCGCTCGTGTGGACCGACGGGACGATGGTGGCGCAGTCGCTGGCGATCATGGAATTTCTGGAAGAAATGGTGCCGGACCCCGGCCTGCTGCCGCCCGACCCGGCCGGCCGCGCCCGCGTGCGCATGCTGTCCCAGATGATCGGCTGCGACATCCACCCGCTCAACAATCTGCGTGTGCTGGGCGCACTGCGCGAGCGCTTCGGCGCCGACGACGCGGCGGTTGGCGACTGGTTCCGCCATTGGGTGGCCGAGACGTTCCGGCCGATGGAGGCGATGCTGGCGGGCAGCCCCCAGACCGGCACCTTCTGCCATGGCGAGAGGCCGGGAATGGCCGATATCTGTCTCGTTGCGCAGGTCACCAACAACAAGCGCTTCGACGTCGACATGGCGCCCTACCCGACGATGCGCCGCATCCACGAGGCCTGCATGGCGCTGGAGCCTTTCGGCAAAGCCGCCCCGCCGAACCAGCCCGACGCCGAGTGATCAGGCCATCGGCTTTATCCCACGGCGGCCGTTGAAAGGTCCGGCTCGGCGTCGTCGACGAAAGGCACGTCGTCCAGCACGATATGGCCGACTGTTTCGCCTTCCTCGAACGAAAGACGCGCCTTGAACTTGCGTGCCAGCCGCCGCATCGCATCGTTCTGCGGGTGGGTGGTGACGCGAAGCTGCGTGTAGCCCAGCGCGCGGGCGTGGGCGATCAGCCGTTTGAACAGGAGGCTGCCGATCCCGCAATGCTGCAGTTTCTTCTCGACGCTGAAGGCGATCTCGCCGGTTGGCGGGTCGAGTTCGGGGCGCTCGTGGAGCTCTGCCGCGCCCAGGACGCGCATTCCCTCCACATAGCCGACGACCGTCGCGCCTTCACGGAAGCACCGCTCGGCGTAGCGCTCCAGGAACGCGTCGCTGGCCGCGCCATTGAACCGGTCGCGCCGGCTTTCAGGGTCGAGCCGCATCAAATGGTCGCGGAAAAGCGGAAGTTCTGAAGGCCGCAGCCGGCGGACAATGCCTGAGGCCTGAATATTGGGTGACGCCAGCCGGGACATAAGCCGCACTCCACACGGGTTTTCCTCCCCGAGCCGTTCGACTCACCGCCTATATTGTGCAGCGCAACATGGTTTGCAAGAAGCCCTGCGATCACTTTTCGCCGGTTTCGCCGGACGCCGACGAGGCCCTCCCAGCTCATCCACAGGGCAGGACCATGATAAGTTGAGGGTCCATATCATATTTAAGCCATTAGGAACTGGAATTATTCTAAACTATACGCCATATTGGATGTGACCTGCATTGAAAGGGATTCCATGCGCCTCACCCGTCAGACCAATTACGCCATACGCATACTGATGTATTGCGCCGCCAATGACGGGCGCCTGAGCCGCATCCCGGATATCGCGCAGGCCTACTCGCTGTCGGACCTCTTCCTGTTCAAGATCCTGCAGCCGCTGGTGGAGCACGGCCTCGTCCAGACGGTGCGGGGCCGCAACGGCGGCGTCCGCCTGGCAAAGCCGGCCGAAGACATCACCCTGTTCGACGTGGTGCGCGTGACGGAAGAGAATTTCGCCATGGCCGAGTGCTTCGAAAACGACAGCGCCGACTGCCCGCTGATCGACGGATGCGGGCTCAACGAGGCGCTGCGCAAGGCGCTGAACGCGTTCTTCGAGGTGCTGGGATCCTATACGATCCAGGATCTGGTCGACGCCCGCCCGAATATGCGCGGCCTGCTCGGCATCGACCTGCCGGAAGCGACTGCGACCGCCAGCTAGGTTCAGCCCGAAGCGACAGCCTGCGGCAGCACGAAGGGGATGGTGGCGGGCGGCAGCGCCCCCACGTCGAGCGGGCACTCGAACACGTCCGACAAGAGCCGGCTCTCCATGATCCGCGCCGGCGTCCCGGCGGCGGCGATCTTTCCCCTGCGCATGACGATCATCTGATCGGCATAGGCGGCGGAAAGGTTGAGATCGTGCAGCACCGCGACGACCCCGCCCCCGCGCGCGGCGAATTCCCGGGCGATCTTCATCACGATGAGCTGGTGCTTGATGTCGAGGCTGGAGACGGGCTCGTCGAGCAGCAAATAGCGTGGCCTGCCCTCCAGCACCGGCGCCCATACCTGGCAAAGAACCCGCGCAAGCTGCACCCGTTGCTGCTCGCCGCCCGACAACTCCTGGTAAAGCCGGCCGGAAAAGCCGCTCAGGTCCACCTTGTCGAGCGCGCGCGCCGGCAGATCTTCCTGCGCTCCCAGGAGTGCTCCCGACCGTCCGCCGGTCATGCCAAGCCGCACCACCTCGCCCACCGTGAACGGGAACGACATGGTGGTGGACTGCGGCAGAACCGCGCGCCAGAGCGCGGCCTGCGCGGGTCTCATGGAAGCAAGGTCGTCGCCATTGATGGTGATCTGCCCGTCATAGGCAAGATCGCCCGACAGGGCCTTCACCAGTGTCGACTTGCCCGATCCGTTCGGTCCGACGATCGCCGTCAGCTGTCCCGGAAGAGCCTGGATATCCACGGTCCGGAGGATGGGCTTGCGGTTGATGGCCACGCTGACCTGTCTTGCTTCGATCATATCCTATGCCTCAAAGGTCCAGCAGCCCGCGCCGCCGCAGCAGCACCCACAGGAAGAAGGGCGCGCCGAAGATCGCCGTGACGATGCCGATGGGCAGCTCCGCCGGCGCGACGATGGTCCGGCTCACCGCATCCGCCAGAAGCAGAAGACTGGCGCCGAGCAGCGCCGATGCCGGCAAAAGATACCGATGGTCCGGCCCAATGATGAGCCGCAGCAGATGCGGCACGACGATGCCGACAAAACCGATGCCGCCTGAGACGGCGACGGCAGCGCCAGTGGCGGCGGCGACCGCGACGATGGCCACGTTCTTGACCGCCTGGACGGAGATGCCGAGATGCCGGGCCGATGCCTCGCCGAGCGCCAGCGCGTTAAGCCCGCGCGACAGGAACGGTGTGGCGGCAACCGCGACGATTATGATCGGTCCGGCGGCGGCGATCTTGCTCCATGTCGACCCGCCGAGCGACCCCAGACCCCAGAATGTGAGGTCCCGCAGCTGGCGATCATCGGCATGATAGACGAGGACGCCGGATATTGCCCCGGCAAGCGCGCCCAGCGCGATGCCAGCCAGCAGCATCGTGGCAATCGAGGTCTGCCCCCGCCGCGTGGCGATGCGGTAAAGGGCAAGCGTGCTTGCCAGCCCGCCGACAAATGCGGCCATCGGCAGGGCATAGATGCCGAACAGGGCCGCGACCGGGGCCAGAACGGTGCCGCCGAGCACGATGAAGGTGATGGCGCCGAGCCCTGCCCCGGCGGAGACGCCGACAATGCCGGGGTCGGCAAGCGGATTGCGGAAGAGCCCCTGCATCAAGGCACCCGAAACCGCGAGCGCCGCGCCCACCAGCGCTCCCAGCACGATCCGAGGCGCCCTGATTTCCAGGACGATGAGACGGTCCCGTGCCGAAAGGGCATTTGGTTCCGACAGGCCCGCAAGCGCCTTCAGGACGCCCACGACAGAAGCGTCGGATGCCCCGGTCGCCACGCTTACGGCGGCGACCGCCACGAGCAGGACCGAAAGGGCCAGGATCGCCAGCCGCGCCCGCGCCGACCGGTCGCCCTCGCGCGCGGCGACAGGGTCGGGCAGGATCATCGCCAGCGCCGACATCGGTCAGTTGGCCGCCAGCGAACCATAGAGCGCGGTGGCCAGTTCACGAACGGCGCCTGCGGTGCGCGGGCCGAAACCAAGGAGATAAGCCCCGTCCATGCGCACGATCGCCTTGTCGCGGGCAGCTTTCGTCGGCGCGATCGCCGGATGCGCGAACAGTTCCCGATCGGCTATGCCGTGATCACCGCCGCGGTCCATCATCAGGATGACCTCGGGATCAGCTTCCGCGACGGCCTCTTCCGACAATTGCTTATAGCCGGAGAAGGAGGCTATCGCGTTCTGCCCGCCGGCCATTTTTATGATGCCGTCGGCGGCAGTGCCGGTGCCCGAGGCCATGATGCGGCCGCCCTGCAGGCTGAGGATGAACAGCACGCGCTTGCGGTCCTCGATGGCCGCCGTCAGCGACTGCGCCGCCGCAAGCTCCCGCTCCACCTCGGCGGCAAGGGCGGCTGCCTTTTCTTGAACGTTCAGCGCGGCGCCGACGATCGCGATCTTTTCCCTGATGCCGTCGGCGTCGAAACGCTCCGGCACCAGCACGATCGGCACGCTGCTTTTTTGCAGAACCTCGACCGTCTCGGCCGGGCCGCTGCCTTCAAGCGCCAGGATGGCATCCGGATTGACCGACAGCACGCCCTCCGGCGAGAGCGCGCGCATGTAGCCTACATCCGGCAGCGCCTGCGCCTCCGGCGGATAGGTGCTCGTGGAATCGCGGGCGACCAGCCGGTCTTCCTCGCCGAGCGCATAGGCGATCTCGGTCAGCGAGCCGCCGATGGAGACCACGCGCGCCGTCTCATCGAAAACCTTCGCTCCGCTTCCGGCCGCTGCCTGGCCGGACAGGCCGGCGACCAGCCCTGCCAGCAGGAAGCCCGCGAATCGGTTGAGATGGGTGTGAAACATTCGCATATCCCTCACGCCGCCGTCGCGCGCGGCACGCGCGGCAGATGCTCGATCAGGAACCGCCAGTCCTCGCGCTCGCCCTCGCCCTCGTGGCGCTTGCCGAAGAACTGGATGATGAGACTGCCCTTGGCGTCATAGGCTTCGAGCGAGGTGACATGCCCGTCCTTCGTCGGCTTGCGCACCGCCCAGAGCTCCGCCACGTGATCGGTGCGAAGATGCAGATGGAAGGTCGGGTCCATCACGTTGAGCCATGGGCCCATCGGCTTGACGTTCATCACCGGCCCCGAGTGGATCTGTATGCAGCCGCGGCTTCCCACGAAGCACATGATCGGTATTTCCTGCGCCACCGCATGGCTCATCATTGCGCCGAGCGCGCTGCCGTCGAGCCGCCAGGCGAAGTCGTCGCCGATCATGTGGACCGCCTGATAGCGCGAAAGCTTGAGCGTGCGCAGAATGGACACGAACTGATGCACATCCTTCATGTCCGCCCAGCGCTGGCGCAGCGTGTCGAACAACTCGGCATCGCCCTCGGCCGCCGTCTCCACCGGTTTTGGCGCGGGAGGGCTGGTGACGACCTGCTGGCTCTGGTCGCCCACTGCCAGCGTCTCGACGAGCTGCTGATAGGCATAAAGGTTCGAATCGCCCCGCAGATGCACCTTGTGCACGGCATCGCCCGCCGCGTCGAAGAACTGGAGGCTGTAGCGCTTGTCCGCGCCACTTCCCTTTTCGACGGCGAAACCGTGCGCCCAATGGCTGGGGAATATGCGCAGGTCAATATCGCTCCCCAGCACGATCGCATGCTGCCGTGATGCCGTCACCTTTTCATAGACGCCAATCTTTTCGTGGACCGCGCTTTCATTGCGCGTGAGCGCCATCACGGGGCCGAGCGCTTCGAGCCCCTTGAGCAGACGTTCGACGTCGGGCGCAATGCGCGTGACGCCATGGCCGCAATGGGCCGCGACAAGCTCGGCTTCCGAGACTGAAAGCTTCTGCGCCAGATCGCGCTCCCGCATTTTCGGAAACTCGGCGCGCGCGCGCCGGATCGCCTCCGGTTCAACAGTCTGCTGGCTCATGAATATCCCCGAGCATGTGTTACTTGTTCAAAATGAGCTTGCCCTGACGGGTGATCTTGAGCCGATAGAACGCGCCGCCGTGCTCGATCGCGATCTCGCGCCGCCCGCAAAACAGATCCGCGCTCGAAAGGGTGCGGTCGCTGAACGGATAGGTATGGCCAGAGCCTTCCGTCGCGGGCAGAATCCTGCGGTTGTCGGTCGTCATGTTGCCGCGCAAAATCTGGTTCATCGCTCAAATTCTCCTTCTTTCGAACGCGCCGTCCTCGTCGAAGGACAGCTTCACAGAAGCCTCAAAAAGTGCCAACAGCATTTGTTGACATAAATGATCATGTTTTATAGACACTGCATTAGCGGAGTAATCGAGTCAAGATTAATTGCTCCGGCAAATTGCACCTTTCGCCGCCGGCCGAGGCCGGGAGGAAGTTGAACAAATTTGGTCAAAAGGAGCATGCGGCAAGCCGCGTGCTCCCTATTGGCCGTCAGGCCAGCAATTCCCATCCCGGGAAGAGCCAGCGACCGACAACATAAGGGATGTGTCAGATGACGGGGCTGCTGGCTCGTAACAGGTTGATTGCGCTCGGTGGGGCGGGCGCGCTTTCATTTCTTCTTCTGCCGACGGCATCGGCGCAGCAGGCGGCCGACAACACCGTCGGCGTCACTGCGCTGCAACGGCTGATCGTCGGCGCCGGCGTCGATAAGGTGGCGATCGATACGCCGCAATCGGTTACCGTGGTGGATCAGGAGGATCTCGATCGGGAACAGCCCGCAACGGTGGGCGAAGCGCTGGAACAGGTTCCCGGCGTCAACGTTTCGGGCTCCGACAGGCTGCTTGGCCAGAGCATCAATATACGCGGTATAGGCGGACCGGAGACCGGCGGCGAGGAAGGCCGGATCATCATCAACATCGATGGCGCCACCAAATATTTCGAGCAGTACCGCATGGGCGGCCTTTTCACCGATCCCGAACTCTTCAAGCGGGTGGAAGTTCTCCGCGGCCCCGCCTCCTCGACGCTTTACGGTCCGGGCGCGCTGGGCGGCGTCGTCAATTTCACCACCAAGGACGCGTCCGATTTCCTGGACGAAGGTGAGACCGCCGCCCTCAAGCTGAAGTCGACCTATGATTCGAACACCGATGGCTGGCTCGGTTCCGCCATCCTGGCATGGCGGCCCGTCGACAATTTCGAGTTCCTGGCGGCCGGCAATTACCGAAAGGCCGACGCCTATGAGGCCGGCAGCGGGGCGGTCATCCCAGGCTCCGAGATCGACGCGCCTTCAGGCCTCGTCAAGGGCACATGGCGCTTCGGCGAGATGAGCGAGCAGACATTGCGCGCGTCATACATGCATTGGACCACAAGCGCCGACGACCAGTACTACAACCAGACGGGAATCGACGATCCGGCCACTGGCGGCTTCGGCACGGTCGACCGCGAAGTGACGGACAAGACCGCCATCATCTCCTACGAAAACGCCGCCAGCGACAATCCCTGGATAGACCTGCGGATCAACGCGTCCTTCTCCGACATCGTCAACGACCAGACCAACGCCACTGTCCCGTCGCTCAATCGCGTCTTCGGTTACCGGACATACGAGTTCGAGGCCGAAAACACGTTCGACTACACCGGCGACAGGTTTGAGAACTACCTGACTTTCGGCTCCCAGACCGCCTATCAGGAGCGCACCACGCTTCGTTCGACCGCCGGCACGCACCCCCAGGGCACGGATTTCCAGACCGGCGTCTTCGTCCAGAACGAGTTCATCTGGGACGAGCGCCTGACATTGATCGGCGGGCTGAGGTTCGACTACCAGAAACTGGAGCCGACGGATATCGCCGGCGCCGAGGCGAAGGAGCACACGGCCTTCTCGCCGAAGATCGCCGCCCATTACAGGTTCAACGAAACCTTCGCGGTCTTCGGCTCGATCGCGCATACCGAGCGCCTGCCGACCATCGACGAGGTCTTCGACAGCGGCGCGCTGGGGCTCGATCTCGACAAGGAGAAGTCGAACAATTTCGAGGGCGGTTTCGCCGTCTCGCTCTACAATCTGGCCCAGCCGTCCGACGCGCTCGAATTCAAGGCGACCGGCTTCTACAACCGGATCGAGGACCTGATCCTCGATCACGGCCGCTCGGCCTTCCCCCGCTACAGCAACACGGGGCGGGCGCGCATCTACGGCGTGGAGCTGGAGGCCGCTTATGAATCGGACCATTTGTTCGCCAGCGCCGCCTACACCTACACGATCGGCGACGACCTGACCGCAGGCGTCCCGCTCGGAACGGTGGCTCCGCACGAATTCTCGGCAACGCTCGGCGGCAGGCTGCCGCAGTACGACGTCTCCTTCGGCTGGACCGGCCGCTTCGTCGCCGAACAGGATCGCGTGCGCGGCGGCAGGTTCGACCGGCAGCCGACCGAGGCGTTCCATGTGCATGACCTGTTCGTGGACTGGAAGCCGGACGAGGGAAGATTCCGCAATCTGGAGGCGAGCTTCCGCGTCGACAACGTCTTCAACGAAGACTATCGGGAATATCTTTCCGGCACGCCGGCCAAGGGCAGGACTTTCAAGATCACCCTGGCCAAGAAGTTCGGCGTTTGATCCATCTGCCGGAAGGCACAACACAACCGCGCGTCCCAGAGTTTGGGACGCGCAACAGCAAGACAGGACACGAACAACTATGAGACCATTTCCCGTTCTGGCCCTATCCAGCCTGTTGACAATCGCCGCCGGCCCCGCCGCCGCGCAGGGCAATGAAACCGCTGACCGGACAATCCGCATAGAGCTCAATGGCCTGGAGCCTTCCCAGCAGGGCTGCCGCTTCACCTTCGTCGCCGAAAACGGTCTCGAGGTTGCCATAGAGCGCGCAGCCTATGAGGTGGCGCTGTTCGGCAAGGACGGGCTCGTCCAGCGCCTGACGGTGCTCGATTTCAAGGACCTGCCAGCCGGCAAGACCAAGGTTCGCCAGTTCGATCTGCCCGAGGTGGACTGTGCCGATATCGGCCGCGTCCTCATCAATGATGCGGCAGCCTGCGAAGGCGGCGAAGGCCTCGGCGAGAAAAGCTGCATCGCCAGCCTCAAGACCAAATCGCGCGGCGAAGTAGGCTTCGGCCTCTAGGGAGAGCGCGACACGAGGGCCTGGCGAGTACGGACGAACGACACGCCAAGGCTCTGCCGCCAGCAATTTTACAACTGCCAGCCCGAGGAAGCATGGAATGACCGCTGAACTTGTCGACGCAATCGCCTCTTTTGTGAAACTGGGCGGGCCGGTGGTGGCCATCCTGATCGTGCTGTCGGTCTTCGCCCTGGCACTGATCCTGCTGAAATTCGCCCAGTTCTGGCGTGAAAGGGTGGGTCGGCACCGGAGGGCGGAGCGTGCGCTGCACGCCTGGTTCCACGACGGCTATGGCGATGCACGGGCCATCGCGGAGACCGACCGTTCGCCGGTCGGAACGGCGCTTGCCACCGCCATGCGCCTGGCGGCCATGCGCCAGGCCTCCCGGCAAGCCATTGAGGACGACGTTTCGCGGCTTTCGCTGACGCGGCTGCACGATCTCCAGCGCGGCTTCCGCGCCCTTGACGCGATCGCGCAGATCGCCCCGCTGCTGGGCCTGTTCGGCACCGTGATCGGCATGATCGACGCGTTCCGGCAGTTGCAGACCGCCGGCAGTGCGGTCGACCCGTCGCTGCTGGCCGGCGGCATCTGGGTGGCGCTGCTGACGACGGCGACGGGCCTTGCCGTGGCGATGCCGGTGCAACTGATCCTCACCTGGTTCGAGACGCAGCTGGAGAACGAGCGCGTCGCCATCGAGACGATGACAGGCGCGGTGTTGTCGCACCGGCCGCCGGAGGCGGCGGCTGAGCAGGCGGCTCCGGCGGGAGCGGTCCATGCGCATTGAACTTGCCGGCGTCAGGAAACGCCCGCTGTCGCTGACCCCGCTCATCGACGTCATCTTCCTGTTGCTCCTGTTCTTCATGCTGTCCTCGACCTTTACCCGTTTCGCGGAGGTGGAGATCTCCGGCGGCCGGGCAGGCAACGGGGCGTCGGCGCAAAGGCCGGACATCCTGATCGGCATCGATGGTGAAGCCTGGCGCGTGAATGGTCTTTCCCTCGACGCCGACGCCGCCATCGAGGAACTGACCCGGCTGTCGGAAAACGGTGCCGCCAAGGCCGTCCTTCTGGTGCGCGACGGCATGAACTCCCAGACGCTGGTCGGCGCCGTGGAGCGCATCGGCCGCGAAACCCGGCTCGACCTGACCGTTGCAAGGTGACCGCTATGCTGCGTCTTTCCCGCCCCCTGCCCGCCCGGCGCCGCGAAACCACCATCGCGCTGATCAATGTCGTCTTCCTGATGCTGATCTTCTTCCTGATCGCCGGGACGCTCACGCCGCCGCTCGACAAGGATGTAGACCTGATCGAAACGGCGACTGCCGACCCTTCAGATCCGCCCAACGCCCTCTTCGTGACGCAGGACGGGGAATTGCGTTCGCAGGGTCGGGCCACCGATGTCGCGGCGTTCGTCTCGACGCTGAGCGCGCAAACCGGCGAGGAGGAACCGCTCAGTGTCAAGCTGGCCGCCGACCGGGAACTGCCGGCGACCCGGCTGATCGAGATCGTCGGTGAATTGCGGCAGGCCGGCGTCACCAAGGTCAGCATCGTGACCGAACGGGCCACGCAATGAGGCGCGGCGCGTCCTGGAAATGGACGGCGGCCCTGGTGCTCTCGGGCATATTGCATGCCGGCGCGGTCGCCTATGTGCTGCCCTCGGCCGATGAAGCGAAGATTGCCGGCGGCTCAGCCTCCGAGATCGCCGTCGAGGGAACCGCCTTTGCCGACATGACGGCGGCCGGTGCGCCGGCGGAGACCGTCGAGCCCGAAGCGCAGCCGGACACGACGGTGATGCCTGTGGAGCCGGCTGCGACCGCCGTCGAGCCGGTCGAGCAAAGCGTGGTCCAGACGGCCGAGGTCACACCCGAACCGGTGCTGACGCCCGAAGTCGAGCAGGCCCAACCCGTTACCCAGGAAGTGCAGCCTGTCGAGCAGATGCCGGAGACCGCGGATGCCGCGCCAGTCGAAGGTGTCGAGCCGGAGCCGGCCCAAGAGACGGTCGCCGCGCTTGCCAACGTGCCGAGGCCGACGCCCCGCCCCGACTATACGCCGCCGCCCAAGCCGGTCAGGCAGGCCGCCGCGCCGGCGAGGAAGGCCGCCAGCCCCTCGCCCGCCAAGAAGGCCGCCGGCGCCGGCGGCAATGACGAGAGGAACGCCAGGCGCGGCTCTGCCGGCCAAGCCCGCAGCGGCGCCAGCGGCGGCGAGCAGACAGCCCGCGCCACCCGGCAGGGCAATGCCGCGGTCTCCAACTATCCGGGCAAGGTGGTGAGCAAGCTGCGCCGCGCCTTGCGTTATCCCCGACAGGCCAAACGCGATGGCTTGCGCGGCGAGGTGCACGTCGCCTTTACGATCAGCAGCGGCGGCGGCGTGACCGGTATCCGGATCGTGCGCAGTTCCGGCTCGCCCGTCCTCGACCAGGCCGCTGTCGAAACCGTACGCCGCGCCGCCCCTTTTCCCGCCATACCCAGCGCCGCCGGCCGCACCAACTGGCCTTTCACGGTGCCGTTGGCTTTCGTTCGCTAGAGCGCCGTGCGTCTTTCAAGACGCACAAAGGACGCTCTAAACCATTGAATCTACGCATCGTGCTTCCCGAAAATCGATTCCGATTTTCGGGCCGATGCTGTACTGTAGACTGTGTTGGAAGGCGCAGCGTGTCCATACGTTCATCAGAGGGAGCTGGGATGGCGAACTCTGTCCCCCATCCCTTCATTCAGACCGAAGCCGATGGCGCATTTGCCCCGATTGACTGCCTTGCGTCCTACGACGCAGCCAGCAGGCTAGCGTTGCCGCCGGCGGCCGTGGTGTCCACGCAGACCGCGCGCTCATGAACATAGGCGGCAGGATAGACGAGCTCGGTGACGAGCGGCACTATCGGGCCGTCGCGGGCGGCCAGGGCTCTGCGCAACGCAGACAGCCACCCAGCCTCCCCGCTCGCCGCCACGACGTCGACGGAAAGGCCGGTCAACGCCGTTTCGGGGCATGATCCGGCCAGCGCGGCCAGCGGGAATTCCGGCTTCAAAAGCAGCTTCAGCAGGTCAGGCGCGTCGGGGTGGACGGCGAGGACGGCATTGCCGGCCGCCAAAGCCTGGACGACCTGGGCGGCGAGCGCTTCCTCCCCGGAGCCGAGGCACAGCACCCGGCCGCGCGGCGCGAGTTGCAGGGCGTTGGCTTCGCCTGTCGGGCCCGGCAGGTCGACCGGCCCGTGATCGAGCGCGGCTGCTGCGGCCAGAATGTCGGCATGCCGCCCCCGAAGGGCGCGCCGCAGCATGGCGATGCGGTCGGCCCGGCGCGGCCAGTCCGTTTTGGCCGGATCAGGCATGGCGCGGCGCAGAGCGCCCGCATCAAGCTCTTCGCCGGCCGGGCGCGGGCCGGATCCAGTGCCGTTCCTGCGGAAGCGGCGCAGATAAAGCGGCCCGCCTGCCTTCGGACCGGTTCCCGAAAGCCCTTCCCCGCCGAAGGGCTGCGAGCCGACGACCGCGCCGATCTGGTTGCGGTTCACGTAGATGTTGCCGGCATGAACTTGATCGACGATCTCCTGCACGCGCGCGTCGATGCGCGTATGAAGCCCGAAGGTCAGGCCATAGCCCCTTGCGTTTATGGTCGAAATCACTTTCTCTAGGTTCTCCGCCTCGAAGGTTGCCACATGCAGGATGGGGCCGAAGATTTCGCGCTCCATCTCCTCGATGCCGCTCACCTTGAACGCTGCCGGCGCCACGAAGCGCCCATTGTCCGGCGCGTCGAGCTTGGCGATGAGCCGTCCCTCGTCGGCCATCTTATGGCTGTAGCCATCGATGGTCTGCCGCGCCTCGTCGTCGATCACCGGGCCGACATCGGTGGCAATGTCCCACGGATCGCCGATGTGGAGCGCCTTCATGGCGCCCTCCAGCATGGTCACCAGCCGCTTTTCCACGTCCTTCTGCACATAAAGCACCCGCAGCGCCGAGCAGCGCTGGCCAGCGCTCTGGAACGCCGAGGCGACGATATCGCGCACGGCCTGCTCGGGCAGAGCGGTGGAATCGACGATCATGGCGTTGAGCCCGCCGGTCTCGGCGATCAGCATGGCATCGGGCGATGCCGTCTCGGCAAGCTGCCGTTCGATCAGGCGCGCGACGTCGGTGGAGCCAGTGAAGCAGACGCCGGCAATGCGGCTGTCGGCGGTCATCGGAGCGCCGACCGAAGGGCCGTCGCCCGGCAGGAATTGCAGCACGCTGCGCGGGATGCCCGCGTCATGCATCAGCGCCACCGCGCGCGCCGCGATGAGCGGCGTCTGCTCGGCCGGCTTGGCGGCGACGGCATTGCCGGTGACAAGCGCGGCCGCGATCTGGCCGGTGAAGATGGCGAGCGGAAAATTCCACGGCGAAATGCACACAATCACGCCGCGCGCGCCGGTCTCGCGCTCCGCCGCCACCGCCTCATTGGCGTAATAGCGCAGGAAGTCGACCGCCTCGCGCACTTCGGCCACGCCGTCGGCCAGCGATTTGCCCGCCTCCCGCGTGGCGAGCGCGAAGAACTCCGCCGCGTTCTCCTCGTAGAGATCAGCGATCCGGCGCAAAATGTCGGCGCGCTCGGCAACCGGGCGCGCAGCCCAGGCAGGCTGGGCCTCGGCGGCGATGCCGATGGCCTCGCTCACCTGTTCCGGCGTCGCCTCCACGACGCTGCCCACCACCTCGTCGAGTCTTGCGGGATTGAGCAGTCGGCGCGGGACGGCGCCGCCCCTGGCGCGCGTTGACGGTCCTGCCGTCCATTGATGCGGAGGCGCGAAGACGGCGCGCCCGGCCTCGATGCGGTCCAGTGTCGTCGGGTCGGTGAGATCCCAGCCGCTGGAGTTGCGGCGGCCGGGGCCGAAAATTGCCGCCGGCATGGGGATCGCGGGGTTGGAGGCTCGATTGTTGGCCGCCACGGCCGCGAAGGGATCGCGCGCGATCTCCTCGGCGCTCACCTCCTCGTCCACGATCTGGTGGACGAAGGAGGAATTGGCGCCGTTTTCCAGAAGCCTGCGCACCAGATAAGCCAGCAGATCCCGATGCGCGCCCACCGGCGCATAGATGCGGCACCGCGTGCCCTGGCGCTTGCGCACCACCTCGTGCAGCGCTTCGCCCATGCCGTGGAGCCGCTGGAACTCGAAGGCCTGCTTGTCTTCGGCCATGGAAAGGATGGCGGCGACCGTATGGGCGTTGTGCGTGGCGAATTGGGGGTAGATGCGGTCCGTCATCGACAGGAGCTTGCGCGCGCAGGCGATGTAGGAGACGTCCGTGTTCACCTTGCGCGTGAAGACGGGATAGCCGTCAAGGCCCATCACCTGGGCGCGCTTGATCTCGGTGTCCCAATAGGCGCCTTTGACCAGCCGCACCATGATCCTTCGGCCGAGCTTCCCGGCCAGCGCATGCAGCCAATCGATGACGAAGGGCGCGCGCTGCCCATAGGCCTGCACGACGACGCCGAACCCATCCCAGCCTTCCAGCGACGGATCGGCCAGAACCTGTTCGATCACGTCGAGCGAAACGTCCAGCCGGTCGGCTTCCTCGGCATCGATATTGAGTCCCATGCGCGCCGCCCTGGCCGCTTGCGCCAGTTCCAGAAGCCGCGCCGTCATCAGCGGCATCATCTGCGCCTTGTGCGTCGCCTCGTAGCGCGGATGCAGCGCCGAAAGCTTGACCGATATGCCCGGATTGACACGGATGTCGCCGCTCTTGGCTTCGGCCTGGAGCGCTGCGATCGCGTCCGCATACGCCTTGTGATAACGCTGCGCATCCGCCTCGGTGCGCGCGGCCTCGCCCAGCATGTCATAGGAATAGGTGTAGCCTTTCGCGGTCA
This sequence comes from Nitratireductor thuwali, assembly GCF_036621415.1. Lineage (NCBI taxonomy): Bacteria > Pseudomonadati > Pseudomonadota > Alphaproteobacteria > Hyphomicrobiales > Phyllobacteriaceae > Nitratireductor > Nitratireductor thuwali. Next base: position 434,847 of record NZ_CP030941.1, read on the forward strand.
TCGAGCGGCCGCGCTTGATCGCCTCGGAGATGGTGCGCCCGAGCACGAACTGCTCGCCCATCTCGCGCATGGCAGCGGCCACCGCGGTGCGGATCACCGGCTCGCCCAGCCGCCGCACCATGCCGCGCAGCAGCGATTCCACGCCGTCGCCGCTTTCGTCCAGCACCCGACCCGTGAGCATCAGCGCCCAGGTGGAGGCATTGACGAAAATGGAGGCCGATTCGCCGGAATGGGCAGACCAGTCATGCGGGGCGATCTTGTCGCGGATCAGATCGTCGACCGTCTCGGCATCCGGCACGCGCAGCAGCGCCTCGGCAAGGCACATCAGCGCCACGCCCTCACTGGTCGAAAGGCCGTACTCGGAAAGGAAGGCCTCCATCAGATGGAGGTCGGAATCCGACCTTACCGCCCGCACCAGCTGCGCCGCCTCGGCCGATATCGCCGCCCGCCGCGCCTCCGAGAGACCGGCCATGGCCACCAGCGCGGACACGGCCTGTTCCTCATCGGCCAAATAGTGCTCACGGATCGCCCGGCGGATGGCATCCAGATCTGGCAACGGCATCGTGGCGCACTCCTCATGTCTACGACCAGCTTAGCATCGCAATCGCCGTTCCTGAAAAGACCGGACGCAGCCGATGGAACCCTGGCCTCGATGCCATCCGGCTTCTCTAGCATGCCGCAAAACGCGCACACGGACTGAATCATTGCTATATGCAGAGCATTCAGACTAAAATTGCTCTTCAAACAGATCAAATGAGATTGTTGTTCCATGTCTGCAGGACAACTGGACCGCATCGACAGGAATATCGTCGACGCCCTTTCCCGCAACGCGCGCCTTTCGCTCAGCGCGCTCGCCCAGGAGGTCGGCCTTTCCAAGACGCCGGTCCAGGCCCGGCTCCGGCGCCTGGAAGAGCAAGGATATATCCGCGGCTATGCCGCGCTCGTGGACCGCGAGCGCATGGGCGAAGGGCACATCGCCTTCGTCCAGGTGACGCTCTCCGACACCCGGTCATCGGCTCTGGAAGCTTTCAACAAGGCAGCGCTCGCCGTGCCCGAAATCGAGCAGTGCCACATGATAGCGGCCAGCTTCGATTACCTCCTCAAGATCCGCACCCGCGATATCAAGGCGTATCGCCGGGTGCTGGGCGAGCGCATCTCCGCCCTGCCCCACGTCTCGCACACCTCGACCTTTGTCGCCATGGAGACGGTGAAGGACCGTTAGGCGTTTGAACGCCGGTTCCGATTTTCGGACCGATGCCGCTGCAAGATTTGCCAGACCGCCCGAACGTGCTATGCGCCCATGGCTTTGTCACGGAGAGGAATGCGCATGGTCAACCATGGGGTGGCGTCGATCGGCGAATGCATGCTGGAGCTTTCCGGCGGCAGCGTGGGCGGCAATTGGAAGCTGGGCTATGCCGGCGACACCTTCAACACGCTCTGGGCCCTGCGCGCGCTGACCCCCGCCGAGATGCCGGCCGACTATGTCAGCGCCTTCGGCGACGATCCGTTCTCGCAACAGCAGATCGCCTTCTTCCGCGAACATGGCATCGGCACGGCGGCAAGCCCGGTGATTGCCGGCGCCCGGCCCGGACTATACGCCATCACATTGACCGGCGCCGAACGCTCCTTCACCTATTGGCGCTCCGATTCCGCCGCGAGAAGGCTGGCGGACGATGCCGACGCATTGGCGAAAAGCCTTGAAAACCGGCAGCTTATATATTTTTCCGGAATCACTCTGGCAATTCTGTCGGAGGCCGGGCGCAACACGCTTCTGAACGCCCTGAAACAGGCCAGGGCCGGCGGCAGCCTCGTCGCCTTCGATCCCAACTATCGGCCACGCCTATGGCCGTCTCCCGATGCCGCCCGCGGCGCGATCGCAAAGGCGCTCGAAGTGACCGACATCGCGCTGCCGACATTCCCGGATGAGGCAGAGCTTTTCGGCGAAGCGACGCCCGCCGACACGGCGCGGCGCTTGGCAGAAGCCGGCGTCGGCGAGATCGCCGTCAAGGACGGGCAGCGGCCGACGGTCCTCCTGCTCGACGGCAGGCCGGTCGAAATTCCGGTCGAACCGGTGCCGGCGCCGGTTGACACGACCGGCGCCGGCGATTCCTTCAATGGCGGCTATCTGGCTGCCCGCCTGGCCGGAGATGCGCCTGACGAGGCGGCACGCCGGGCACACCGCGTTGCGGCGGCCTGCATCAAGGTGCACGGCGCGCTGGCGCCCTTCGAGGTGCTGCAAGCCGCCTTCAGATAGCAGCCCTAAAGGCCCAACCCGCCGATGCAGACATATTTGGTGTCGAGATAGTCTTCGATGCCCTGGTGCCCGCCTTCCCTGCCGAGCCCGGATTCCTTCACGCCGCCGAACGGTGCCTCCACGGCAGTGATGACGCCTTCATTGACGCCGACCAACCCGTATCTCAGACCTTCCATCACCCGGAATGCGCGGCCGAGATCGGACGTGTAGAAATAGCAGGCCAGGCCGAAGACCGTATCGTTGGCCAGCGCCACGCCGTCCTCCTCCTTCTCGAAACGGAAGATGGGCGCGACCGGGCCGAAGATTTCTTCCTGCATGAAGCGCATCTGCGGCGTCGCTTCGGTGATGATGGTGGGCTCGAAAAAGGTGCCGCCGAGCGCATGCCGGCTGCCGCCGGCGACGACCTTGCCGCCTTTGGAGGTGGCATCGGCGATGAATTCCTCGACCTTCTCCACGGCATCGGCATCGATCAGCGGCCCCTGCTGGGTGCCGTCGTCGAGGCCGGAGCCGACCTTCAGCCGCTTCGTCTCCTCGACCATCTTCTCCACGAAGCGGTCGTAGATGCCCGCCTGCACGAAAAACCGGTTCGTGCACACGCAGGTCTGCCCGGAATTGCGGTACTTGGCGGCGATGGCGCCCTGCACGGCCCGATCAAGGTCGGCGTCGTCGAAAACGACGAAGGGAGCATTGCCCCCGAGCTCCATCGACACCTTCTTCACCGTATCGGCCGACTTCTTCAACAACAGCTTGCCGATCTCCGTGGAACCGGTGAACGTGATCTTGCGCACCAGCGGGTTGGAGCAAAGCTCGTCGCCGATTTGCGAGGCAGAGCCGGTCACGATGTTGACGACGCCCCTGGGAATGCCGGCTTCCTCGCACAGAACGCCCCATGCAAGGCCCGAATAGGGTGTCTGCGAGGCCGGCTTGGCGACTGCCGTGCAGCCGGCCGCGATCGCCGGGCCGAGCTTGCGCGCCAGCATGGAGGAGGGAAAGTTCCACGGGGTGATCGCGCCGATGACGCCGACGGGCTCTTTCGTCACCATGATACGCCGGTCCGCCCATGGCGAAGGTACCGTGTCGCCATAGATGCGGCGCCCTTCTTCGGCATACCACAGCACGTAGGAAGCCGACATGCCGACCTCGCCCTTGGCCTCTGCGAATGGCTTGCCCTGTTCCATGACCAGGAGTTCGGCGAGAGCATCCTGATTGTCCATGATCACGTCGTGAAGCTTGCGCAGCATCCGCGCGCGCTCGGCGGCGGAGGTTTTCCTGAAACTGCCGAATGCTTCCTGCGCGGCCTCGATGGCGCGCCGCGTCTCCGCTCCGCCGGCCTTCGGTACGCCGCCGATGCGCTGGCCGTTGGCCGGATTGACGACATCGATCGTCTCGCCCGAATCGGCACCGACCCAGGCGCCGCCGATATAGTTCGCCTCCTTCAGGAAATGGCTCGTCTTCTGCAGCATGGATACCTCCTCGGCGGCTCTGCGCACCGCTTCCGCTAAATCGACTACCGGTCAAGGCAAAGTGGGGCATAACAGGGCCGGCAGCAAGCATAGTCCTCGCACCAGTCCGTCTCAAACCTAGTGCCAGCCGCGATCGGGGCAAGGCCGATCCAGGGCCTATCCGAACACCCATTGCGCGACGGAAAGCCAGAAGGCGGTGGTCAGCACCGCCAGTGCCGTTCCGATGGTCATCGTGTTGGAGGCAAGCGCCTGGCCGGTGCCGAACTGCGAGGCGATCAGATAGGGGTTGACGCCGGTGGGCAGCGAGGCCGCGGCCACCACGACCTTGGCGCTCATCGGCGGAAGACCGATGAGCTTGGCGAGAAGCAGCGCGGCCGCGGGCATCAGAAACAGCTTGAGGGCGGCCACCGCGATGGCCGGCCGCACATTGCCTGAAATTCCGTAGCGCCGAAGCCCGAGCCCCATGGCGAACAACGCGACGGGACCGGCGACATTGGCAAGCGAATCGACGAGCCGCGACATCAGCGACGGCATTTCCAGGCCGATGAAACGCCACAGGAGCCCGCAGACAATGCCGACGATGAGCGGATTGGTGAACATCTTGCGGACGAAATCCACCAGCAGCGCGCGGGGGGCCACTTTCGGCCCAGCCGCCGGCCCGACAAGCCCGAACAGGAGAATCGACATGCCGATCATGATGGGCAGGTGGATCGACACGATCAGAGACAGCGTCTCGAAACCGCGCTCGCCATAGACGCCGAGCATGAACGGAATGCCCAGCAGGACCAGGTTCGAGAACCCGGCGGCAAGCCCGCCCACCACGCCGGCCTGACTCTCGCGCTTGAAGACATGCACGACCATGAGCTGCGAGACCGCCCAGGTGGCGGCGATCGCGGGGAAATATGCCGCCCAGAGTCCCCACGGCAGGCCATCGCCGAAATCGGCATTGGCCATGGTCCGGAACAGAAGCAGCGGAACGGCCACCGATACGGCAAAGGCCGTGAGCGCCTCGCCCGTTGCTTCGTTCAGGAAGCCGCGCCACCCGCTGGCATAGCCAAGCGCGACAAGACCGAATACGAAGGCAATGGTTTCGACAAGGGGAGACATCTCCCACTGCCATAAGCTGAGTCCAGGCTGTGGTAAAGCTGGGGCAAGAGCGGCGGGTTTCCCTCAAACGCGCATCGATCCTATATGTAGGGCTGCTTTTCAGACACAGGACTACCGAATGCTACGTTGGCTGCCTCTTCTTCTCGCTCTCCTCATAGTGCCGGCCCAGGCCACCGAAGCGGGATGGGCGCTGCTTCGCAATGGCGGCCAGGTCGTCCTGCTCAACCATGCGGACGCGCCTGGAACCGGCGATCCGGCCGCGTTCGAGATCGGCAATTGCGCCACCCAGCGCAATCTTTCGGCGCGCGGACGGCAGCAGGCAAAGCGCATCGGCGCGCTGTTCTTCGCCCGTGCGGCACCCGTCGACCAGGTGCTGACAAGCCGCTACTGCCGGGCGCGCGACACGGCCGAACTCGCCTTCGGCGACACCGTGGTTGAGGAATTCGAACCGCTGGACCAGCTTCCGGCCGAACCGGAAGCCGCGGCGGCGCAGGTCGACGCCATGCTGGAGCGGATACTGGAGTACACGGGCTCCGGGAATCTCGTCATGGTGACGCACCCTTCCAACATCGAGGCGCTGACCGGGGTACGCCCGCGCGACGGCGAGGCCGTGATCCTGGCACGCGGCGAGGACAGCGTCAGCGCGGCAGCGCGCATCGCCTTCAACTGAGGGCAACGGCCGGTTGCCGCCCATCGGCCCTTTTCCTGCCGCAAAAAACCGATTACAGAGCCGCTCATCCGCAAGCTGAAACGAATCTCCCCACACTGAGGGACCTGCCGTGACCACGACATTCGACAAAGTAGCCGACATTATCTCCGAGACCAGCGAGATCGACCGCGAAAAGATCACGCCGGAAAGCCACACGATCGACGATCTGGGTATCGACAGCCTCGACTTTCTGGACATCGTTTTCGCCATCGACAAGGAATTCGGCATCAAGGTGCCCCTGGAAAAATGGACCCAGGAGGTCAACGACGGAAAGGTTTCCACCGAGGAATATTTCGTCATGAAGAACCTTTGCTCGAAGATCGACGACCTGGTCGCCGCGAAGGCCGCCTGATCGCCGCCTGACGTCCCGTGGGGCCGCGCTGCGCAACCGCCAGAAAATGAGGCCGACATGAAACCGAACGACGTCGTCATCACCGGCATCGGCATCGTGTCCTCGCTCGGCCTTGGCGTTGACGAGCACTGGCGCGCGCTGGCCGACCCGAGACCGGTCCTCGATGGCGAGCGCTTCGCGCCCTATGTCGTCCATCCCCTGCCCGAGATCGACTGGAGCACACAGATCCCCAAGCGCGGCGATCAGCGGCAGATGGAGACCTGGCAGCGGCTGGGCACCTACACGGCCGGCCTCGCGCTGGCCGATGCGGGCATGAAGGAAGACGAGGCGCTGTGCGCCTCGATGGACATGGTGGTGGCCGCCGGCGGCGGCGAGCGCGACATCGACGTCGACCAGGGCATCCTCGATGCCTCGCTGACCCGCAACGACCATGACGTGCTGCTCAACGAGAAACTGACGACGGAATTGCGCCCGACCCTCTTCCTGGCGCAGCTTTCCAATCTGCTGGCCGGCAACATCTCCATCGTTCACAAGGTCACCGGCTCCTCACGCACCTTCATGGGCGAGGAAGGCGCCGGCGTCTCCGCTGTCGAAACCGCCGCCGCCCGCATCCGCTCCGGCCAGTCGAGCCACCTTCTGGTGGGCGCCGCCTTCCAGACCGAGCATCCCGACATGCTGCTCGCCTATGAGTTGGCCGGCTTCCTGCAGCGCGGCGACTGGTCGCCGGTGTGGGCGCGGCGCGAACAGGACGGCGGCGGCGTGATCACCGGTTCCGGCGCGGCCTTCCTGGTCCTTGAATCGCGCGAGCACGCGCAAAAGCGCGGCAGGCAGGCTTACGCCGCGATCGGACCCGTCGTATCGGGCCGCGCGCCGCGCGAGGACGCCGCGCTGGAGACAGCGCTGCGCGCCATGGCCGAAACGCTCGGCGGCGCGCCGACGCTGGCCCTCTCCGGCGCATCCGGGGCGCACAAGGTCACCGCCCTCGAACGGCGCGTGTTGGAGGGACAGGAAGATATGGCCGTGCGCGGCTTCTCTTCCCTGACCGGTCACCTGAAGGAGGCCCAGTTCCCGTTCGCCGTGGCGCTGGCGGCGATGGCCATCCAAAAGCAGGCGGCCTATCCCGCTTTCGACCCCGACCGCGAGCGATCGACCGACGCCGCGCCTTCCGCCATACTGGCCACCGCCATCGGCTATAATTGCTTCGAAGGCATGGGCCTCGTGGTCAAGGCCTGACAGAAAGGGCGCGCCCCATGAAGACAACCGACAAGTTTGGCAGGCCCCTCGTCGCAGTGACCGGCATGGGCGTGGTCACATCGCTCGGCCAGGGCAAGAAGGACAATTGGGAGGCGCTGACCAGCGGCCGCTCCGGCATCCACGCCATTACCCGTTTTCCGGTTGACCACCTGGCGACGAAAATCTCCGGCATGGTCGACTTTCTCGAAGAGAGCGACAAGGGGGCAAGCCGCCTCACCTACGCGCTGGCGGATCTCGCCGCGAGCGAGGCGCTGGCCGAGTCCGAATTGCCGGCTACCGATTTCGCGGGCCCGCTGTTCCTGGCCGCGCCGCCCGTGGAGATCGACTGGCATCACCGGCTGAGCCTTTACGCCCGTTCCGACAAGGGCGGCAACTGGCGCAGCCTGATCGAGGCGGCGCGCAAGCTGCGCGACAGCGAACTTTTCGACGAAACGCAATTCGCCACCATTGCCGATCGGCTGGCCGACAAATACGGCACGCGCGGCCTGCCCATCACGCTGTCCACCGCGTGCGCCTCCGGCGCCACCGCCATCCAGCTCGGCACCGAGGCCATCCGCCGGGGCGAGTGCGACCGGGCATTGGCCATCGGAGCGGACGGTTCGGCGACGGCCGAAGCGCTCATCCGCTTCTCGTTGCTTTCGGCGCTCACCACCCAGAACGACCCGCCGGAGAAGGCCTCGAAACCTTTTTCCAAGGATCGCAGCGGCTTCGTGCTCGCCGAAGGTTCGGGTGCGCTGGTGCTGGAATCCCTAGAAAGCGCTCTGGCGCGCGGGGCCGAGGTGCTGGGCATCATGCGCGGCTGCGGAGAGAAGGCGGACGACTTCCACCGCACCCGCTCGAAGCCCGACGGCTCGCCCGCCATTGCCGCCGTGCGCGCCGCCCTCGACGATGCCGGCATGAGCACCGAGGAGATCGAGTATATCAACGCCCACGGCACGTCGACCCAGGAAAACGAGAAGATGGAGCATCTCTCGCTCTCGACCGTTTTCGGCGAGCGCATCGGCTCGATCCCGATTTCGTCCAACAAATCCATGATCGGCCACACGCTGTCGGCCGCCGGCGCGATCGAGGCCGTGTTTTCCTTCATGACCATGCGCGAAGGCGTGATCCCGCCCACCATCAATTACGAGGTCCCGGACCCGGCGATCGAGCTCGACGTGGTGCCCAATGTCAAGCGCGCGGCCGATGTCGCGGCCGTCCTGTCGAACTCGTTCGGCTTCGGCGGCCAGAATGCCTGCCTTGTCATGGCGCGTGAAGCCGGATAAGCCGGCAGCCTTTCGCCCGCAGTCTTCCAGGGGAACGGACATTTCATGCGCGCACTGCAACTCGTCGCCGATCGCAAGCTCGAACTGAGCGAGGTCCCGCCCCCGCCCCCGCCGGGCCAGGGCGAGGTGACGGTCAATATCCGCGCCGTCGCGCTCAATCATATCGACGTGTGGGGCTGGCGCGGAATGGCCTTCGCCAAGCGCAAGCTGCCGCTGACCGTGGGCGCCGAGGCCTCGGGCGTGGTCGACGCCGTAGGGGCTGGCGTGAGCGGCCTCCTGCCCGGCCAACTGGTCTCGATCTACGGCGCGCGCACCTGCGGGCTTTGCCGCCCCTGTCGCGAAGGCCGCGACAATCTTTGCGAACATGTGGGCGGCGTGCACGGCTTCCATCTCGACGGCTTCGCCCAGGAGAAGATCAACCTGCCGGCGCGCCTGCTGGTCCCCGCCCCGCCCGGCGTCGACGAGATCGGCGCGGCGGTGGCGCCCGTGACCTTCGGCACGGTCGAACACATGCTCTTCGACAATGCGAGGCTCGAGCCCGGCGAGACGATCCTGGTCCACGCCGGCGGCTCCGGCATCGGATCGGCGGCGATCCAGCTCGCCAAGCGCATGGGCTGCACCGTCATCACCACCGTGGGCTCCGACGCCAAGATCGACAGGGCGAAGGCGCTGGGCGCCGACCACGTCATCAACTACCGCGAAGACCGCTTCGAAGGCGCTGTGCGCAAGATCACCCGGAAGCGTGGCGTCGATGTGGTGTTCGAGCATGTGGGCGCCGACACCTGGGCGGGATCGATGCTCTGCCTGAAGCGCGGCGGCCGGCTTGTCACCTGCGGCTCCACCTCCGGCGTGTCGACCAGCATGAACCTTATGCAGCTCTTCCAGCAGCAGTTGAAGCTGTTCGGCTCCTTCGGCTGCCGCATGGAGAACATGGCCGACGCGATGCAGAAGATGGCGGCCGGCCTCGTTGCCCCCGTCATCGACACCGAAGTCGGCATCAGTGAGATCGACAAGGCGCTCGCGCGCATGGAAGGGCGCGACGTCTTCGGCAAGATCATCCTGCGCCTCGAATAGAATGAAACCGTTTCCGGTCAAGCTCGGCCGCATGCTCAAGACGGCTGAACACTGGGCGAGCGCCCGGCTCATGCTGGCCGTTCTGGCACTGCTGCGCCGGTTGCCTCCGGACAAGGCGCTGGATTTTGCGGAGAGTGCGGCCCGCAGGGTCGGCCCCAAACTCGGGCGTCATCGCGTGGCGATGGATAATCTGCGCCAGGCCTATCCCGACAGAAGACCCGAGGAACTGGAAGCGATCGCCTCGGATATGTGGGCCAACATGGCGCGCCTGGCGGTCGAATACGTTTTTCTCGACAAGCTGTTCGACTACGACCCGGACACCGCCGAGCCCGGACGCGTCGAGGTCAAAGGCCGCGAGATCTTCGAGCGCGTGCGCGATGAGGCCGGGCCGCACATCTTCTTCACCGGCCATCTCGGCAATTTCGAGTTTCTGCCGATCGCCGCCTCGACATTCGGCCTGCGCGTCACGTCACTCTTCCGCGCGCCCAACAATCCCTATGTCGCCGACTATATCCACAGGACCCGCAGTTCATCGATGGGCAGCCTGCTCGCCTCGCGCTCCGGCGCCGCACTGCATCTGGCCAGGGTGTTGGAGGACGGCGGCAATATCGGCGTGCTGGTCGACCAGAAGTTCATGCGCGGCGTCATGACCCGCTTTTTCGGCCGCCCCTGCCAGACGAGTCCGCTGGTGCCGAAACTTGCCCGGCAATATGAGTGCGACGTCTATCCGGCCCGCTGCATCCGCCTGCCCGGCGGCCGCTTCCGGCTGGAGGTCGAAGACAAGATCACGCCGCCGCGCGACGATAAGGGCGCCGTCGACGTCGATCGCATGGCCCAGCAGCTCAACGATATCGTCGAGCGCTGGGTGCGCGAGGATCCCGGCCAGTGGATGTGGTTCCACAAGCGCTGGGACATACGTTGATGCGTTCGGGATGACTTCGGCACCCCCGCTCTGCCGCTACAGCCGTCAATCGACCACCACGACCCGCGTATTGCCCGGCCCCACCTGCTTGACCAGCGAATAAAGCCGCGCCGCGTTGGAGGTGTGTAGCCGCACGCAGCCGTGCGAAGCGGGGCTTCCGAGCCTGCTGACCGCGTTGGTCCCGTGGATCGCGTAGCCGCGGTGATAGAAGATCGAATACGGCATCGGCGACATGTCGTATTTGCGCGAATGCCACATGCGATGCATGCGCTTCGGCCGCCACTGGCCGCGCGGTGTGACATAGCCGCGCCGTGCCGTCGACACCTTCCAGCGGTGGATCACCCGGCCGCGATGCACCACCGTCATCGTCTGGCTGGAAACGTCCACCTTCGCCACAAGCGTGGCGGCAACGCTTGTCCCGCCGAATCCAAGCATGATCGCGGCCGCGACCACGGCTCCTCCGATAAGATTCCGCATATCAACCCCCTGCGCCCTTGTTGCGCAGGCCAGTATAGTCAAGCCCGGCAACGCAAGAATTAAGCACCAAAAGAAAATTTTGTGCAATAATCGGCCTCTCCCTGCCCGATGCTGGAGCAAGGAAAAGTCTCTGGTGCGATCGGTTGAGCTCTCTGGCCCCTTGTCAGCACCGGGGGCAACCGGCCCAATTCGGCCATGATCGAGAATCTCTACCGAGCCATAGAAGACCGCACCGAAGAACTCGTTGCGCTGACTTCCGACCTCATCCGCTTTCCCACGGTCAATCCGCCGGGCGAAGCCTACACGCCATGTGCCGAATTCATCGCGCGCCGCCTTTCGGCCGGGGGGTTCCAGACGCTGTTCATGCGCGGCGAAGGCACGCCCGGCGACAGCGACCGCTATCCGCGGACCAATGTCGTCGCCCGCAAGGAAGGAAGGGGGCCGGGTCCGACCGTTCATTTCAACTCGCATATCGACGTGGTGGAAGCCGGCGAAGGCTGGACGATGGACCCCTATGCGGGGCTGGTTCGCGACGGCAAGGTCTATGGGCGCGGCGCCTGTGACATGAAGGGCGGGCTGGCCGCCTCGATCATCGCGGCCGAAGCCTATATCGCCGTCAATCCGGGTTTCTCCGGCGCTATAGAGATTTCGGGCACGGTGGACGAGGAATCCGGCGGCTATGGCGGCGTAGCCTATCTGGCCTCCAAGGGCCTGTTCTCAAAGCCGCGCGTTGACCACGTCATCATTCCCGAGCCGCTGAACAAGGACCGCATCTGCCTCGGTCACCGCGGCGTCTGGTGGGCCGAGATCGAAACCCACGGCTCCATCGCCCATGGCGCCATGCCCTTCCTGGGCGATTCGGCGATCCGCCATATGGGGGCCGTGCTGCACGCCTTCGAGAAAGAGCTTTATCCGGCCCTCGACCGTAAGCAGACCCAGATGCCCGTGGTGCCGGAAGGCGCTCGCCGCTCGACCATGAACATCAACTCCGTCCATGGCGGCCAGACGGAGGACTTCTTCCCCGGCCTGCCCTCGCCCAATGTCGCCGATTCCTGCCGCCTCGTAGTCGACCGTCGCTTCCTGATCGAGGAGGACATCGCCGAGGTGAAGGGCGAGATCGTCGCCATCCTCGAAGGGCTGAAGAAGAAGCGCCCGCGCTTCGACTACGCCATCCGCGACCTGATGGAAGTGCTGCCGACCATGACCGATCGCGATGCGCCCGTGCCGGAAGCGCTGGCCGGGGCCATCCGCCAGGTGTTCGGCCGCGAGCCGGATTATGTGATTTCACCCGGTACCTATGATCAAAAGCACGTCGCCCGCCTTGGCCATCTGCACGATTGCGTGGCCTATGGACCCGGCATCCTCGACCTTGCCCACCGCCCGGACGAATGGGTGGGCATCGATGACATGGTGGAATCGGCCAAGGTCATGGCCATCGGCATCGGCGCCTTGTTGAACGGGGCGGCCAGGCCGGCCACATAAGCCGATTTACTCGGCAGCCAATTCGCGCTTTCATGCGCGAGGGCATTCTGCGGCCAGGTGGAATCACCTGGCGTCCGCATAAATGCGGGAAAACAAGAAGATGGAGCGTCCTTTATGCGTCCGCATGGACGCACGGCGCTCCAGAGCCGGCCGCAACCGGGCGGCTCGCAATTTGGGAGATGGGAACGATGAACAAACTGGCTGCATTCCTCGGCGCGACCGCCATCGTCGCCGCGACGAGCAGCGCGGCCTATGCCGCGCGCACGGACCTCGTCCTGGGCGTCGTCCTGGAGCCGCCGCATCTCGATCCCACGGCCGGCGCCGCCGCAGCCATCGACGAGATCGTTTACGCCAATGTCTTCGAGGGCCTGACACGCATCGGCCCGAACGGCGAGGTGCAGCCGGCGCTGGCGGAAAGCTGGGAAATCTCCGACGACGGCAGGACATACACATTCAAGCTGCGCGAAGGCGCGACCTTCCACGACGGCACCAGCTTCGAGGCCGAGGATGTGAAATTCACCCTGGAGCGGGCCATGGCGGACGATTCGACCAATGCGCAGAAGGTCCTGTTCTCGGCCATCGAAAGCGTGGAGGCGGTCGGCCCAGTGACCCTCAAGGTGACACTCGAGCATCCGCAGGGCTCATTCCTCTACAATATGGGCTGGGGCGATGCCGTCGTGGTGGCGCCGGAAACGGCGGACGGCAACAAGGAAAACCCCGTCGGCACCGGCCCCTTCAAATTCGAGAACTGGGCCAAGGGTTCCTCAGTCACCATCGTGAAGAACCCCGACTATTGGGGCGAGCCGGTGGCGCTCGACAAGGCGGAATTCCGCTTCATTCCCGACGCGGCGGCCGCCATTCCGGCCCTCCTGTCGGGCGATGTGCATGCTTTTCCCATGTTTCCGCCCGATGCCGTCACACAGGTCCAGGGCGACCCCCGTTTCGAGGTCGTGATCGGCGCCACCGAAGGCGAAACGATCCTTGCCACCAACAATGGCAAGGAGCCCTTCAGCAATCTGAAGGTGCGCCAGGCCATCGCCCACGCGCTCGACCGCGACGAAATCATCATGGGCGCCTCGAACGGCTTCGGCGTCCCGATCGGCTCCCATTTCTCGCCGGCCAACGAGGCCTATGTCGACCTCACCGGCACCTACCCTTACGATGTCGAAAAGGCAAAAGCCCTGCTTTCAGAGGCCGGTTATCCAGATGGCTTTTCCGGGACGCTCAAGCTTCCGCCACCGGCTTATGCGCGCCAGGGCGGCGAAGTCGTGGCCTCGCAACTGCGGGAAATCGGCATCGATCTGGAGATCGTTCCCGTCGAATGGGCGCAATGGCTGGAACAGGTCTTCACCAACAAGGACTACGACCTGACGATCGTCTCCCATACCGAGCCCAACGACATCAACATCTACGCCCGCGACGACTACTACTTCAACTACGACAACGATGTGTTCGACGCGGTGATCGAGGAGCTCGACCGCGTCTCCGATCCGGAAAAGCGCAACGAGCTATACGCCAAGGCCCAGCGGATAATTGCCGAGGATGCGGTGAACGGCTTCCTCTTCCAGCTTCCGAAAACCGGCGTATGGGATGCCAAGCTGGAAGGCATGTGGGAAAACATGCCGATCCAGGCGAACGACCTGACCGGGGTGCGCTGGGCGGAATGAGCATAACGGGCACGGGTTTGGAGCCGCGCAGGCTGCATAGCAAGACATGATCCCATACCTTGCCAAGCGGCTCCTCACCGGGCTCCTGACGCTGCTTGCTGCTTCCATCATCGTCTTTTCGGTGCTGGAAGTGCTGCCGGGCGATCCGGCGCGCATCATGCTGGGCATGAATGCCAGTCCAGAGGCGCTGGCGGCGCTGCGCACGGAAATGGGCATCGACCAGCCCGTCCTGGCCCGCTACCTTGATTGGGTAGCCGGGCTGGCAACCGGCGATTTCGGGCGGTCCTACACCTATTCGACGCCCGTCATCGACCTGATCGCCGAGCGCGTCGCCGTCTCGCTGCCGCTGGCGCTGCTGGCGCTTGCGCTGTCGACGCTGATCGCCCTGCCGGTGGGCGTCTACGCGGCCTCGCGCCGGGGCACGCTCTCCGACACGCTGACGATGGGGCTGGCGCAGGTGGGCGTGGCCATCCCCAACTTCTGGTTCGCGATGCTGCTCGTCTATGTCTTCGCGGTCGGTTTGCGGCTGGTGCCCGCCGGCGGTTTTCCGGGCTGGGACCAGGGCATCCTGCAAGGGCTGGCGGCCCTCCTGCTGCCCGCCGTGTCTCTGGCGCTGCCGCAGGCTGCCATTCTCGCCCGCGTCACCCGTTCGGCAATGCTGGAGGTGCTGGGCGAAGACTATATCCGCACCGCCCGCGCCAAGGGCCTGCCGCGGCGGGCGGTTCTGTGGCGGCATGCGCTGCGGAACGCGCTCATCCCGGTGCTGACCATACTGGGCCTGCAGTTCGCTTTCCTGCTTGCCGGCACGATCATCATCGAGAACGTGTTCTACCTGCCGGGGCTGGGCCGCCTCGTCTTTCAGGCCATCAGCCAGCGCGATCTCATCGTCGTGGAAGGCGTGGTCATGCTGCTGGTCGCAACCGTCATTGCGGTGAACATGCTGGTCGACGTGTGCTACGCCATCGCCGATCCAAGACTGAGGACGGCGCGATGAGCCTTGATCCCGTTTTCATCGCGGGGCCTGAACGCCACATTCTGCGCCAGGCGCTCTCCAATCGCTCGTTCCTCATCGGCCTTGCCATCGTCGCGCTTGTGGCGGCCATGGCCATCGTCTCCTTCGCATGGACGCCCCAAGACATCACGCGCCTTCAGGTTTCCGACCGCATGCAGGGCCTGTCGCTGGCCCACCCGTTCGGCACCGACCATCTCGGCCGCGACATCCTCTCCATGATCATGATCGGGGCGCGCAATTCCATCGCCGTGGCCATCCTTGCCGTCGGCATCGGCATCGGCCTCGGCGTGCCGCTGGGCTGCTGGGCCGCCGCGCGCGGCGGCTGGCTGGACGAGGCGGTGATGCGCGTCAACGACCTCGTCTTCGCATTTCCCGCCCTTCTGTCGGCTGTGATGATCACCGCGATCTTCGGCCCCAGCGCGATCAATGCGATCATCGCCATCGGCATCTTCAACGTGCCGGTCTTTGCCCGCGTGGCCCGGGCCGGCGCGCTGGCCATCTGGCCGCGCGAATATGTCCTTGCCGCCCGCGCATCCGGCAAGGGCCGCTTCCTGATCACCGTCGAACACATACTGCCGAACATCGCCAGCGTGCTTCTGGTGCAGGGCACGATCCAGTTCGCCCTGGGCATATTGGCCGAGGCGGGCCTGTCCTATCTCGGCCTCGGCACACAGCCGCCCATGCCTTCCTGGGGCCGCATGCTGTTCGACGCCCAGACCCGCATGGTCGTGGCCCCTCACCTGGCGCTCTTCCCCGGCCTTGCCATCGTCGTCACCGTGCTCGGGCTCAACCTGCTCGGCGACGGCCTCCGCGACGTGCTCGACCCCCGCGTGAGGCGCCAGCGATGAGCCTGCTCGAGATCGAGAACCTGTCGCTGGACATAGGCGGCACGCCCATCCTGAAGGATATCAGCCTGTCCATCGGGCGGGGTGAGGTCATGGGTCTGGTGGGGGAATCGGGTTCCGGCAAGTCGATGACGGCGCTTGCCGTCATGGGGCTTCTGCCACACGCCGCCCGTGCCAGGGGTAGCATCATGTTCGACGGAATAGACCTTGTGGCCGCGCCCGAGGCGGCCATGTGCCGGCTGCGCGGCGACGATCTGGGCATGGTGTTCCAGGAGCCTATGACGGCGCTCAACCCGGTCAAGACCATAGGCGAGCAGGTGGCGGAGGGCATTCGCTGGCATACCGGCGCCAACAGGGCCGACGCCGAGACGCGCGCCCGCGCCATGCTCCATCGCGTCGGCCTGCCCGAAGCGCAATTTCCGCTGACCCGCTATCCGCACGAGCTTTCCGGCGGCCAGCGCCAGCGCGTGGTGATCGCCATCGCCTGCGCGCTGAAGCCCAAGCTGCTGATCGCCGATGAACCCACCACCGCGCTTGACGTCGTGTTGCAGGCGCAGATCCTCGAGCTCTTGAAGAGCCTGGTGGCCGAAGGCGGGATGAGCCTGCTTCTCATCTCCCACGATCTTGCCGTGGTGGCGGATATGGCAGAGCGCATCACCATCATGCGCCATGGCGAAGTGATGGAGGCCGGCAACACCAGACAGACGCTGTCGCAGCGTGCCCACCCCTATACGAGGCAGCTTGCCGAAGCCTCCACCCATGTTCCCCATCGCCCGCAATCACCCGGCCAATCCAAGCCCGCGCCGTTGCTACAAGTAAAGGAGGTCGTGCGCGATTATCCGGTGCGTGCGCGTCGGCTTTTCACGCGCCCCGCGCCCTTCCGCGCGGTCGACCATGTCTCGTTCGAACTGCCCGCCGGGCGTTCGATGGCGCTGGTCGGGCGGTCGGGCTGCGGAAAATCGACCCTCGCCCGCATGATCCTGGCGCTGGATCGCCCGACGGCGGGCTCCATTCGTTTTCAGGGCGAAGCGCTGGAGGACAAGAGCGAGGATGCGCTCAGGCCGCACCGCCGCAACATGCAGGTGGTGTTCCAGGACCCCTACGGCTCCTTCAACCCGCGCCACAAGGTGGAACGGCTGGTCGCCGAGCCCCTGCACCTTTTGGACCGCAGGCCGTCGCCGGCGGAGCGCCGCGAGAGCGTGGCCGAGGCCCTGTCGCAGGTTGGGCTTTCGCCTGCCGACATGGAGAAATACCCGCATGAGTTCTCGGGCGGCCAGCGCCAGCGCATCTCCATCGCCCGCGCCATCATCACAAGGCCAAAGCTGATCGTGGCCGACGAGCCTGTCTCCGCCCTCGACGTTTCCATACGCGCCCAGGTGCTCGACCTCTTCGCCGACCTCAACGCCAGGCTCGGCGTCGCCTATCTCTTCATCACCCACGACCTGACCGTGGCGCGCGCCATTACCGACGAGGTGATGGTGATGCATGCCGGCAGGATCGTCGAGCGCGGGCCGACGGCGCGTGTGCTCCATCACCCCGAGACCGAGCCCGCGCGCGCCCTCATCGATGCCGCCCCCGACCTCGAGCGCGCCCTGCAGAGGCAAGGCGCCGCCTGAGGCGCAAGGGCGCTGCGCTAAAGCATTTGCAGGCAGATGGAATCATCCGACGTCCGCATAAATGCGGAAAAACAAGAAGATGGAGTGTCCTTTATGCGTCCGAACGAGCGCATGGCGCTCTAGATTCCGTCTTCCTCGATGTCCAAGAGCACGGCAACGCGGCTGCGGACCCGCCCGATATGCGGCTTCAGCGCCTCGTCGTGTCGGCAGATGGCCATGATCGTGCGGCCGAGAGCCACCTTTTCGGGCCGGGGCTTTTCCTGAAAATGCGCCGCCGCGCCGGCCGCGCCCGCCTCGCCGAGGGCGCGCAAGGAGACGTAGATTTCCAGGAAATCCGCCTCGTTGAGACCGAAGGCGCGCCGGGCAACCCGTTGCAGCACCGTCGCGACCTTCTTGTCCGGCGCGCCGTCCGACAGGACCAGCCGCAGGAGCAGCAACACTTCCGCGGCATCTGCCGCCGGGTCAGCAGCAGGTGCGGAGGGAACCTCGTGGTCCGGTTCTTTTGCGGAAACCATGCCGTTCCCTCCCAACTCCGGTACTGGCACAAGCGAAATCGCCTTGCACCTGCCGCCGGTCTGTGATGCAAGTCCGCTTCTTGCCTTTGCAGGTTAATATTGCCAAATGTTTGACATATTCGGCGAAACGCTCGTTCTCCTTGCTTTCGCCGCCTTTTTTGCCGGCTTCATCGACGCGATTGCAGGCGGCGGCGGTCTGGTGACCATCCCCGCCCTGCTTCTGGCCGGCTTCAGCCCCATCGAAGCACTCGGCACCAACAAGCTGCAGGGCCTTTTCGGCTCCGGCTCTTCGGTGATCGCCTACGCCGCCAAGGGCCATGTCGACCTCAGGGCCCAATTGCCGTGGGCGCTGCTTTCGTTCCTCGCCTCCATCGGCGGGGCGGCGCTCGCGACCATCCTGCCCGGCGCGGTTCTTGAAACGATACTGCCGCTGCTTCTGATCGGCATCGCCGTCTATTTCGCGCTGAAGCCCGATATGGACGATCTCGACCGGATACGCCGCATTTCACCCGCCCTGTTCGGCTTCACGGTCGTGCCTCTGATCGGCTTTTACGACGGCGCGTTCGGGCCGGGAACCGGCTCCTTTTTCATGATCGCCTTCGTCGCCTTTGCCGGCTTCGGCGTCTTGAAGGCGACCGCACACACCAAGCTTTTGAACTTCTCGTCGAATGTCGGCGGCTTTCTCGCCTTCGCGCTGGCGGGAGCAGTGGTCTGGAAGGCCGGGCTGGTGATGGGCGCGGCGCAATTCGCCGGCGCGCGGCTCGGCGCCTCGCTTGCCATGAAGAACGGCGCAAAGCTCATCAAGCCACTGCTGGTGATCACCTGCATCGCGCTCGCCATCAAGCTCCTGACCGAGGACGGGAACCCGATCGGCGCCTATATTGGCCTATAACCGTCCGGTCGGTCTAGGAATCCACGCAGGCACAACTTTGTCGCGAGGATCCCATGACACTCAATGCACCGACCAAGCTCGTATTCCTGATCTCCCTTCTGATCGCCATCATCGCGCTCGTCGGCGCCTTCGGCTTCCTGGCGATGATTCCGATCTCGGCGGTCTGGATCATGACAGTCGCCTATGCGCTGCTGGCCCTGGCCTGCGTCTTGAGGGGAATCTAGCCCACGCGAATACGCCAAAGGCTTCTGAGCTCAAACGAAGTGCGCTATCCTGCCCCGCATGGAACGCACTCCCGCCTTGAGCGAGCCGGCGCCGCCTTCGACCGGCGACTGCCATTTTCTGCGCCGCCGGCCGCCACCGGCACTGGCTGGCGACGTCGTCGACATCTGCGACTATCGCGAGACCCGCCGGGCGCATTTCAGACAGCGCGAGGCAGCATCCCTGGTCGTTCCGCTGATCGTCAGCTTCGGCGATCCCTTCGTCATCGGCCTCGGCCGAACGGCGGAGACGCATGAGCGGTATGGCACCTTTGCCGCCGGGCTTTTCGCGGGCCCCGTCTATATCGACAGCTTCGGCGCATCGGCATGTGTCCAGGTGAATTTTACCCCAAGGGGCGCACGGCGCTTTTTCGGGATGCCCTTGAGCGAGTTGACCGCCCGCATGATCCCGCTCGACACGCTTTTGGGTGCCGACGCCGAACGCCTGCGCGAAAGGCTGGCGCTCGAAAGAGCGCCCGTGCGCAGGCTGGACATCGTCGCCCGGTTCGTCGCCGGCCGGCTTGCCGCCGCTCCCCCGCCCTGCGCTGCCGTCGGGCGGGCTATGGCCATGGTGGAATTCAGCCGTGGAAGGCTGCCTGTCGGCAGGATCGCGGCAGAAATCGGCTGGAGCCGCAAGCATCTCAACGAGCGCTTCAAGGCCGAGATTGGCCTTGGCCCGAAAGCGGTGGCCCGCATTGTCCGGCTGGACGCTACCATGCACGCCATCGACGAGGCGCCGGTCCGCTGGGCGGAGATCGCCGACCAGGGCGGCTATTCGGATCAGGCACATTTCATTCGTGAATGCCGGACGCTGACTGGCATCTCCCCGGCCGCCCTCCAGCATGTGGGCGCCCTCGGCTGAACGCCGGACACGCGCAGGTAACATTTCTTCAAGACCGCAGGGGCGCGGCAGGCCTATCTTCCCACAATCGACATCGGGAGAAACCTCATGAATGAAAGCACCGGCCGAGCCCCTTGCATCTATCCGACATTCCGCTACCGCAACGCCTCCGCCATGATCGAGTGGCTGGAAAGGGCACTGGGTTTGACGGTCCGGGAAAAGCATATGGACGGGACCCGCGTGGCCCATGCGGAGATGGCGTTGGGCTCCTCCATCATCATGCTGGGCGATGCGGCCGACGACGCCTTCGGCGCGATGGTCGGCACATCGGGAGCGACCGGCGGAAAATCGACCTATATCGCCGTCGAAGACGCCGCCGCGGCTTACGAGAAGGCCAAGGATGCGGGGGCGGAAATGCTCCAGAACCTGGTGGAGCGGACCTATGGCAGCACCGAATTCATCTGCCGCGACCCCGAAGGCAATGTGTGGTGCGTCGGCACCTATTGGCCCCAGGCCGGCGAGGCATCCTGATCGGCTCCTATCGGGCGAGCGCGAAAAGGCCGGTGCAATCCAGATGCTGTTCCAGCGCATCGGCGATCCCGTCGAGGGCCGTCTCCAGGCGCTCACGATAACCGGCGCTGGCCGCCTGGACGCCATAACCGGCAAGGAAGGCGCGGCGATAGGCATCGGCGGTAAAGATGCCATGCAGATAGGTGCCCCAGACGCGCCCGTCCGCTGACGTCGCACCCTCCGGCCGCCCCTCGACCAGCGCCACGGGTCGGGCGCAGTCGGGCCCGCTCGTCCGCCCCATATGTATCTCATAGGCGGAAATGGGCAGTTCGCCGGCCACGGAAAGGGCCATGACGCCCCGGACCTGCTTTTCGGCGGCCATCACGGTATCGACATCGAGGAGGCCCAGGCCCTTTTCCTCGCCGCCGGCCCCGTCGTGGCCCTCGGGATCGCGCACCAGCCGGCCCAGCATCTGGAAGCCGCCGCACAGGCCGATCACCGACCCGCCGCGCCCGTGATGACGCAGGATATCCTCGTCCCAGCCCTGGGCGCGCAGGAAGCCCATATCGGCGACCGTCGACTTGGTGCCCGGCAGCACGATCAGATCCGCATCGCGCGGCAGCGCGCGTCCCGGCGGCACGAACACCACCTCTACCCCGGGCTCGGAGCCGAGCGGGTCGAGATCGTCGAAATTGGCGATGCGCGACAGCATCGGAACCGCGATCCGCAGCCGGACATCCGTACCCGCCGCCGCGCGCCGGTCGAGCGCGACCGCATCCTCTGGCGGCAGATGCGCCACCTGCGGAAGCCAGGGTACGACGCCGAACGAGCGCCAGCCGGTGAAGCGGGTGATGGCTGACAGCCCGGCGTCGAACAATGAAACATCGCCGCGGAACTTGTTGATGATGAAACCCTCGATCGCCGCGCGGTCGCCTTCCGGCAGGATCAAATGGGTTCCGGCCAGCGCCGCGATCACGCCGCCCCGGTCTATGTCTCCCACCAGGATGACGGGCACGCCGGCCCTGGTGGCAAAGCCCATATTGGCGATATCGCGGTCGCGCAGATTGATTTCGGCCGGCGACCCGGCGCCTTCGACGATGACGAGGTCGGCCCCCTCGCCCAGCTTGCGCCAGGAATCCATCACCGCCGCCAATAGTTGCTCCTTCAGCGCGCCATAGGCCGAGGCCTTCGCCTCGCCGAAGACGCGGCCCTGCACGACGACCTGAGCGCCGAGATCGCTTTGCGGCTTGAGCAGGACGGGGTTCATGTGAACGGTTGGCCTGACGCCGCAGGCCAGCGCCTGGAGCCACTGCGCCCGCCCGATTTCCCCTTCCATATTTGCCCCGGGAATCCCGGCAATCGCCGCGTTGTTCGACATGTTCTGCGGCTTGAAGGGACGCACCGTCAGCCCGCGATTGCGCGCCGCGCGGCAAAGGCCGGCCACCAACACGGATTTGCCGACGTCCGAGCCCGTTCCCTGCAGCATGATGGCACGCGCCATGGAATCTCCTTCTGCACACCGACTGTGTACGCCTTCGGATTGCGCGCCCGACCCAATGCACTAGACTGCCGGATAAGAAAAGATGCCGGCAACCCGCATTTTGGAGTCAGGTGGAATCACCCGACCTACGCATAAATGCGGAAAAGAAGGAAGAGCGTCCCTATGCGTCCAAATGGACGCACAGCGCTCCGGGAGGACGAGATGGATGCCAAAGTCGAGAGCGGCAGCGAAGCTTTTTCGCTGAACGCCGATCAGCGCGCAATCCAGGAAATGAGCCAGGCCTTTGCGGCGGACCGCGTCGCCCCCCACGCCCTGGAATGGGACGAGAGGCGGCATTTTCCCGCCGATGTCATCCGCGAGACCGGCCCGCTCGGCTTCGGCGGCATCTATGTGCGCGACGATGTCGGCGGCTCGGCGCTTGGCCGGCTGGACGCCGTGCTGATCTTCGAGGCGCTCGCGGCCGCCTGCCCCGGCTTTTCCTCCTTCATCTCCATCCACAACATGGCGGCCTGGATGATCGACGTCTTCGGCAATGAGGAACAGCGCCAGCGCTTCCTGCCGAAGCTCACCGCCATGGATTGGCTGGCCAGCTATTGCCTGACGGAACCGGGTGCCGGTTCCGACGCGGCGGCGCTCAAAACCAGGGCCGTCAAGTCGGGCGATCACTATGTGATCAACGGCTCGAAACAATTCATCTCGGGCGCCGGCGTCAGCGACATCTATGTGACCATGGTGCGCACCGGCGAGGACGGGCCGAAAGGCGTCTCCACCCTTGTCATACCGAAAGACGCTCCCGGCCTTTCCTTCGGGCCCGCGGAAAAGAAGATGGGCTGGCACATGCAGCCCACGCGGCAGGTCGTTTTCGAGGATTGCCGGGTCCCGGCAGAAAACCTTCTCTCCGACGAGGGACAGGGTTTCCGGATCGCCATGGCCGGGCTCGACGGCGGCCGGCTCAACATCGCCGCCTGCTCGCTCGGCGGCGCGCAATCGGCCATCGACAAGGCGGTCGCCTATACGGGAGAGCGGGAGGCCTTCGGCCAGAAGATCAACCGCTTCCAGGGGCTGCAGTTCAAGCTCGCCGACATGGAGACCAACCTCAACGCATCGCGCATGTTGCTCTATACGGCGGCCGCAAGGCTGGACGCCAAGGCGCCCGATGCCTCGAAATGGTCGGCCATGGCCAAACGCTTCGTCACCGACACCTGTTTCGACATTGCCAACGACGCGCTGCAACTCCACGGCGGCTACGGCTATCTGCACGAATACGGCCTGGAAAAGCTGGTGCGCGACCTGCGTGTCCACCAGATCCTGGAAGGCACCAACGAGATCATGCGCGTCATCGTCGCGCGGCAGTTGCTGGGGCGATAGGATATAGCGGAATGGGGCAACAAGGTAGCAAGGCAGTAGGAGAATTGCCGGCCCGATGCTTCATTGCCCTACTCCCTTACTGCCCAAATCCACCGGAGGAACCTCAAATGGCCACCATCGCATTCATCGGCCTCGGCAATATGGGAAATCCCATGGCGGCCAATCTGGTCAAGGCCGGCCACGCGGTCACCGGCTACGATCTTGTCGCCGACAATCTGAGAAAGGCCGAAAGCAGCGGCGTTTCCGTTGCCGGCAGCGCCCATGAGGCCATTGCCGGCACGGAGATCGTCGTCACCATGCTGCCGGCTGGAGCGCATGTGATCTCGGTCTATGAAGACCTCGCGCCGCGCGCGCCGAAGGGAACGCTCTTTATCGATTCGTCCACCATCGACGTGGCATCCGCCCGCCGCGCCCACGAGATCGCCGCGGCGAACGGTCACCTTTCGGTCGACGCCCCCGTCTCGGGCGGCGTCGGCGGCGCGGAAGCCGGCACGCTGACCTTCATGGCGGGCGGCGGCGAGGAAGCCTTCGCAAGGGCCCGGCCGGTGCTCGACGCCATGGCCGGCAAGATCGTGCATTGCGGCGACGCCGGGGCCGGCCAGGCCGCCAAGATCTGCAACAATATGATCCTCGGCATTTCGATGATCGGGGTGTGCGAGGCCTTCGTGCTCGCAGAGAAGCTCGGCCTGTCGCACCAGGCGCTGTTCGACGTCGCGTCGACGTCGTCCGGGCAGTGCTGGTCGCTCACCACCTATTGCCCGGTTCCCGGCCCCGTGCCCGCCTCGCCCGCCAATCGCGACTACAAGCCCGGCTTTGCCGCCGGCCTGATGCTCAAGGATTTGCGCCTGGCACAGGAGGCCGCGGGCAGCACGGGTGCCGCCACGCCGCTCGGCGCCGAGGCCGCTCAGCTCTACGCCCTCTTCGAAGCCATGGGCAATGGAGGCGCGGATTTCTCGGGCATCATCAACTTCCTGCGCGGGAAAGCTGCACCGTCGCCGTAATGCACGAGCATGGCGCGAAACCTTACCCAATCGTAAAACTGCAGAAAAAACAGCAAATTAAGATTTGCGAAAGCACTTGCTAACCTCCCGGTAACGATGTCCGGCTAAAACGGTCTTCGAGGCGGACATCAAGGCCTCCAAGTGCTCCGGAAAAGGTCTCGCGTACCGGAGACAAGGGCCTGCCAGCGTATCGTATCAGGCAAGGTTTCCGCTTACGTGTATGCGTAACGCCGCGTCTCTCCCCGCCCGGAGAGCGCGGCTTTCGCATATCGGTGGCCCCACATGCCGTCGTCAGGCCGGAAGGAATGCCTCGTCCACCGGCGGCCGCAGCCCGTTGGCCAGCCTGTTGGTCTCGTTGGCCATGCCGACGACGGCCATCACCTCCATGAGCTGGGCATCGCTCATGCCCTTGGCGCGCGCCGAGGCGGTGTGGGAATAGGTACAATAGGTGCATCCGTTGGTGGCCGACACGGCGACATAGATCATCTCCTTCACCAGGGGATCGAGCGCGCCGGGGGCCATCACCTCTCTGACGCTTTGCCAGGTCCGCTTGAGCAGCGCCGGATCGTGCGCCAGCACCTTCCAGAAATTGTTCACCCAATCCGTCCCGCGCGTCTGCATGATGTCGTCATACACCGCGCGTACTTCGTCATTCGCCACTTCATATTCCACCAGCGGCACCACGGGCCCATCCATCGTCGCCTCCTCGATTGCGCGGCGGGAGGCAAGGCTCCCCGGCCGCTATTGCTGGGTCACGTCTTACGCAAGTCGATCTCCGCCTTGTCCAGCGCCCTGACGATACGATCGCAGGCCATGTCGATGGTCTCCCTCGTCCAGATCAGCGGCGGCGACAGGATCATGGTATTGCCGACGGCGCGCATCATCATGCCTTCCGCGATCGCGTGGTCGCGCACGGCCACGGCCGCCGCGCCGCCGCCGTCGAAGCGCTTCCGCGTGTCCTTGTGGCTGACGATCTCGATGGCGCCCATCAGGCCGAAGCTGCGCGTCTCGCCCACGATGCCATGGCCGGCCAGGCGCTCTTCCAGCGCCTCGGCGAAATAGGGGCCGGTATCCTCGCGCACGCGCTCGATCAGGCCTTCGCGCTCGATGATCTCGAGGTTCCTCAGCGCCACGGCGCAGGCCACCGGATGCCCCGAATAGGTGTAGCCGTGATAGAACTCGCCGCCCTTTTCCACCAGCGTGGCGGCGATGCGGTCGCCCACCAGAAGCGCCGAGAGCGGCTGATAGCCGGATGTGAGCGCCTTGGCCGTGGTGATCGTATCGGGCTCCAGCCCCAGCCTCTGGGCGGCAAACCATTCTCCGGTGCGGCCGTAGCCGGTGATCACCTCGTCGAGCATCAGGAGCACATCGTGCTTCTTGCAGATGCGGTCTATCTCCGGCCAATAGCTTTCCGGCGGGACCTTCACGCCGCCCGCCCCCATAGCCGGTTCGCCGATAAAGGCGGCGACGTTCTCTGGGCCGGCCTCCAAGATGGCGTCCTCGACCGCCCTTGCCGCGCGCAGCCCGAAATCATGGTCGCTCTCGCCCTTCTCCTTCAGCTCGAAAGCATAGGGCGGCATGACATGAGCGATATTGGGCACCGCGCCGTGGAGCTGGCCGTGCATGGCCTCCATGCCGCCGAGCGAGGTGCCGGCGATGGTCGAGCCGTGATAGGCCCATTTGCGCGATATGATGCGGTTCTTCTGCGGCTTCCCCTCCAGCGCCCAATAGTGCCGCACCAGCCGCAGCGCCGTATCGTTGGCCTCCGACCCCGACGAGCCGTAAAATACCTGGTTGACGTTCTTCGGCGCGATCTCCGCCAGCTTTTGCGCAAGCAGCACCGGCGAAGGCGTGGAGCAGCGAAAGAAGGAGTTGTAGTAGGGCAACTCCTTCATCTGTGCATAGGCGACGTCGGCAAGCTCGTCGCGGCCATAGCCGATATTCACGCACCAAAGGCCGGCCATGCCGTCGAGGATCTCGTTGCCTTCGGTATCGTAGACGAAGGGGCCTTGGGCGTGGGTGATGATGCGCGCGCCCGCATCACGCAGATCCTTATGATCGGTGAAAGGATGCAGATGGTGCGCGGCATCGATATCCTGAAGCTGCTTCAGGGAAAAATTCTGATACGTCATAGGATTGGCGTCTCCGTTTGAATCGTTCCGGCAAGGGCCGGGCGGCGTTTTAAACGGAACGCGGCGGCGAGTATCCGATGCGGGCGCACAGGCGCAGAAGCTCCGCATGCCGCGTGCGCGGCGACGGCTTTGCGGCTGGCGCGATGTGCCCGAGCTTTTCCATGCGGCCAATGTAGCGGGTGCCGGCACCGGCAATCAAGCCGAACCGGCATCTGCCTCAAAAGGCCTTTTCGCGTCGCGCGATGTCGCATCTGTTGCCCTTTCCGTCGCCGCTCCCGTGTTCTGCGACCGAGGACGGGTCCATCATTCCGCTGTTCCAGGAGGATGAGGCGCTTGATGACCGAATTCAGCACGCCGAACGAAACCGCGCCGGAGCCGGGCCGCACCCGCCGCGGCGGGCGCACGGGAAAGCGGAATGGCGCTTCCGGCTTCTCCCAGCCGGCTTTCCAGCAGATCAGATCGCCCTTCCCCTGCACCCCGATCGTTTCCGATGATGAGCTGGAATCCATTCACCTCGCCTCGCTGCGCGTGCTTTCGGAGATCGGCCTGGAGGTGCTCCACGATGAAGCGCGTGCGATCATGAAGGAGCACGGCGCGGACGTGCGGCCGGACACCCATCGCGTCCATTTCGACGCCGAGCTGATCACCGAGCTGATCGCCCATTGCCCGTCCGAATACACGCTCCACGCCCGCAACCCCGCCCACAACCTGCACATGGGCGGCAGCAGCATGATCTTTTCGCAGATCGGCTCGGCGCCCAATTGCTCCGACACGGACCGGGGCCGCCGGCCCGGGAACCAGGCGGACTTCCGGAATTTCATCAAGCTCGCCCAAATGCATAACATCATCCACTGCATCGGCGGCTATCCGGTCGAGCCGATCGACGTGCATCCTTCGGTCCGCCATCTGGAGTGCCTGCGCGATATCGTGACGCTGACGGACAAGGTCTTTCACGTCTATTCGCTGGGCAAGGAGCGCAACCAGGACGGCATCGAGATCGCGCGCATTGCGCGCGGCCTCAGCCGCGAGCAGTTGCAGGACCAGCCTTCCTGCATGACCGTCATCAACACCAATTCGCCGCTCAAGCTGGATGTTCCGATGATGGAAGGCATCATCCAGATGTCCTCCATGGGGCAGGCCGTCATCATCACACCCTTCACCCTGGCCGGCGCCATGGCCCCCGTCACCATCGCCGGCGCGGTCGTGCAGCAGAACGCCGAGGCGCTGGCGGGGCTTGCCTTCAGCCAGATGGTCAGGAAAGGCGCGCCCGCCGCCTATGGCGGCTTCACCTCCAATGTCGACATGCGCTCCGGTGCCCCGGCCTTCGGCACGCCGGAATACATGAAGGCGCAATTATTGGGCGGCCAGCTCGCCCGCCGCTACGACATACCCTATCGCAGCTCCAATGCCTGCGCGGCAAACACGGTGGACGCCCAGGCCGCCTATGAAAGCGTGTTCTCGCTGTGGGGCTGCGTCCAGTCCGGAACGAACTTCGTCAAGCATGCCGCCGGCTGGCTGGAGGGCGGGCTGTGCTGCTCCTACGAAAAGATGATGCTCGACATCGACCTGTTGCAGATGGTGGCCGAGTTCCTCACCCCGCTCGACCTTTCGCCGGACGCGCTGGCGGTCGATGCGATCCGCGACGTCGGCCCCGGCGGCCACTTCTTCGGCTCGCCGCACACCCAGGCCCGCTACAAGACCGCCTTCTACGCCCCCATCATCTCCGATTGGCGCAATTACGAAAGCTGGGCGCAGGCCGGCGCGCCGACAGCCATCGAGCACGCCAACCGGCTGTGGAAAGAGCGCCTCGCCATCTATGAGGAGCCGCCCATGGACCCGGCGATCCGCGAGGAACTTGGCGATTTCGTCGCCCGGCGCATCCGCGAAGGCGGCGCGCCGACGGATTTTTGAGATGATGCGGCACGGTCGACCCCCACTCCGATCCGCTTCGCGGACCACCTCTCCCCCGCTCGACGGGGGAGAGGAAGAGCCGGCCGCAACCTCAGGCACCCTTCCTCTCCCCCCAGCGGGGGGAGAGGTGGCCCGCAGGGACGGAGTGGGGGAAGACGCCGCTGACACGCGAAGCCGCCGGAAAGCGGGCGTCACCAAACGCGCTCGTCAGCTCCGCCAGACCGATAATGAAGCGGAAGCCCTGCTCTGGCTGGAGTTGAAGCGGCGCAGGTTGGGCGGTTTCAAATTTACGCGCCAGTTCCCCATCGGCCCCTTCTTCGCTGACTTCGCTTGCCGGGAACGATGGCTCGTCGTCGAGGTCGACGGCAGTCAACATATCGAAAGTGCACATGACCGCAGGCGCGATGAGTTCATGCGTTCCCACGGCTACTCCGTGCTGCGCTTTGGGAATGTCGACGTTCTGCAGCAGCGAAGCACGGTCTGCGAAACAATCCTTGCAGCCCTGGAGGGCCGCATTGCCGAGGACGTCAGCGCTCCCGACCTGCGCTTTATACACGCCCCAACATCAATTTCAGGTACGGACATAAGCAAATGAATTCTCACGCAAAAGCGGTTGTCATCGGTGGCGGCGTCGTTGGCTGCTCGGTCCTCTACCACCTCGCCCGCGCCGGTTGGCGGGACGTCATGCTCATCGAGCGCTCGGAGCTCACCTCCGGTTCGTCCTGGCACGCCGCCGGCGGTTTCCATACGCTGAATGGCGATCCGAACGTCGCCAGGCTGCAGGCCTACACCGTGCAGCTCTACAAGGAGATCGAGGAGCTTTCCGGGCAATCCTGCGGCCTGCATCTGACCGGCGGCGTGATGCTGGCCGACAGCCCGGAGCGCATGGATTTCCTGCGGCTGGCCCATGCCAAGGGCCGCTATCTCGGCATGGAGACGGAGCTGATCACGCCATCGGAAGCCAAGGCGATGTTCCCGCTGATGGACGAAACGCATTTCGTCGGCGCCATGTGGGATCCGGTGGAAGGGCATCTCGACCCCTCGGGCACAACCCACGCCTATGCCAGGGCCGCGCGCAAGCTCGGCGCCGAGATCGTGCTTCGGAACCGCGTGACCGAGCTTACCCAGGAGCCGGACGGCACATGGAACGTCGTCACCGAGCAGGGCACGGTAAAGGCCGAGAATGTGGTCAATTGTGGCGGCCTATGGGCGCGCGAGGTGGGACGCATGGTCGGGCTGGAACTGCCGCTTCTGGCCATGGAGCACATGTATCTGCTCACCGAGCCCATGCCGGAGGTGGAAGAATTCAACCGCTCCACCGGCCGCGAGATGATCGGCGTCATCGATTTCAAGGGCGAAATCTATACGCGGCAGGAGCGCAACGGCATCCTGCTCGGCACCTATGAGAAGGCGGCGAAACCCTGGTCGCCGCGCCAGACGCCTTGGGATTTCGGCCACGAGCTTCTGGAGCCCGACATCGATCGCATCGCGCCATCGCTGGAAGTCGGCTTCCGCCATTTCCCGGCGCTGCAGAATGCTGGCATCAAGCAGATTATCAACGGCCCCTTCACCTTCGCCCCCGACGGCAACCCGCTGGTCGGGCCCGTGCAGGGGCTGACCAATTTCTGGTGCGCCTGCGCCGTTATGGCCGGGTTCAGCCAGGGCGGCGGCGTCGGGCTGGCGCTTGCCAACTGGATGGTCGACGGCGATCCCGGCTTCGACGTCTGGGGCATGGATGTCGCCCGCTTCGGCGAGTGGGCAACCCTGCGCTACACCAACGCCAAAGTGCGCGAGAACTATTCCCGCCGCTTCTCCATCCGCTTCCCCAACGAGGAACTGCCCGCCGCCCGTCCCGCGCAGACGACGCCCCTCTACGACATCATGACCCGCGACAACAATGCGGTGATGGGCGATTCCTGGGGGCTGGAAACGGCGCTCTGGTTCGCGCCCAAGGGCACGGCGCCGAAGGATATCGTCTCCTTCCACCGCTCCAACGACTTCGAGCATGTGGGAGAAGAGGTGCGCGCCGTGCGCGAGCGCGTCGGTGTCACGGAGATCGCCAATTTCGCCAAATACGAGGTCACCGGCCCCGGCGCGGAAGACTTCCTCAACCGGCTGATGACCAACAGCATGCCGAAGACGGGCCGCATCGTGCTTTCGCCCATGCTCAACGAGTTCGGCAAGCTCATCGGCGATTTCACCATCGCCAAGGCGCAAGAAGGGCGGTTCATGATCTGGGGCTCGTCGGCGGCGCAGGTCTATCACATGCGCTGGTTTGAAAAGCACCTGCCGGAGGACGGCTCGGTCCGCATCCACCGTTTCGACCAGACGCTGGTGGGTCTTTCCATTGCCGGACCGCAATCGCGCGCAGTACTGGAAAAGCTCGCCGACATCGACGTATCGAAAGATGCCTTCCGTTTCATGGAATTTCGGGAGATGGCGGTGGCCGGGTGCCCCTGCATGGTCAACCGGCTGACCTATACCGGCGATCTGGGCTACGAGATCTGGATGCCGCCCGCCTATCAGCGCCGGGTCTATCTGGCGATCAAGGAGGCAGGCGCGCCGTTCGGCATCGTCGATTTCGGCATGCGCGCCCTGCTGTGCATGCGGCTGGAAAAGAACTTTCCGACATGGTTCCGCGAGCTGCGCCCGATCTACGGCCCCTGCGAAGGGGGCATGGACCGGTTCGTCAAGCTCGAGAAGAACGATTTCGTCGGACGGGAGGCTGCCGCCAGGGAGCAGGCCGACGGCCCGAAGCTTCGGCGGGTCTCGTTCATTGTCGAGGCCGCGGACGCCGACGTGATGGGCGACGAGCCTGTATGGGCCCGCGTGAACGGGCGCGAATTCGGCACCGTCGCAAAATCCCATGGCTTCGGCGCACAGCGCTTCGGCGCGGATGGTGGTGAGATCAAGGGCCGCGCCGTGCCGGCCGGATCGGGCGATGCGTCCTCAATCAGGGGCACCGAGGATGGCGATTGGCGCGTGGTCGGCTGGGTCACTTCGGGCGGATATGCGCATTATGTGCGCAAATCCATGGCGCAGGGCTACGTGCCGGCCGAACTCGCGTCGGACCAAAGCGAAGGCCTGTTCGAAATCGAAATCCTCGGCCACCGCCGCCCGGCCCGCATCAATATCGATCCCCCCTTCGATCCGGCGGGCGAGCGGATGCGAGGGTGACGTAGGGCAGATCAATCCGCCAGCGCCAGCACGCGCCGCAGGACGCGTATATCGTTGGGCGCGGTATATCTCGAGGTGATGTAGGGCAGACCCTTGCGCCGGGCCGTCCAGCCGACGGCGACAAGCTCTGCCGCATAGGGCTCGAAACGCTGAATGAGGGCCCAGCTCCGGCAATCGACGGCGCACAGATCCGCCCTGCCCTCCGCCACCGCCCGCGCCGAAGCCCGATGCGAACCCGTCGCGACGGTCTCGGCGAACAGGTCGGCATCGCTGCCGATGTCCTGCAAGAGCGCGAAATAGCCCGACATCGAAACCGGCTCGTTGTAGGCCAACCGCAGGCCTTGCATCCGGTCCAGCGGCAATACGGCACCCCCATCCGGGGGAGCGGCGACGCTGGTGCCCTCGCCCCGCCGCATCAGGACGGCGCTGGAATAGCAGGCGCCGGCGCCGCCCTCGCAGGACGAATAGTCGGGTTGGCCCACCAGTTGCACATGCTCATGCAGGCCCGCATTCATCGGGCCCCAGCAGGTCTGCGCCAAAAGCAGATGCGGGTGATGCCACAATGCCTGCAGGTCCAGTCCGTCGGGCGGCAGGTCCGCCGGATCGGCGGCGATGACGGTCCCGGCCTCGTCGCGGATGCCGCCCGGCACCGGCGGCAGAGCGGCATTGTTGCGGGCAAGCCGCTCCGGAGCCTCGACACCGCAAGACCGCAGCGCCTTGGCGAGCTGGCTCCACAGCGCATCCGTGTCGGCCCGGATTTCGGGCCAGTCATACATCGGCAGCGCGGCGACCTGGCTCATGGCCG
The DNA here is from genome assembly GCF_036621415.1 of Nitratireductor thuwali. NCBI lineage: Bacteria > Pseudomonadati > Pseudomonadota > Alphaproteobacteria > Hyphomicrobiales > Phyllobacteriaceae > Nitratireductor > Nitratireductor thuwali. The sequence goes on from NZ_CP030941.1 coordinate 467,259, forward strand.
AATGTGTACGCAAACGGGCGCAAGGTTCAAGCTTTTAGAAAGCCCCTTTTCACGGACTGTCTTAATCGTCCGTAGGCTTGGCAGGGACCGGCATCACGCCGCTCCGTGCCTTGGCGCCCGCCACCCGTGGACGGAAGGCGCGCGGCTGGTGCGGCTCGCGGCGCAGGACCGGATGAGGCACCGGCTCCTTGCCCTTGAAGGCAAAATCCCTGAAGAGCGCCAGGTAGTTCGGATAGGCGTAGCCGCCGTTCAGCCGAAGCCATTCCTCGCGCTTCTGCCGGTAGTGCTCGGGCAGCCGGTACCAGGGGACGGTCGGCATCTTATGGTGAACGAGGTGCAGGTTGTTGTTCAGGAACAGGAAGGACAGCGGCGAGCGCTCGACGATGATCGTCCGCCCGTCCGGCCGCTCGGACCATTGATGCTCGGCAAAGGTCCTGATCGAGATCAGCGATTGGCCGAGCCATGCGGGCACCAGCACATAGAGCCACAGGGGCATTGAGAAGGCATAGCCAACGACCGGCAGCACGACGGCAAGCCCCGCACCATGCAGGAGCCAAGCACCGCGCACCGCGCGATCGCCCTGGCGGATCAGGCGCAATTCGGAGGCGATGAAGCCGAAATTCATGATTGCCGGACCGAGGATGAAGCGCCCGAGCATAGTGTTGTTGATGTCGAGCAGCCGGCGCGCCCATGCCGGCATGGCCTGATATTCCCACAGGGCCCGGTAATAGCTTTCCGGATCTTCGAACGGGTCGGTCAGCCTTTCGTCCGCATGATGGCGCAGATGGAGCGCCTTGAAGCGGCGGTAGGGATAGACGAGGCCGATGGGCAGGAAGACGAGCGCCTCGTTCACCCGGGCATTCCGCGTGGGATGGCCGTGCAGACACTCGTGCATCAGCGAGGACTGCAGCGCGACGGTGAGTGTCAGGATCACCAGCGCCGCGACGGGCCAATCGGGCCACAGGAAAACGCCCGCGCCGCCCCAGGCGGCGTAGCACGCCAGAATCAAGGCAAATGTCGGCCATTCAATCGCCGGACGACCGTCCCGGCTCTTGCTCTCGAGTCTCATTCATTTCCCTGGTTGGCGCCACCCTGCATCGAATCGCCGGGCGCAGCCTTCACTTGACTGACAGGAAGATGTCAGCAGCCGCGCGGCGCTTCAACGAGAGAATGCGCATAATCCGTTGCGGATGCGCAGCAAACAGCGCATGTGTTTACTAAAGTGACGAAGAATTCTTAAAAAGCATCATTCGAGGAAAAGCTCATGGACCGCATGATCGACAAGCGCGACCTTTCCGGCACGTTTCGCGAGCGCATGAAACTCTTGATGCAGCGCACCGGGCTCAACCAGTCGGCCTTTGCCGGCGCCGTCGGCATCGACCGGTCGGCCCTGTCGCAGCTTCTCTCGGGAGGCTCGACCCGCCTGCCCCGCGCCGAGACGCTGCTGAATATCGCCGCCGAGCATCAGGTCTCGCTCGATTGGCTGCTTGGCCTCAGCCAGGATGAAGGCATCACCGGGGAACTGCGGCAGAGCCTGGAGATCGCCGAGGCGGAAGCAGGCTTCGGCAGCACCATGCTGGCCAAGTGGCATGCCGAGGCGGCGGGCACCAAGATCCGCTACGTGCCCTCCGGCATCCCCGACCTGCTGCGCACCGAGGCGGTGATCGATTTCGAGGCCGACGCAGCCCATATCAGCCGCGACGCCCAGCGCGAGGAAGCCCGATACCGCGTGGACTACAACCGCCGCCCCGAGACCGACATGGAGGTCTGCATGCCGCGCCAGACGCTGGAGCTGTTCGCCCTCGGCAAAGGCCGGTGGGACGGGCTGCCGGCGGCGGTGCGCGCGGCGCAGCTTGCCCATATGGCCGAGCTAGTCGAGGACCTCTACCCCACCTTCCGGCTGTTTCTTTTCGACTGGCGGCAGCGCTTTTCCGCGCCCTACACGGTTTTCGGTCCCTATCGGGCGGCGGTCTACATGGGCGGCATGTATCTGGTGCTGAACGCCCGGCAGACCGTGACGACGCTGGCCCGCCATTTCGACGGCCTCATCCGTGCCGCCGAAATCAATGCGCACGAGAGCGCCGGCTTCATCCGAGGGCTGAGGGTGGAATAGCGGGCTAGAATGTGAGCTTTCAGGAAAAGTGGAAGCCGGTTTCCCGTCCGCAATCGCGAGATCCAATAGTTGGATCAGGGGAGCGCCACGCACATTGACGCCATATAAAGATTTCTTTATATGTTTATCTTGATCTCGGATCGACAATTCCAGAGAAGGCAGCATTTCATGCAGAACCCAATCGATGCGCTGATTGCGGAAAAGGGCGTGCTTCTCGCCGACGGCGCGACCGGCACCAACCTCTTCGCCATGGGGCTGCAGTCCGGCGAGGCGCCGGAGCTTTGGAACGAGGAAGCACCGGAAAAGATCGAGGCACTGCATCAGGGCTTCATCGACGCGGGCGCCGATATCATCCTGACCAATTCCTTTGGCGGAACCCGCCACAGGCTCAAGCTGCACGACGCCCAGGACCGCGTCTTCGAGCTCAACAAGAAGGCTGCCGAGATCGCCTGCCGCGTGGCCGCCAAGGCCGGCCGCCGCGTCGTCGTCGCCGGTTCCGTCGGCCCCACCGGCGAACTGCTGGTGCCGTTGGGCGCGCTCACCTACGAGGCCGCCGTCGAGGCCTTCGTGGAACAGATCGAGGGCCTCAAGGCCGGCGGCGCGCAAGTCGCGTGGATCGAGACCATGTCGGCGCCCGACGAAATCAAGGCCGCGGCCGAAGCCGCCATCAAGGTGGGCCTGCCCTATACCTATACCGGCTCGTTCGACACCGCCGGCCGCACCATGATGGGGCTTGCCCCCAAGAACATCCACGATGTCGGCGAAACGATGCCGCAGAAGCCGGTCGCCGTGGGCGCCAATTGCGGCGTCGGCGCGCCCGACATCCTTGCCGCCCTGCTGGACATGTCCGAAGCCCGCCCCGAGGCCACCATCGTCGTCAAGGGCAATTGTGGCATCCCGGAGTTTCGCGGCACCGAGATTCATTATTCGGGGACGCCCGAGCTCATGAGCGAGTATGTGCGGCTTGCCGTCGACGGCGGCGCAAGGATCATCGGCGGCTGCTGCGGCACCTCGTTCGAGCACCTGGCCGCCATGCGCAGGGCGCTCGATGAGCACCGGAAGAACGGCAGGCCCGACATCGCCGCCATCGAAGCCCGCGTCGGCCCGATGCGCAACAAGGGCGCGGCCCAGAGCGGCGCCGACAGCGCGCCCGGCGGCCGCCGCGAAAGGCGCCGTGCACGGGGCTAGATCGTGTTGCCATTTCCCAGAATGGCTGGATGACCTAGGTCGAGATCGGATTGCGGCTGTCGGCGAGGATGCGTCCGCCGATCCCGACGAAACAGACGCCGGCCACCCGCTCGATCCAGTGCCGCGCATGGCCGAAGGAGCGGATCACCGGCGCCGAAGACATGCACAGGCTGACAAAGGAATACCACACAAGCGCGCTTGCCATGACCAGCCCGACCATGAGCGCCATCAGCACGCCGGGCGTGTCGGCCGTCACGGCGGTGGCGAAAACGCTGGCGAACAGGACGATCGCCTTGGGATTGGTCAGCGTGACGGCGAAGCCGAAGAGAAACGCGTTGGCACTCGACTTGTGATCGTCGACGGGGACGCCGATCTGCTCCGGCCGGGCAAGGATCAGGCGAATGCCGAGATAAATCAGGTATAGCCCGCCCGCGATGCGGATCGCCCAGGCAAGCCACTGGTACTGGACCAGGATCGCGGAGAGCCCGAGCAGGCTGAGCGCAGCATAAAGGCCGAGCCCCAGCGACACGCCGGCCGTCGTCAACAGCCCTGCAACCGTTCCCCGGCTCATCGAAGACCGGACCACGGCCACGAAATCGGGACCGGGCAGGATCAGGGCCGGTATGAAAACGGCGAAGACACTGATCAACAGGACGGTCGGTTCCATGCGCACGCTCCTCCGGCAGGCCGTTGTCGGTGGAAGTAGACCACTGTGCGAGCCGCCTTGCAACGGCAAGGCGCGCAAGAACAAGTGCGCGCCCCGGACGCGGTAAGGTCGCACCATCAGGTGAAAGCGTCGGGCATTGCCTCCTTGCGCTTTGCCACGAAGTCCTTCAGCGCCTCGTCGATGCCTTCGTCGAGCGGCGGCGGCTGATAGGCCTCCAGCCAGCTTCGCGCCAGTTGATTGGCACGCTGGTTCGCCGTCTTTTCACCTTCCGCCGACCATTGTTCATAGGAATTGTTGTCGGCAATCGATGAACGGTAGAAGGCCGTCTGGAAGTTCGCCTGCGTATGCGCGCAGCCGAGATAATGGCTGCCCGGGCCCACTTCGCGGATGGCGTCCATCGCCTGGCCGTTCTCCGAAAGATCCAGCGGCTCGCACAGGCGCTGCTGCATGCCGAGCTGGTCGATGTCCATCATGAATTTCTCGTAGGACGACACCAGCCCGCCCTCCAGCCAGCCGGCCGCATGCAGCACGAAATTCGTTCCCGCCAGCACCGTCGAATTGAGCGTGTTGGCGCTTTCATAGGCCGCCTGCGCATCGGCAACCTTGGAAGCCGTCAGCGAGCCGCCCGTACGGAACGGCAGGCCGAGCCGCCGCGCGAGCTGTGCCGCCCCGTAGGAGACGAGCGAAGGTTCCGGCGTTCCGAAGGTGGGCGCGCCCGACTGCATGGAAATGGACGAAGCGAAGGTGCCGAAGAGCACCGGCGCACCGGGCCGCACAAGCTGGGTGAAGGCGGCGCCCGCCAGCACTTCGGCCAGCACCTGCGTGAGCGTGCCGGCCACCGTCACCGGGCTCATGGCCCCTGCCAGGATGAAAGGCGTGATGATGCAGGCCTGGTTGGCCCTCGCATACACCTTGGCCGCGCCCAGCATCGTCTCGTCGAAGACCATGGGCGAGTTGGCGTTGATGAGATTGATGACGACGGTGTTGTTGTCGACGAATTCCTCGCCGAAGAGGATCCTCGCCATCGCCACCGTGTCCTCGGCACGGTCCGGCGCCGTCACCGACCCCATGAAGGGTTTGTCGGACAGGCGCATATGGGCATAAACCATGTCCAGATGGCGCTTGTTGACGGGCACGTCCACTGGCTCGCAAACGGTGCCGCCCGAATGGTGGATCGACGGCGCCATATAGGCCAGCTTCACGAAATTGCGGAAGTCCTCGATCGTGGCATAGCGGCGGGTGCCATCCAGGTCGCGCACGAAAGGCGGGCCGTATACGGGCGCGAAAACCGTGGCATTGCCGCCGATCTCGACCGAACGCTCCGGGTTGCGGGCGTGCTGCGTGAAGACGGGGGGCGCAGTCTTCAGAAGCTCTCGGCACAGGCCCTTGGGGAAATGCACCCGCTCGCCCTGAACGTCGGCGCCTGCAGCCTTCCAGAGCGCCAACGCCTCGGCGTCGTCGCGGAACTCAATGCCGATCTCCTCGAGCACCGTATCGGCGTTGGCCTCGATAAGCGCCAGGCCTTCCTCGTCCAGGATCCCGTAGGGCGACAGGCTGCGGCGGATATAGGCGAGCTGGGTTCCCGGCCCGCCGCCCGTGCGCGCCGCGCGCCGCGCGGCGGCGCCGCCGCGCTCCCCTCGCCCGCCCCTGCCGCGGCGCCCTTCGGCTGCGACGTCGGGGGTGGCTGAAAACTCGTCCGGCGAATTCTGGTTCATGACGCTGGCCTTCAATGTCCGCTGCCCGCGCAGTCGGCACGGGGATTCTCCATGACATCGTATTCAGCCAGGCAGCGGTGAACGGTCAGCGAGCGTCGAAGCGTGTCGCAGAAAGAGCGATGGCGGCGGGCTATTTCCGATCGCCCGTCGTCCAACCGCTGCCGCTGGCCCAACTGGCATCGTTTGAAACGGCCTGGCTTGTGCGCGGGTCGAGGCCGCGCTTGAGCAGTTGCACCTCCAGTTGAAGCCGCTCCAGCTCGAGCTGATACAGCCTGTCGCAATTCAGCCGCCTGGGCTTCTCGCCGAGGGGCATCACGATGCGGCCATAGGCGGACAAGGGGCGGGAATCACCGTTGAGCCCGCCGCCGATCACGCCCGTATCCAGATAGGCGCCCGCGCCTCCCATGGCCGAGCGGCAGGTCGTTCCGTCGGCGGCCCTCACCTCGTCGAAGCCATGTGGCGACGATATCCCCGGCAGTGTCATGCCGGCATGGTTCTGGTTGACGATGTATTGATCCTGAGCAATGGCGGCCGAATGCATCATGCCTGACGATGCCAACACGGCGGCTATTGCAAGCGTCGTCCTAGAAATCGACCACATATCTGTGCCTTGATCCTGGTTGCCTGATTGGGAAACGGAACGCTTTCGGTACAAATGCGCACGCGCCGCGATCCGGCCCCCTCGAAGGGCAGGACCACCAGAACGGGCCGGGAACTGTCGCTGCCCAGCATCATCGTCGACGGTGTCACGCGAGCCCTCACCGGACGGAAGTTTTCGTCATAGACCTTCACCTCCACCAGAATGCGCTGGCGATAGGGATTGTACGGGCGAACCCGGATGGCGAATTCGTCGGTGAAGCTGGAGACCTCGCCGCGCATCGGCGTCATCGATTGGGCGGCCGCCGCGACCGGCAGACCGAGCGCGAACACGGCAACCGCCGCGAACCATACGGAGGGGCTCATGGCTGGTCCTACTCGCAGGTCACGGTCACTTCGGCGGTATAGGAACCGGCCGGGAATATGCCGGCCGGCTTGGTGGCGGCCAAGTCGACCTCGACATTGGTGATGCCGAGGCCGAGCGGCGATGTCACCGAACCGACGACATCGAGCAACGAAGTGACGCCGCTGGCGCTGTAGGAGGAGGAGAAGGTGACATTGGCATCGCCGTCGGCAGGCGCGGAGGTGAAAGACGCCGGCGCGCTGGTCGAAAGCGAATAGCCAAGCCCCGTCGTGACGACGGTAGCCGTTCCCGACAATCCTCCGCCGTTCTGCGAGCTGAGTTCCGTGAAGTCCGCGCTTGCCACGAGCGTGCCAGGTGTGCCGATGGTGATGAGACAGGTGGCAAGGATGGTGCCATTGAAGATCACGGTGCCATTGACGGCGTTGGCGGCCGGAATACCGATCGTGCTGAATGCAACGGCGAAAGGGAGAAGCTTTTTCATAGGCAACAATCCAGGCTACGCCCCGGTAGGTGCCCCCGCTCGCAGTGTACCCAAGGTTGTTGCATGGAACATGTTAACTTGACCTTAAATTGCAAATGCCATTTCCAATATCGGACGCCGTTTGCTCCCGGCGCTTCGTCGCAACGCCCCCGTCAGCCGCGCTTCCCGCCGGCTCCAGTCGCTTTCCTTTTGCATCTCGTCGCAATTCGGCTATGGAAGCCGGCCACGAGCGGCTTATGTAGAGTTGCCATCAGCGCCCCGCATCACCGGCAGGAGACGGACATGTCCGACGACGAAATCATCCTTTCGGACCTTTCTGACGAAGAACTCGTGCAGCAGATGCACGACGACCTTTATGACGGTCTGAAAGAAGAGATCGAGGAAGGCACGCGGATTCTTCTGGAGCGCGGCTGGACACCCTACGACCTGCTCACCAAGGCCCTGGTGGAAGGCATGCGCATCGTCGGCGAGGATTTCCGCGACGGCATCCTGTTCGTGCCGGAGGTGCTGTTGTCTGCCAACGCCATGAAAGCGGGAATGACCATCCTGCGCCCTCTTCTGGTGGAAACCGGCGCGCCCAAGCAGGGCAAGATGGTCATCGGCACCGTCAAGGGCGATATCCACGACATCGGCAAGAACCTCGTCGGCATGATGATGGAGGGCGCCGGTTTCGACGTGATCGACCTCGGCATCAACAACCCGGTGGAGAACTACCTCGCGGCCATCGAGGAGCACCAGCCCGACATCGTCGGCATGTCGGCGCTTTTGACCACGACCATGCCCTATATGAAGGTCGTGATAGACACGCTTAAGGAAAGGGGCATCCGCGACGACCTTATCGTGCTGGTGGGCGGCGCGCCCCTCAACGAGGAATTCGGCAAGGCGGTCGGCGCGGACGCCTATTGCCGCGATGCGGCCGTCGCCGTCGAAACGGCGAAGGCCTTCATGAAGCGGAAGCACAATGTCGGCGCTTCAGCGTAGCGCTTTGGATATCTGAGTCATATCTGCGCAGGCGAACCAGACCGACCGTAAAAGCGTTATGGCGGCGCTTAGTGCAGTTCCAGAAAGGTGGTCTGTTTTCCCTCTGGAACCGCATGGGACCAAACAGGTGGATCGGATCGGCGCTTCTGTGAAACGGCGAGCTGATCTAGTCGACGGCTTCAGCGACGTTCTCACCGGCGCCCTGCGTCGCGTCGACGACATTGGCCGTATCCTGCCCCACGCCGCGAATGGTGTTGGCGCAGCCGGCGGCCAGCCCGAGGACGGCAATGACCAAGATGATGCGCGAAAAAACCGAACGTGTCATGATTGTCCCTCCTGGAACGGCCTGAGAGTTTGAATTGGCACAGCTACAACGCGGCAATGCGGAAAAGGTTCTGGTGATCGCCTGCGGGATGATCGCCCGCGAGGTGCTGGCCGTGCGCCAGCGCCTGGGCTTTGACCATATCGAGCTGACCTGTCTGCCCGCGCAATATCACTACCGCCCGGACAGGATCGCGCCGGAGATCGACAAGGCCGTCGAGAAAGCCAGGTCCGAAGGCTATCGGCATATCTTCATCGGCTATGCCGACTGCGGAACCGGCGGCGCCCTTGACCGCGTGTGCGAAAAACATGGCGTGGAGCGTATAGCCGGACCGCACTGCTTCGCCTTTTATCAGGGGCTCGAGGCTTTCGAGAAGGTGATGGAGGATGATATGATGTCCTTCTACATGACGGACTTCCTGTGCCGCCATTTCGACGCGTTCTTCATGCGCCCCCTGGCCCTCGACCGCCACCCGGAACTCATCCAGGACTTCTTCGGCAACTATGAGAAAGTGATCTATCTGGCCCAGACGGAAGATCCGGTGCTCGAGAAGGTGGCGCGCGCGGCCGCCCGCCTGCTCGGGCTTGAATATGAGCGGCGCTTCACCGGCTATGGCGACCTTTCGCAGGCCATGGCGCAGGCAGCCGGCGCGTCCGTTCAGGACCATAAAAAGGCTTCAATCGGCTGATTGGTTCACGCTTGGCTTGGAGATGTCCATGTTGATGCGGTTGTGCTCGCTTTCCCTTTTCCTGTTCGCTTCATCCCTTCCCGCGCTCGCCACCGGCGAATTGCCCGATCTTCTGACCGAGGCCGACAAGAGCCGGCTCGCCCGCTACGAAGAAAGCCGGCAGGAAGCAATCGACGAGGCCGTGGCCGGCGGCGCTGAAGAAGATGTGGCTGTCTTTCGCCAGATCGTCGAGCACCGGCCGCGCTCCTTCGACGGATTCGACATGACCGGCGCCTGGCAATGCCGCACGATAAAGGCCGGCGGGCTGGCAAGCCTCGTCATCTATGACTGGTTTTCCTGCCGCGTGAGCGACGACGGCAGCGGCTGGCGCCTGGAAAAGCTATCCGGCTCGCAAAGAACGGTCGGGCGGTTCTTCACCGAAAGCGACACCCGCCTCGTCTATCTCGGCGCCTATTTCGTTGCCGGGGACACCCCACCTGAATATGGCGCGGGGCCCGACACCGATCAGGTCGGTTATGCCTATCGCAGCGGCGATCAGCATTGGCGAATCGAGTTCCCGGCACCGGCGCGCGAATCCAAGCTGGACATCCTGGAATTCAGACGTCCGTGACGGCCGTGGAACCCTCGGCATGGCTGTCATGAAGGCTTAACCGCTCGAGGGCATGATGCATTCAACACAACGAGCATGAAGAAAGACATCCGGTGAAAGCGGAGGGAACGGGTTCGGGCATGGCCATGCGCGCGCCGACGGCTGACGCGCCGCGCAGGCTGTCGCGCGTATTCGAGGAGCTTGCCGGCAACGCCCACGGCTCGGTGACGGTGGAACAGCTCCGTCAGGCGCTGGGTGACCGCAGCTTCGCAACGCTTCTCGTCTTTTTCTCTTGCCTTAACATGCTGCCCCTGCCGCCGGGCAGCACGCTGGTCCTCGGCATTCCCCTGATTCTGCTGTCGATCCAGATGGTCCTGGGCAGCCGAACGGTCTGGCTGCCCCGGTTCGTCTTGAGAAAATCGCTGACCGCCGACAGTTTCCGCCACATGAGCGGCCGGCTGGTGCCGCGAATCAAATGGGTGGAGAAGCTCATCCGCCCCCGCTATTGGCCTTTCGCCCGTGACCACGCCGACCGCATCATCGGCCTGATCGCGCTGATACTGTCGATAGCGGTCACCCTGCCGATCCCGCTCGGCAACTGGTTTCCCGCCTTTTCCTGCGCCCTTGTAGGCCTTGCTCTTTCCGAGCGCGACGGTGTGCTTCTGGGCGTCGCCGTCGTTAGCGGCACCCTTTCGCTGCTTGTCATCGCGGTCGTTATCGGGGCCGCGAGCATGGTGGCGGGCACGGTCCTCGGCTGAACCCGCCGGTTGACGGCATCTCCCGCGTCGCATTTGAAAGAACCAGCGTCGTCGCGCAGCAAGCGGGCGTGCGCGCAACGGCGCAATCCTCAATCCCAATGGAGACATATCGGACATGGCCGATCTGATCGTAGTTTACTGGCGCGACATCCCCGCCCAGGTCATCGTCAAGAAGGGCCGCAAGACGGCCCGGCGCGAGCTTTCCCTGCGCTTTACCGAAGCGATCGACATGTGCGCGATGCGCGTCGGCGCCCGCGATACCGATTCCTATCTCGCCGAATGGCGGCGCGCCGACCCGATTGCTGTCAGCGACGACCTCGAAACGGAGGCCGAAAAGGCCAGATCCGACCTCGAAGAAACCTATACGGACGAGCGCCTGAAGGCGCTTGTAAAGGCAGGCGGACATGACCGCGAATGAAAAGCCGACGCGCCTGCGTCAGCGCGTGACGCAGGCAACCATCGTGCGCAAGGCGCGGGAGCTTATCGCCTACAAGCCGGCGGATGTTTCGCCGCAGCGGCGCGTGCAGCGCCGTTACACGATGCGGCGGTGGTCGGTGCGCCATTCGCGCGGCCTGGAATGGTTCTACGCCCATTTCGCCGACGCTTTCCTGGCGCTGCATCCCCTGTGGCGCGCCATCGGATACCGGCGGGCCGAGGCTCCGGTGAAGTTCGTCGAGAAACGGGTCAAGGGCCTCTTGTTCGACTGCCGCATGTGCGGCCAGTGCATCCTTTCCTCCACCGGCATGTCCTGCCCCATGAACTGCCCGAAGCAATTGCGCAACGGCCCCTGCGGCGGCGTGCGCGCCAACGGCAATTGCGAAGTCGAGCCCGACATGCCTTGCGTGTGGGTGAAGGCATGGGAAGGCTCGCAGCGGATGCGCGGCAAGGAAAATATTCTTGCGGTGCAGGAACCGGTCGACCAGTCCCTGCGCGAGACGTCCTCGTGGCTGCGCGTCACCGCGCTCGCCGCCGCCGAGCGCGACCGGAAAACGGAGGACGCCGCCGGATGATCCACCGACCTCCCCAGATCGATGAAAACCCGCATGGCGTGGACCTGCCGCTCGAGCCCCTGCCAGGCCATTCCTCGCGCGGCAGACTGGAGCGCGTGCTGCGCCGCGGCGAGTTCGCCGTCACCGCCGAATTGAACCCGCCCGACAGCGCCAATGCGCAGGACGTCTATGAGCGCGCCGCCGTCTTCGACGGCTGGGTGGACGGCATCAACGCCGTCGACGCCTCCGGCGCCAACTGCCACATGTCGTCGCTCGGCATCTGCGCGCTGCTTACCCGCATGGGCTATGCCACGATCATGCAGATCGCCTGCCGCGACCGCAACCGCATCGCCATTCAGGGCGACGTGCTGGGCGCGGCGGCCATGGGCGTGGCCAACATATTGTGTCTGACCGGCGATGGCGTGCAGGCCGGCGACCAGCCGGGCGCCAAGCCGGTTTTCGACCTCGACAGCATGTCGCTCCTTGAGACGATACGCATCATGCGCGACGAGGAACGGTTTCTGTCCGGCCGCAAACTTTCGACGCCGCCCGCCGTTTTCATGGGCGCGGCCATCAATCCCTTCGCCCCGCCTTATGATTTCCGCCCGCTGCGCCTCGCCAAGAAGATCGCCGCCGGCGCGCAGTTCGTGCAGAGCCAATATTGCTTCGACGTGCCGATGCTGCAGGAATATATGAAGCGGGCGCGCGACCTCGGGCTGATCGAAAAATGCTACATACTGGTCGGCGTCGGCCCCCTCGCCTCGGCCAGGACCGCCCGCTGGATTCGCGCCAACGTGCCCGGCGTCCATATCCCCGACGACGTGGTGCGCCGCCTGGAAGGCGCGCAGAACCAGAAGGAAGAAGGCAAGCGCCTGTGCATCGACATCATCAACGAGGTGAAGGAGATCGAAGGCGTGTCGGGCATCCATGTCATGGCATACAGGCAGGAGGAGTATGTCGCCGAAATCGTCCACGAATCGGGCGTTCTGAAGGGCCGCCGCCCCTGGAAACGCGAACCCGGTCCCGACGACGCCATGGTGGCCGACCGCCTGGATCACCTTCTGGAAACGCCAAGCCAGCGGCCGGTGGACATGGTGAAGGATGCCGCGGGGGAGAGTCCATTAGGGCAATAGGGGAATAGGACGGTAAGGCAGCGGGAGAATTACGAGGCTTCATCAACCATTCCGGCCCCCACTGCCGTCCTGCCTTACATCCCTGCCCCCGCTTGAAACCTGTCAAATAACGATATAAACAAGTCTTTATATCTTCTGGAGGATTGTGAATGACCCGCACCATCGTCGCCTCGGCGACAAAGGAAGTTATCATCGGCTTCGATCAGCCGTTCTGCGTCATCGGCGAGCGCATCAACCCGACCGGCCGCAAGAAACTCGCCGCCGAGATGGTCGAGGGCAATTTCGAGACCGTGATCAACGATGCGCTTGCCCAGGTAGCCGCCGGGGCCACCATGCTGGACGTCAATGCCGGCGTGACCGCCGTCGATCCCAACGCGACCGAGCCGGCGCTGCTGGTTCAGACGCTGGAGATCGTCCAGGGCCTCGTCGACGTGCCCCTGTCGATCGACTCCTCGGTCTCGGCCGCCATCGAGGCAGCGCTGAAGGTGGCCAAGGGCCGGCCGCTGGTCAATTCGGTGACCGGCGAGGAAGAAAAGCTCGAAGCGATCCTGCCGCTCATCAAGAAGTACGACGTGCCCGTCGTCGCCATCTCGAACGATGAGACAGGGATCTCGGAAGATCCCGACGTGCGCTTCGAAGTGGCCAGGAAGATAGTGCGGCGGGCCGCCGATTTCGGCATCCCGGCGCACGACATCGTGGTCGATCCGCTGGTCATGCCCATCGGCGCCATGGGCACGGCGGGCAAGCAGGTCTTCGCGCTCCTGCGCCGGCTGCGGGAGGAACTGAAGGTCAACACGACCTGCGGCCTGTCCAACATATCCTTCGGCCTGCCGCACCGCCACGGCATCAATGCCGGCTTCATTCCCATGGTCATCGGCGCCGGCATGACCAGCGCCATCATGAACCCCTGCCGCCCGCAGGAAATGGAGGCGGTGCGCGCCGCCAACGTTCTCAACGGCACCGACGCGAACTGCCACACCTGGATCATGACCTACCGCGACCATCAGCCGGCGGCCGGCGGCACAGCGCAGGCAGCGCACGTCGATTCCTCGTCCGGCGGACGCCGCCGCGGCGGGCGCGAGGCGCGGCGGGCGCGGGCCTGAGACGATCTTGAAGGACAGCACGCTACATACCCCATCGCCACAAGGCTGCAGGTCATGACCGACCACCTCGTCCTCTTCATGCCGTCCGGCAAGCGCGGGCGCTTCGAGAAGGGGACGACCGTGCTCGACGCTGCGCGGAAGCTGGGCGTCTATGTCGAGAGCGTGTGCGGCGGTCGCGCGACCTGCGGGCGCTGCCAGATCGAGGTGCAGGAAGGCCACTTCGCCAAGCACAAGATATCCTCGTCCAAGGAGAGCATTTCCGGCGTCGGACCCAACGAGGCGCGCTATCTGGAAAAGCGGTCCCTGCCGGCCGGGCGCCGCCTTTCCTGCGCCGCGACCATCGAAGGCGATCTTGTCGTCGACGTCCCGCAGGACGCGGTGGTCAACGCGCAGGTGGTGCGCAAGGACGCCGACGACCGCCAGATCGCGCGCCGCCCCGCCGTTGGGCTTTGCTATGTCGAGGTGGAAGAGCCCGACATGCACAAGCCGCTGGGCGATCTCGACCGGGTAAAGGCCGCGCTTCAGAAGGATTGGGGCTATGAGCGGCTGGAGGCCGATTATCATCTGCTGCCGCAGGCGCAGAAGATCCTGCGCGAGGGGCAATGGGCCGTCACCGCCGCCGTCCACCAGGACGAGGACGACGAGACCGCGCGCATCATCGCACTATGGCCGGGACTGAAGAACGAGGCCTATGGCATCGCCTGCGATATCGGCTCGACCACCATCGCCATGCATCTGGTCTCGCTTCTGTCGGGCCGTGTCGCTGCTTCCGCCGGAACGTCGAACCCGCAGATCCGTTTCGGCGAAGATCTGATGAGCCGCGTTTCCTATGTGATGATGAATCCGGAAGGCCGCGACGCCATGACCAAGGCGGTGCGGCTGGAAATATCCAAGCTCGTTCAGCAGGTCGTGGACGAGGCCGGCTGCGCCCGCGAGGATGTGCTGGACGCCGTCTTTGTCGCCAACCCCATCATGCACCACCTGTTCCTGGGCATCGACCCGACGGAGCTCGGCGGCGCGCCCTTTGCGCTGGCCGTATCGGGCGCTGTGAAATTGAGGGCCGACGATCTGCGCCTGAAGCTCAATCCGGGCGCACGCACCTATCTGTTGCCCTGCATCGCCGGCCATGTCGGCGCCGATGCCGCCGCCGTGACGCTGTCGGAGGGACCGCATCGGCAGGACGAGATGATGCTGATCGTCGATGTCGGCACCAATGCCGAAATCGTGCTCGGCAACCGGAGCCGCGTCGTCGCCGCCTCCTCGCCCACCGGCCCCGCTTTCGAAGGCGCCGAAATCTCCGGGGGCCAGCGTGCCGCCCCCGGCGCCATCGAGCGCGTGCGCATCGACCGCGACACGCTTGAGCCGCGCTACCGCGTGATCGGCGCCGATATCTGGTCGGACGAGCCCGGTTTCCTTGAGGCGATCGGCCCGACCGGAGTGACCGGCATTTGCGGCTCCGGCATCATCGAAGTGATCGCCGAGATGTACCTGTCGGGCATCATCTCCGAAGACGGCGTCATCGACGGCGCGCTTGCCGCGAAAAGCCGCCGTATCGTCGGCGATGGGCGCACCTTCTCCTATGTCCTGGTCGAGTCCGAGCCGCGCCTGACGATCACGCAGAACGACGTGCGCGCCATCCAGCTCGCCAAGTCGGCGCTCTATGCCGGGACGAAGCTTCTCATGGAAAAACAGGGCGCTGAGACGGTTGATTCCATCCGCTTCGCAGGCGCCTTCGGCTCGTTCATCGACCCGACCTACGCGATGGTCCTCGGCCTCATTCCCGACTGCGAACTGGAAAAGGTCTCAGCCGTGGGCAACGCCGCCGGCACCGGCGCGCGCATGGCGCTGCTCAACCGCGACCACCGCCGCGAGATCGAGGAGACGGTGCGCCGGATCGAGAAGATCGAAACCGCCCTGGAGCCGAAGTTCCAGGAGCATTTCGTCTACGCCATGGCGCTGCCCAACAAGGTCGATCCGTTCCCCAAGCTCGCGGCCCAGATCCAGCTTCCACCGCGCAAGGTGCTCGGCGGCGACAGTGGCGATCCCAGCCGCCCCCGCCGCCGCTCCCGCGAAGAGCGTGACGCGAGGCGGCAGCGCGGATAGAGCGCCGTGCGTCTTTCAAGACGCACAAAGGACGCTCTAAACCATTGAATCTACGCATCGTGCCTCCCGAAAATCGATTCCGATTTTCGGGCCGATGCCGTAGAGCGGCTTGCCCCGGGACGGCGCGGCGGGCTACATCGTTGCGCCGACCTGCCAGGGCACGAACTCGTTGTCGCCATAGCCGAGCTCTTCGGATTTGGAACGCTTGCCGGAGGCCACCGCAAGCACTTCCTCGAAGATCTGCCGGCCCTTCTCCTCCAAGCTGACGCCGTCGAGGATGTCGCCGCAATTGATGTCCATGTCCTCCTCCATCCGCTCATACATGGCGGTGTTGGTGGCCAGCTTGATGGACGGGGAAGGCTTGCAGCCATAGGCGGAGCCGCGGCCCGTGGTGAAACACACGACATTGGAGCCGCCCGCCACCTGCCCGGTCACCGATACGGGATCGTAGCCGGGCGTATCCATGAAGACGAAACCCTTTTCGCGGATGAGCTCGGCATATTCGTAGACGGCGTTGAGCGGCGTCGAGCCGCCCTTGGCGGCCGCGCCCAGCGACTTTTCGAGGATGGTCGTCAGCCCGCCGGCCTTGTTGCCCGGCGAGGGATTGTTGTTCATCTCGCCCATGTTGCGGGCGGTATAGTCCTCCCACCAGTGGATGCGCTCGATGAGCTTTTCGCCGACGGCGCGGTTGATGGCGCGCGCCGTCAGCAGGTGCTCCGCACCGTAGATCTCCGGCGTTTCGGCCAGCACCGCCGTGCCGCCATTGCGCACGAGCATGTCGGCGGCGACGCCCAGCGCGGGATTGGCGGTGATGCCGGAATAGCCGTCCGAGCCGCCGCATTGGAGAGCCAGCGTGATCTCGGAAGCAGGCAGGGTCTCGCGCTTGTGGGCGCCGACGGCGGGCAGCATCTCGCGGATGCGCTCCAACCCCGCCTCAATGGTGCGCCTCGTGCCGCCGGTGTCCTGGATGGTCATGGTGCGGAAGGTTTCGCTTTCCCCCAGGCCGTAAAGTTCCTTCAGCCGGGCAATTTGGAAGACCTCGCAGCCAAGCCCGACCATCAGCGCGCCGCCGAGATTGGGATGGGCGGCATAGCCCCACTGGGTGCGCTTGAGCATGTCGAAGCCCTCGCCCGAGCCGGCGATGCCGCAGCCCGTGCCGTGGGTGAAGGAGACGACGCCATCGATCTCCGGCCAGTCGTCGAGCATGCCGGATCTGTTGGCCGCCTCGGCGATGAAGCGCGCGACCGAAGCCGAGCAGTTCACGCTCGTCAGGATGCCGATATAGTTGCGGGTGCCCACCCGGCCATTGGCCCGGCGGTAGCCTTCGAAAGTCGCCTGCTCCTCGACGGGCAGCACGTTGACCGGCCGGGCTTCCTGCGAAAAGCGGTAGTCGCGCTCGAAGTCACCCATGGCCAGATTGTGCTCATGCACCCATTCGCCGGGCGCGATTGCCGTCTTGGCAAAGCCTATGATCTGGCCGAACTTGCGCACGGGAGCGCCCTCGGCGATCGCCTCCAGCGCCACCTTGTGGCCGAAGGGGATGCGGGCTTTGGCGGTGGCTCCGCCAGGCAGCGCCGTGCCTTCGTCGGCCTTGCGGGCGGCCACGGCGATGTTATCGGTTTCGGCAAGCCGCAGGAAAGGCGACTGCCCGTTTTCTTGGTTCATTCAAGACCTCCGGCGGCCGCTTGCCGCCTTGTTCAGTTCGATCAGCGATAGATGAGCGTTGGCAGCCACATGGTGAGCGCCGGCACGAATGTCACGGCCATGAGCACCAGGAAAAGCGGGACCAGGAAGGGGAGCGTTGCCTGCATGCAGCGCTCGAAGGGAACCTTCGACACGCGCGAGAGCACGTAGAGCACCATACCTACGGGCGGTGTCAGCAGTCCCAGCATCAGGTTGAGAACCAGGATCACGCCGAAATGCACCGGGTCCACGCCCATCTGCACCGCGATCGGCAACAGCACGGGGACGAGGATGGTAATCGCGGCGACCGTTTCCATGAAGCAGCCGACGATGAGCAGGATCAGATTGATCAGCAGCAGGACGATGATCGGGTTTTCCGAGACGGTGAGGATCAGCGACGCGAAATGCTCAGGCACCCGGTTCGAGGTGAGGATCCAGGCGAAGATCGATGCCGCCGCGACGATGAACAGCACCACGGCGGTCGTCTCGATCGTATCGAAGGAAACGCGCAGGAACCGTTTCAACGGAAGCGTGCGATAGACGAAGAGGCCGAGGAACAGCGCCCAGGCACAGGCCGCAATCGCTGCCTCGGTGGGCGTGAAGGCGCCGGTGAGGATGCCGCCGACGATGATGACCGGGGTCATCAGCGACAGGAAAGCCTGCTTGAACGTGCTCCACAGGATGGAGACACGGAACGCCTGATCGCGCGGATAGCCGCGCCGATGGGCATACCAGGCCACCATCGCCATCAGCGCCAGCGCCATCAGCAGACCGGGAACCAGGCCCGCCGCGAAAAGCTGCCCGATGGAGGCCCCGGCGACCACGCCATAGATGACCATGGGCAAGGATGGCGGGATGATGGGGCCGATGGTGGAGGAGGCCGCCGTTATGCCGACCGAGAAGCCCGGGTCGTACTTGGCGTCGCGCATGGCCTTGATCTCGATGGCGCCGAGGCCGCCGGCATCGGCGACGGCCGCGCCCGACATTCCGGCGAAGATGACCGAGGCGCCGATATTCACATGGCCCAGCCCGCCGCGCATCCACCCGACAAGCGCCTTGGCGAAGTTGAAGATGCGTTCGGTGATGCCGGCCGTGTTCATGAGATTGCCGGCCAGGATGAAGAAGGGAACGGCCAGCAGCGGAAAGGAATCCACGCCGTTGATCATCCGGTGGATGACCACGACGTCCGGGATGCGCCCGTCCAGGAAGATGAACACGGCCGACGAGGCGGCGAGCGCGATGCCGACGGGAACGCCGAGGCAGATCATCGCGAAGAGTAGAACGAAAAGCAGCGTGAGCAGCATGGAGCAGCCTAGATGTTCTTGCCTGTTACGGCGAAGGTTTCCGGATCGATGAGGCGGCTGCTGCCGGTCCGCAGGTGCCTTATCAGCACCAGCACGGCATAGACGGCCATCGCGAAAAAGCAGGCGGCGACGATCCAGTAGACGACCGATTTCGGCACGTCGATGGACACCATCATCTGCTGCGTCTTCTGAGCCATCTGGGTGCACAGCCAGGCGGTGACTCCGTAAAACAGGAGCGAGATCACATCGACCGCGACCTGGAGCACGAAGCGGCCGCGGCGCGGCAGGTAGCGGTAAAAAAGTTCCACCGCGATGTGGCTTTCCTTGCGCACCGCCATGATGGCGCCGATGAAGGTGACCCCGATCAGCAGGAAGCGCGCGATCTCCTCCGTCCAGCCCAGCGAATTGTTGAGCACGTAACGGGTGAAGAACTGCAGAAAGACCACGAAGGCCAGAGCCCAGAAGACGCCGAGAACCAGGTAGTCGTCCACCCGGACGTCGGACAGGTCTTCTTCCTCGGGCGTGACGGCAATGCCGCTATTGTCGGTTGGCTGTGACATGAACCTGTTCCGGATATGAGGCGCGCCGCGGCCTCGATGCCGCAGCGCGCACGTCCCGTTTCACTGTGTCAGGGCGACCGGACCCAAGCCTATTCGATCGACTGAAGCCGGTCGTAGGTCTCCTGGTCCCAGGTCGCGTCCTCGCTATTGTGAAGCTTCATCGTCGCCTCGCGGAACGGCGTACGGTCCGGTTCGTTGACCGTAACACCCTCGTCACGGAACCACTGAACCAGTTCCTTTTCCTGGTCGATGATCTGCTGTGTGGCGCAGGCAGCGGTCTCGTCCAGCACCGTCTCGAGCGCCTCGCGGTCCGCTTCGTCCATGGAGCTCCACGTCGGCCCGCCGACGATGGTCAACAGCGCATCCGTGATGTGGCCGGTCAGCGTGATGTAGTCCTGGACCTCGTAGAACTTCTTGGCCTGGATGGTGGGCAGCGGGTTTTCCTGTGCGTCCACCGTGCCCTGCTGCAGGGCCAGATAGACTTCGGCGAAGGCGATCGGCGTGGGATTGGCGCCAACGGCCTTCGGGAACATCATGTAGAGCGGCGCGTTCGGCACGCGGATCTTCAAGCCTTCCATGTCGCTCGGCTGCTGGATCTCCTTGTTGGAGGTCACATGGCGCTCGCCGTAATAGGTCAGCGAGGTGATGTGATTGCCCGTGGCCTCTTCATAGCCGGCAGACAATTCGGCGAAGAGATCGGAATTGCGGTACTTGTCCCAGTGATCATAGTCGCGGAACATGTAGGGCGCGCCGCCGATGGCGATGGGACCATAGGCGCGACCGGCAAAGAGCTGGCCCGTATAGATGATGTCGACGGTGCCCAGGCCCAGCCCTTCATTGATGTCGACTTCCTTGCCGAGTGAGGAAGCCGGGAAGACCTCTATGGCATAGCGATCTTCGGTAGCCGCCTTCAGCCTGTCCGAAGCTTCCACGGCGCAGGTGTGATAGGGCTCGCTCGATTCATAGACATGGGCCCACTTCAGTACCGTCTGGGCCGATGCGGGCATGGCAAGCATGGACACGCCGGCCAGAGCGGCGGCGGCCAATGAGTAGGTTACGTTCTTTCTCAACTTCAACTCCTCCCTTTTGTACAAGATCACTCGAAACCCGTCACAGCGGACGCCCGTTCTTCCTCCGCGCCGGCGCAGGCGGAAATGCCCCTTTTCGCCAGCGCACCGTTGCCCGTGGACGATTGCTGCAGACCATGATTTTCAAGCCATCAAAACTGTACTAACATGTTAGCATGACATCAAGCACCAATATCGCGAGCAAGGGCGTGGCCGAGCGCGTCGGCGCCACCGACAGGGTAGCCGATGCGTTGCGCCAGGCAATCGTCACCCTCGAAGTTGCGCCGGGCACGCCGCTCGACAAAGCCGAGCTGACGACGCGATTCGGCGTCTCCCGCTTCCCCATTTCCGAGGCGCTCAACCGGTTGAAAAGCGAAGGCCTCGTCGACATCCGTCCGCAAAGCGGCTCCAGCGTGTCGCTCATCCGGCTTGCCGACGTAATGGAGAACCTGTTCATCCGCCGCGCGCTCGAGGCCGATGTCGCAGAAGCGCTCGCCCGCGCGCCGGACGACCGGATGATGGAGGACCTGCGGCGCAACATGCGCTACCAGAAGGCCGCGGTGGAAGCGGACGACCGCGAGGGCTTCCATTCCCTCGACATCGCCTTTCACGACCGCATGGTGCGTGCGCTTGACTATCCCAAGCTCCGCGCCATCGTCGAGAGCGTGCGGCTCGGCCTCGACCGGGTACGCCGGCTCCTGGGCACGCCGCGCCGCCACGCCGTCACCTATGCCGAACATCTGGCGATCATCGGCGCACTGGAGCGGGCCGACCCACCAGCCGCGCGCGCGGCCATGGCGGCACATATCGATGCCGTCATCGCGGAACTTCAAACCTTTTCCGGGGAACATCCCGAAGTCTTCGCCGACCGGGCGGCCAGCGCGAACCCTGAGAGATAAACAGACATGAACCGCGGGAGGCGGCGCCGAAAGCCGCCTCCCGGTCATCGTCAGGGTCAGCTTTTGATCGCGATGCGCTTGACCTGCGACTGCGCCTTCTCCGTCTTCGGCAGCGTTACGGTAAGCACGCCGTTCTTGTAGCGGGCGTCGACCTTGTCCTCGTCGACCTCATAGCCGATCGGGATGCGACGCTCGAAGCGGCCATAGTAGCGTTCGGAGAACTGTTTCTCCTGGTCTTCGTCCTCCACCCGCTTCTCGCCGCGCAACGTCAGGACGCCATTGTCCAAAAGGAGCTCGACATCCTTCTCCTCCATGCCGGGCACTTCGGCGGTAATCTTGACGTGCTTTTCGGTCTCGGAGACCTCGACATTCGGCCAGCCGACATCGAATGACGGGAACCTGGCCGACGCCGGAAGGCGGCTGTCGAAACCGCGAAAGGCATCGTCGAACAACCGATTCACCTCGCGATGCAGCGACAGGAACGGATTGCGGTCGTCATCGCGATAGACGGTGGGGGTCTGTCCGTTGCGACCCCACGGGATCAGTTCACGCATATTCATTGCTACCTCCTTGCTGTTCCAACATGCGCCCGCGGCGCCAGACCTGCCGCGCGATGCGCTCCCCATCTCGCGATGCGCGAGATGGGCAGGACCCGCGCCGGGGCTTCAGATGAGCCGGACAGGCGTCAGGCGGCCTGCTTTTCGGCCTCTATCTGACGCGTTCGGCTCTTCGGCAGGGCCTTGCCGCTGGCGATATCGATCCGGCGCGGCTTCATTTCCTCGGGAAGTTCACGCTTGAGATCGATGATCAGCAGACCGTTTTCCAGGGTCGCTCCGCAGACCTTTACGTGGTCTGCCAATTCGAAGCGGCGCTGGAAGGCCCGTCCGGCGATGCCGCGATGCAGATACCGGCCGTTGTCCTCGTCCGCCTTCTGGCCGGAGACCATGAGCATGTTCGGCTCATAGGTGACGGTCAGCTCGTCCTGCGAGAAGCCAGCTACCGCCATCGTGATGCGGTAGTCGTCCTCGCCGACCTTGGCGATGTCGTAGGGAGGCCAGTTGTCGATGGTCTCGACGCGGCTCGCGTTCTCGATCATGTCGAACACCCGGTCGAAGCCGATGCTGGACCGGAACAGAGGTGACAGATCGAAGGCGGTCCTCATAGCCATATCCTCCTTTTGAGCAACATGGATACGAAAGGCACCGCAGAGGCCGAGCCGGCCTCTGTGCCTCGGACTGCGCCGGCCCCGTCTTTGGCGACCGGCAACAAATTATTTGGTTTGGCCCCTTAAGGATTCAAGAGATGATGGTCGCGGTCCATCACGCGCAGGAAGACCTTCACGCGCATTTTTGGCACGCGCATGCAAGGCAAGCAACGGCACCCGGATCCACGGCATGGGAAGCCCCTGCAACATGGGAAGCGCAAAGACCGGCTGTTGAGGAGAACTCTGCGTCTTCCCACTTTCTGGTTCGCACCCCATAGGGCCAGTTAGCCGCAATGTCTGTTCCGCAGATGCCTTGTTTTTAACAACAACGGCCACCATGTGTGCGAAATCGATCTTGCTACTTGAACTTTGTACTGCGCCGAAGGCGCCTCAACGATTTTCCTGCACAAAGTCGAACTGAATGGCCACCGTCCCGGCTGCCCGGCACCTGCCTGGTTTTGCCTGTGCGGTGGACAAAGCTGATGCGCCAAAGCGCCGTTTTCCACGTTAAGCGTGCGCCGAAGCAGAAGTGGTGGGCTGCGCTTGAAACGTCTCGTCCCATTTAGATGTGTTTTGCCTGGGCGATGCGTCCAGGCCCGGAGGTCCCGTGAATCCTGATGTAAATGGCGATGCCGCCATCAATGCCGATGCCCGCGCCTGGTTGGCCGCCCTTGCTCCCTACCGCAAACCCAGTACGTTCCGCAGCGCAATCGAGATCGTCATAACCGCCGTTCCCTTCGCGGCGTTATGGACGCTGGCCGCCCTGGCCGCCATCAATGGCTGGTGGTGGGGGCTGCTGTTGACCATTCCAGCGGCCGGTTTCTTGATCCGCTTGTTCATATTGCAGCACGATTGCGGCCACGGCTCGCTCTTCGGGCGGCGCAGCACCAATGACTGGACCGGCCGGACCATCGGCGTCCTGACGCTGACCCCCTATGATTACTGGCGCCGCAGCCACGCCATCCATCACGCGACCGCAGGCAATCTGGACCAACGCGGCATCGGCGATATCGAGACGTTGACTGTCGGCGAGTACCGGGCACTTTCTCGGTGGGGCCGCACACGGTACTGGCTCTACCGCCATCCCGTGGTGATGTTCGGCCTCGGCCCGGCTTGGTTGTTCATCTGCCAATACAGGCTGCCCATCGGTTTCATGCGTGCGGGTGCCCTGCCCTGGGTCTCCACCATCGCGACGAATCTCGGCATCGCGGTCCCGGTGGCGTGCCTGATCTGGCTGATGGGTCTTGGTCCGTTTCTCATGGTGCAGCTGCCGATCACGCTGATGGCGGCCACGGGCGGTGTCTGGCTCTTCTATGTTCAGCACCAGTTCGAGGAGACGCACTGGTCGGAAGGCGAGGAATGGAACTTCCAGCGCGCGGCACTCCACGGCAGCTCGCACTACGACCTTCCGGCGGTGCTGCACTGGTTCACCGGCAATATCGGCATCCACCATGTGCATCACCTGTCGAGCAAGGTTCCCTTCTACCGCCTGCCGCAGGTTCTGCGCGACCACCCCAAATTGCGCGACATCGGCCGCATCACCTTTTGGGAGAGCCTGCGCTGCGTGAAGCTGGTGCTATGGGACGAGAAGGCCAGGCGCCTCGTGTCGTTTCGCGAAGCGCGGGCGGCCGCTTAAGGCATGATCCCGAAAAGGGGCGTCGCTAAGATCAAGCTCCAGAATGGGAATAGATCACGATGACGAAGCGTCATCGTGATCTGCGCCACAATCGCCGATATCCCGTCACTCGGCGCACCGCACGCATGCGATGACGCCGGGGTCGACGTTCAGGCGCCCGAGGGCAATTTCCTCGCCGCATTCGCTGCAATAGCCAAATTCGCCTTCATCCATCCGCTTCAACGCCTGCAGGAGCAACTGACGCCGCCCTGCCCGCCGCCGCTGAACCGCCTGCGACATGGCCTGCATCTGCATCGCATCGATGCGGGAGACGCGGCCGACGCTTTGCTGGTCGAGCTCGACCGGCGCGCTCCACGCCGCGTTTTCCTCGCTCAGCCTGTCGATTTCCGCCAGCTCTTCTTCGATCCGTGGCCGAAACCGCCGCAATAGTTCTGAATATGCCTTGTCATCCATGAGGCATAGAAGAACCCGGGGCCGGCGAAACATCAAGTGCGGCGTGCCGCCGGCGCTCTCGCTCTCCAGCGTCGGACCGAGCCGTCATAGAGCAGGCACGTCTGCATCCGCCCCGACGGCAGCAAGCATCTTGCGCGTGATCGATTGCCGCCACTCAGCCATTTCCGCCCATGGATCGGGCTGTTCCAGCCGATCCGCCATGTCCTCTAGGTGAAAGGCGTTGGCCGCCTGGAGCGTCTCCAACTCGTCCCATGAAACCGGCGTCGCCACGGGGCAGCCGGGCTTTGCGCGCGTCGAATAGGGAGCGATCGCTGTCGACCCGCGCTCATTGCGCAGCCAATCGAGGAATATCCGCCCTTCCCTTTTTGCCTTCGAAGCCTGCGCCAGATAGCGGTCACTCTCTTCCGAGGCCATCCGTTTCGCGAAACCCCGCGCGAAGGCCTTGACCAGCGGCCACTTAACGCGCCGTTCCAGCGGGGCGATCACGTGGATGCCCTTGCCGCCGGTCAGAAGGGCCACTGTTTCCATACCCATGGCGCCGAGCCGTTCCTTCACATCGACGGCCGCCTGCCGGACATCCGCAAAATCAAGCCCCTCGTCGGGATCGAGATCGAACACCAGCCGGTCGGGCCGCTCCAGCTTGTCGATGCGCGAGCCCCAGATGTGGAACTCCAGGGTGCCCATCTGCACGCCGGCAACGAGCCCGGCAAGATTATCGACATAAAGATATTCGGCGCGCCCGCCGTCCTTTTCGACGATCGTCTCGCGCTTCACCTCGTCGCGGAACCCCTTGCCGCCGTGCTTCTGGAAAAAGCATTGCCCCGTCTGCCCTTCCGGACAGCGCACGAGGCTCAGCAGCCGGTTTTCGATAAACGGCAGTGCGCGCGTGGCCACGCGCTCATAATGGGCGGCAAGGTCTGCCTTGGTCACGCCCTGCTGGTCGAACAGCACCTTTGTCGGGCTCGACAGCTTTACGCCGGCGAACCGATCCCGCGTTTCATGCTTCATGCCGCCCTCTTCCACTCTTCACCCCAACCCCGACGACCGGGGGTCGTCAAGGCTTATAAGCGGCGCCAGGGGCGGGAAGTTCCCTCCCCGATCAGAACCTGCCGGTCTCGGCGAACATTTCGAAGGTGGCACGGATGTGGTCGGCTGCGGCCCTTACCGGGGCCGAAGCATCCGGGCCGACGATCATGCCCAGGCGGTAATTGCCCATTTTCGGCATCCCGTCCTTCTCGGTTAGTTCCACGAGATCGCCGCCGAGGAAGGTCTTGGGAAGCGGCGCGACGGCGAGCCCGGCCAGGATCGCTGCGCGTTGCCCTGCCGTGTGGGCGCTCATATAGGCGATGCGATAGTCGCGCCCCTGTTCGTTCAGCGCCTTGACGGCGGCCGCGCGCCATGCGCAGCCATCCTCCCATAGCGACACCGGCAAGGGCTCGCGCAGATGGGCGCAGCCGCCCTTGGTCCCGGCCCACACGATCGGCTCCGTCATGAGAACCTCGACGTCGCTCGTGTCGGCGCAGTCCGAGCAGGTCAAAAGGGTAATGTCGAGCTGGCGCGCGGCCATCCGCTTGCGCAGATTGGCGCTCTGGTCGATCGTCACATCCACGGCGATTGCCGGATGGGTCTCGGCAAAGCGCTTGAGCACGCTCGGCAGGACGCGCTCGCCATAATCGTCGGGCGAGCCCAGCCGCACGATGCCGCTGATATCCGGCATCACGAATTTCGACACCGCCTCCCGGTTGAGCGC
This sequence comes from Nitratireductor thuwali, assembly GCF_036621415.1. NCBI lineage: Bacteria > Pseudomonadati > Pseudomonadota > Alphaproteobacteria > Hyphomicrobiales > Phyllobacteriaceae > Nitratireductor > Nitratireductor thuwali. Next base: position 493,606 of record NZ_CP030941.1, read on the forward strand.
CAGAAGCCGGCGCGCATAGCCGAGCAGCATCTCACCGTCCGCCGTCAGCGAGACGGACCGCGCGTCGCGCAGGAAAACGGACCGGCCCAGCAACTCCTCCAGCTTCTTGATCTGCATGGAAACGGCCGAGGGGGTCCGGAAAACGGCATTCGCCGCCGCGGTGAAGCTGCCCGTTTCGGCAATGGCGACAAAGGTGCGCAGCACATCGAGTTCCAGCAGCGGCATGGGGTGGTTGAGTGGGGCGTTCATGGCATCGCTTTCAATTTCGTTGATGCAAAACATCATTTCATTGCGTTTGATTGAACATCATCTCCGCGCCATAGTCAATCCCGAGGCCGACGATCCGGCGTACTTGAAGGAGAAGGACCATGACCATTCACACACGCATCACCAGCTATCTGCGCCGCAGGGCCGCTCTGTGGGAACGTCGGCGCACCGAGCGCTTTATCCAGAACCTGCCGGCCGAAGTGCAGAAGGATATCGGCTGGCCGGGCAGCGACAACGGCCGGTCGTCGAACCAGCAGGCGTCGCTGTCGCACTGGGAACACCGCTGGTAGAAATGAAAGGAGCATCGGTATGCCGGTACACACCCTCTGGAAAAGCATGAGCGAGTTCCTGCGCGAATTCTCGGCGATCATGGACCACGCCCGCACCGGCAGGCCCTCCCCGCATCGTGGGGCCGGCAACCGGCCTCCCGCTGCGGGGCGCAGGTGACGTGAGGCGTGTCGCATTTTCTAACGGCCGCTTCGCATTTGCAGCGGCGACGGTAGCCGGCTGGCACTAAAAGGCGCGCAACGAGACGCTCCACTCCATGGCTAACCAGGTAAGGCGCTCGGTGTAAGCCGGACAACCGTTCATGGAGACTGAAATGAAGCTGTTGAGAATGTTCCGAAAGACGAACCGCCGCCGCGCCCGATTGGCGCATGGTGACCGCAGTCGCCTTGCAGCAAGCATGCCTGGCGAAACCGGCGCGCTCGCCGGCCTTCGGCTCGGGATGCTGGTCAACTAGCCGCTGCGTAACGAGACCGTCCCATCAAAAGCCGCTTCCTCGCACGAAGCGGCTTTTCCGTGACCGGACTGTTGCCCGCCGGGCACAAAAGTCGTGTGAGCGTCAGGACAAGCCATTGACAGCAACCATCAATCAGGCGCAGGCTTTCTTGTTAGCGACATTGTATGGCGGCTTATATAGGGGCTGTGGCATGCGGGAAGACAAACCGATAAAGCGCTCCCTCGTTTTCTTTCTCGTGCCCGATTTCACGCTGGTGGCGTTCGCCACCGCGCTGGAGCCGTTGCGCGCTGCCAATCGCATGGCCGGTTACGAGGCCTATACCTGGCGGCTTGCCAGTTTCGACGGCCAGCCCGTTCGCGCCTCCAACGGCGTGGAGATCGCTGTCGACTTCTCGCTGGCCGAGGAGCGGCAGAAGATGGGCGGACGCGAACGGCCGACGATGGTGGTCATATGCGGCGGCCTCAATATCGAGAACTATGCCAACAAGTCCGTCTTCGCCTGGCTGCGCGAGGAGTACAACCGCGGTGTGGCCGTGGGCGGACTTTGCACCGGCGCCCATATCCTGGCTGCCGCCGGGCTGCTGGCCAACAAGCGCTGCGCCATCCATTGGGAAAACCTGCCCGGTTTCGCCGAAAAATACCCCAAGGCCAATGTCTTCGCCGACCTGTTCGAGATCGACTCCAACATCTACACCTGCGCCGGCGGCACGGCCTCCATGGACATGATGTTCCAGCTCATCGGCGAGGATTTCGACGACAATCTGGTCAACCGGGTCTGCGAGCAGATGCTGACCGACCGCGTGCGCAGCCCCTCGGACCGGCAGCGCCTGCCGCTTCGCGCCCGCCTGGGCGTGCAGAACTCGAAGGTGCTGACGATCATAGAGTTGATGGAAGCCAATCTGAGCGAACCGCTCTCGCTGGTCGAGATCGCCGCCGCCGTCGGGCTTTCCCGGCGCCAGATCGAGCGGCTGTTCCGCCAGGAGATGGGCCGCTCGCCCGCCCGCTACTACCTGGAAATCCGTCTCGACCGCGCCCGCCACCTGCTGGTGCAGTCGACGCTGCCCGTGGTCGAGGTGGCGGTCGCCTGCGGTTTCGTCTCCGCCTCGCATTTCTCCAAATGCTATCGCGAGCTCTACGCCCGCTCGCCCCAGCAGGAACGCGCCGACCGGAAGCAGCTCATGGCCGCTTGAGCAGGCGGTTCCTGCACAAAGCGAGTAGAGCATGTCGGTTTAGCCGTTGCCAGGCCGTCCTAGGGGTCTTCGACGGATCATTAGGAGTGGGCCATGGCCACCAAAATCGACATCGAACCGGCATCAGAGCACGAACTCGTGCTGGCGCGCATCATCGATGCGCCGCGCGCAAACATCTTCCGTGCGTGGACGGACCCGGACGTCCTGAAGCGATGGTTCACCCCCGCGCCGTGGACGACGTCGAGGGCGGAACTCGACGTGCGCCCGGGCGGCTCCAGCCTTGTCGTCATGAAAGACCCCGACGGCAACGAGTACCCGAACAAGGGCGTCTATCTCGAAGTCGTGGAGAACGAGAAGATCGTGCTCACCGACGCCTATACGGAGGCCTGGGTGCCTTCCGGCAAGCCCTTCTTCACCCTCGTCCTGACCCTGGAAGACGAAGGCGACGGCAAGACCCGCTACATCGCCCGCGCACGCCATTGGACGGCCGAAGACCGCGAGGCCCACGAGAAGATGGGTTTCCACGAAGGATGGGGCCAGTGCGCCGGGCAACTCGAGGCGGTGGCCGCGAAGCTCTGAGGGCCTGCCTGTAACGATGGCGTGACCCGCTCACGAGTCGCGGTACATCCAGGAGCGGTTCTGCCACATCTTTTCGCCGATGAGACAATCGACGGCGCTGGCCTGGGCGAGGACGAAGTGCACGCCTCCCTCGCCTTCCGGCGGCTCCATCGGTTTGCCGGCCAGTTCGATGACGAGCTTGCGGCGGACGGCCTCCGGAAACTGCGACCAGTCGTTGACCGGTATCATGAAGGCGCCGGGCCCCCCGATCACGCAGTCGCGGTAATAGATGTCGAGATCTTCCACATCGAACGACGTCGCCAGGCCGCCACTGGTCATCAGCGGCAGCCCGTTGATGGTGACGCCCTGCTCCGTCAGCCGGTCTCGGGCGGGTGTCACGGGCGGCCCCTGATTGTTGGGTCCGTCGCCGGAAACATCGACCACCCGGCGCAGGCCGCGATAGCCGCTTTCGGCCAGCAGATCGGCCGCAAAGCCCAGCGCTCCCGAAATCGACGTGCGCCGCGCGCTGCTGGGCGGGTTCGCCGAAAGGCGCTCCGCCAGACGAACCGCATCCTCGCGGGATGCGATCGTCGTCCAAGGCACCACCACGGACTGTGTAAACTCGCCAGCCCATTCGAAATAGGTCACCGCGATCCTGCCATGGGCTCCTTCGAGAACGGCATTGACGACATCCTCATGGGCAAGCGCGGCCGCATAGCCCCGGCGCTGGATCTCGAGCTCGTCCTGCGACATCGACAGCGATACGTCCACCGCCAGGACGAGTTCCACGTCCACGACTTCCTGCGAGCCGCCGGATTGGGGCTGGAGAACCAGGCCCGACAGAACACCCAACGCGGCAAGCGCGCTCTTTCTCAGCCGGCGCCAGGGTTCCCTGTCATGGTCCATCCGATGGATTTTAGCGCGGGCGCCGTCCACGGCAAGCAGCCGCAGCGCAGCGCCCGATCAATCTTCCGCAGCCGGTGTCCTAGCCGTCGGCCCGCAGCGCCGCATTTTCCGGGTCGAACGGGCTCTCGGCGATCACGGTCGCTTCGTGCAGCTTGCCGAGAATCTTGATCTCCAGCCTCGTCCCCTCGCCCGCCGCCTCCGGGCGCACCATGGCAAGCGCCAGGCTCTTGCCGACGCGCCAGCCATAGCCGCCATGGGTCGCCCGGCCGATCAGCTTGCCGTCGCGGTAAATGGCTTCATTGCCGCGCGCGTCCGCATCGGTGATTCCGTGCACCTCGAGCGTGACATAGTTCCAGTTGAGACCCTCCTCCCGCTGCCTGACGAGAGCGTCACGGCCGATGAAATCGCCTTTCTCCAGACGCACGAAACGGTCCAGCCCGCTTTCCCAGGCGGTATATTCGATGGAAAGCTCGCGCGGAATGAGGCGGTAGCTCTTCTCGATGGCCATGGCGGTCATGGCGCGAATGCCGAATGGCTTTATGCCGAACTCGGCGCCGGCCTCCATCAGCATGTCGAAAATGGCGTTCTGCATCTCGATCGGGTGATGCAGCTCCCAGCCGAGCTCGCCGACGAAATTGACCCGCAGGGCGTGCGCCGTGGCATGGCCGAGCGATACCTTGCGACCCGACAGCCATGGAAAATCTGCATTGGCAAGCCTCGTGCGCGTGAGTTTCCTCAGAACTTCCCGGCTTTTCGGCCCAGCCAGCACCAATACGCCCCACTCCTGCGTTATCGGGAACATGCGTACGCTGCCGTCCGCCGGCAGGAGCTTCATCAGCACATCGTGGTCATGCGCCTCGTAGGCACCGGCGGAGACGAGGTAGAAGCCCTGCGGCTGGCGGTAGACGGTAAATTCAGAGCGCACGCCTCCCTGCTTCGTCAGGATGTGGCACAGGGCTATGCGGCCGACCTTCTTCGGGATGCGGTTGGCGAAGATGTGCTCCAGCCACGCCTCCGCGCCTGGCCCGCCGATCCAGCACTTGGCGAAGGCCGACATGTCGAGCAGGCCGACATTCTCATGAACGTTCCGCACCTCGTTGCCCACATGCTCGAAATAGTTCGAACGGCGGAACGACCACTTTTCGACGATGCGGCCGTCTTCCAGGGGCGGCGCGTGATTGTGCTTCATCAGCACGTCCGCGCCGACGCCGAGTTCTTCGGCGGGCACTTCATAGCCTTCCGGAGCAAACCAGTTGGGCCGCTCCCACCCATAGACCGAGCCGAACACCGCGCCGAGCGACTTCATGCGGTCATGGCAGGGGGTCGTCTTCAGCGGCCGGGCGGCGGCACGCTCCTCGTCCGGGTAATGGACGGTGAAGACATTGGCGTAAGCCTCCTCGTTCTTCTCGACGAGATAGCCTTCCGTCGCATAGGGGCCGAAGCGGCGCGGGTCGACGCCCATCATGTCGATTGAGGGCTCGCCCTCGACGATCCATTCGGCAAGCTGCCAGCCGGCGCCGCCTGCCGCCGTAACGCCGAAGGAATGGCCCTCGTTAAGCCAGAAATTCTTGAGCCCCGGAGCCGGCCCTATGATGGGCGAGCCGTCGGGCGTATAGGCGATGGCGCCATTGTAGATCTTCTTGATGCCCACCTCGCCGAAGGCCGGCACACGCTCGATCGCCGTCTCCACATGCGGCATGAGACGTTCCAGGTCCTCCTGGAACAGTTCGTACTCGCTATCTTCGGACGGTCCGTCGACATAGCAGCATGGCGCGCCCTTCTCATACGGCCCGAGCAGCAGGCCGCCATTTTCCTCGCGCATGTACCAGGAAGAATCGCTCTCGCGCAGAACGCCCATTTCCGGCAGACCCTGCTTCTTGCGGGCGACGATGTCTGGATGCGGCTCGGTGACGATATATTGGTGCTCGACCGGGATCACCGGCACGTCGAGGCCGACCATCGCTCCGGTCTTGCGCGCGAAATTGCCGGTGCAGGAGACGACGTGCTCGCAGGCGATGTCGCCCTTGTCCGTCTTCACCACCCAGCCCCCGTCCGCCTGCTGCTCGATGCCCGTCACAGCCGTGTTCCGGTAGATGGTTGCGCCGAGGTCGCGCGCGCCCTTGGCCAATGCCTGGGTCAGGTCGGCAGGCTGGATGTAGCCGTCGTCCGGGTGCTGGATGGCTCCAAGAAGTCCGTCCGTCTCGCAAAGCGGCCAGACCTCCTTCACCTGCTCGGGCGTCAGCGTCTTTACCGGAATGCCGATCGTCTCGGCGATGCCGGCATAATACATGTACTCGTCCCACCGGTCCTTCGTGCGCGCGAGCCGGATGTTGGAGCACTGGGTGAAACCGACATTCATGCCGGTCTCCTGCTCGAGCTCCCGGTAAAATCTCACCGAATATTTGTGTATCTGGCCTACCGAGTAGCTCATGTTGAAGAGCGGCAGTAGTCCGGCGGCATGCCAGGTCGAGCCGGAGGTCAGTTCCTTGCGCTCGACCAGGACGACATCCGACCATCCCTTCTTCGCCAGGTGGTAGAGCGTCGATACACCGACCACGCCTCCCCCGATGACGACCGCGCGCGCCTGGTTTTTCATGCAGCCTGCTCCCTCAACACCGTTGCGGCCCGCATTTTTGGGCCGACATTCATGCGGGAGATTAGGCGGGCGGCGGCATCCCGCCCCCGCCTGTTTGCGACACCCGAAAAGCGGCGCGCGACCTCAGAGACCGCGGTTGGCCGGCACCAGATCGAAACGCGGCCGCCAGGACGCTATCAGCACCACCGCCATGCCGGCGATGAAGACGAAATAGAAGCGGTCGTCGGGAAGCGGAAAGCTGGCGAATTTGCCCAGCGTGCCGATGGCCAGCGCGAAGACCAGCCCATTGGCCCGGCGGCCCCCGATGCGGCCGAATTTCGCCAGCAGCGCCCAGGCCGCCGTCAGCGCCGCCAGAATCGCCGGCCAATCATTGGCTTGCAGGGCCACGACAACGCCGCGCACATAGCCCTTGATCATCAGAAGGACCGAGAAATCCGGCGAAAAGCCCGCCATCGAATTCTGCATCTCGACGCAGGAGAAATAGAAATGGGCCCACCAGCCGGGATGCCCGCCGAATTTCGAGATGGCCATGCAGGCGGCGAAGGCGGCGACGAAGGTGACGGCGATGGGCAATTTTCGCCCGTTGAACAGGATGGCGGCAATCAGCAGGGCGAAGATGAGGATAAGGTTGTCGGGCCGCACGAAGACCGAAACGAAGAGGCAAAGGCAGCCCACGACGTCCCGCCCGCGCCAGAAGGCGTAAAGCGCCGCCATCGACACCAGCGCCAGAAGCATGTCCGGCGCGACGGCGGCAGTCATGCGCGAATAGTCGGCCACGAGCAGAAGCGGCACCAGGAAGAAGGCGCCCTGCAACGCCTCGGCCCGCCACAGCCAGTAAAGGCACAGCATGCCCACGAGGAATGATGGAACGACGCTGAGGAGGATGGAGGCGTCGATCAGTCCCGTCACGGGCTCCAGAAGCCGCATCAGGCCGATATAGGCGGCCTTGACGCGGTACATGGACAATTGGGACTGAAAATCGTCCGGCTGTTCCCACTGGTTCAGATTGTAGGGGTTTGAGAACTTCAGGTGGTATTGCTGCTTCTCGCTGGCCCCTTCGTCGATCAACTGCCAGGTGGCGGCGTGCAGCTCCCGCGGGTCCTCGAACCGGTTTTCAAGGGCGGTCGCCACATAGGCGACCATGTCCCAGTTGTAGTCGGGCCGCAGCAGCCCGTAGGCGGCGACCGCGAGAACGGAAAGCACCAGGAAGAGGGCCGCCAGCCGGTCGAGCGCCGACCGGACAAGGAGCGCCTTCAGGATGCCCGCTCCCGGCCTGCTGGCGAATGCGCGCCCGATCGGCGTTTCGTCGACTGTACTCATGCCTGCCCCGCTCCGGACGTGCCCAACCGTCCGCCCCTGTTCAACTCGACTGCGTTCAGCCCATCTGGCTCTTCACGAAATCCTTGACGATCGAGACCACGCCCCGGCCCAGAAGCTGGTCCAGTGCATCGACGAAGGTGTCGACGTGGCTCCGCTCGACGATGAGCGGCGGCTCGAGCCGTATGACGTTGCGATTATACTCGGTGAAGGCGACCAGCACATCATGATCGCGCAGAAGCAGCGCACCGATGAAGCCGGACAGCGATCCCTTCAGCTTGTCGTCGAGCATGCCGACCATCGGCCGCATCACCGCCGGCAGCGTCTGTGAAAAGTCCTGAAACTCCAGTCCGACCATGCAGCCCTTCCCGCGCACGTCCTTGATGATCCGCGGATATTTTTCCTTGAGGCCGTTGAGGCGCTCGATGAGGTAGCCGCCGACGGCTTCCGCGTTCTCCATCAAGCCTTCATCGTAAAGGACGTTGAGCCCCTCGATCGAAGTGGCGCAGGCTTCGCCGATGCCGCCGAACGTCGCCATGGCATGGATCATCGCGGTTTTCGGCGTGCCGTAGGCCTTCATGTAGACGTCGCGCTTGGCTATCATTGCGCCCACCGCCGCCTTGCCCGCACCGAGTGACTTGGCGAGCGCGGTGATGTCCGGCACCACGTCATAGTGTTCGAAGGCATAGAAGCGCCCTGTCCGGCCGAAGCCGCACTGCACCTCGTCGGCCACCCATATCACGCCATGCCGGTCGCAAAGCTGGCGCAGTTTCTGCCAGTATTCCGCTTCGGCCTGAATGATGCCGCCGCCGCCCTGAACCGTCTCCAGGACGATGGCGCCAATCTCGGGGTCGGACTTGAAGGCATTCTCCACGGCATCGATGTCGCCGAAAGGCACCCGCACCGTATTGTCGGTCAGGCGGAACTCGCCGCGATAGAGCTGCCCGTCGGTCAGCGTCAGAACGCCCTTCGTCTTGCCGTGGAAGGAGTTCTCGGCATAGACGATCTTCGGCCGCTTCGGCCCCGCCGCGCGCTCGGCCAGCTTCACCGCCGCTTCCATTGCCTCGGAGCCGGATGAGCCCAGAAACACCATGTCGAGGTCGCCCGGCGAGCAGGCGGCGAGGTTCGCAGCCAGCGCCGTCGCATATTGCGACATGAAGGCGATGGCGATCTCATGACGCTTTTCTTCCTGGAACTTCCGTCGCGCCTCCAGGATGCGCGGGTGGTTGTGGCCGAAGGCCAGCGAGCCGAAGCCGCCGAAGAAATCGAGAATTTTCCGGCCGTTCTGGTCGATGTAGTACATGCCCTCCGCGCTCTCGACCTTCACCTTGTGGAAGCCGAGAAGCTTCATGAAGTGGAACTGGCCGGGATTGAGGTGAGCCTTGAAGAGCTCGGTCATCCGCTCGGTGGGAAGCGCCTTGGCATCCTCGACGGAGTAAAGGTCCGGCTTGGTGATCGTGCGCGGCGCCAGTTCCGGTGCATTCATGACGGGCATGGCTCCCTCGGCCTCGGTCTTCGTAAGTACGGTCATTTCGGCAAACTCCTATTCGGCCGGCACATGATGCGCGCCGACATTGTCGCCGGCTTTCTTGGCCCGATATTCGTCGTAGGCGGCGATCAGCATGTCCTCGTCGCGGTATTGCGGCACCCACCCCAGCTCTCGCCCGCCCTTGGAGACGTCGAGAACGCACATCTCGTCGGCGATCAGGTACTGCTCGGGGTCCATCAGCGGCATGTTCAGGAGATCGAGCAGATCGAGCGTGCGCTTGACCGCCCAGCCCGGCGTCGGAACGAGCAGTGATCTGGAACCGGCATGCTTCACCAGATTGCCCAGAAGCGTGCGCACCGGAGGCGGATTGAGCGAACCCAGATTATATGCCTCGTTGGGCACGCCAGCCTTCCACGCGAGCCGCGCTGCCTGCGCGCAGTCGAACACGGAAATGAACTGGTAGGGGTTCTTGCCCGAACCGATCATGGGCACCGGCAGGTTCATGTCGACCAGCTTGAAAAGCTTTTCGAGGATGCCGAGCCGCCCCGGGCCGATGATGAGGCGCGGGCGGAACAGCGAGATGTTCATGCCGCGCTTGCGCCACTCGGCGGCAAGCATCTCCGTGTCGAGCTTCGACTGGCCATATTCGCCCAACGGCGAGACTGGGTGGTCCTCCGTCATCGGATAGGTGACCGTATGGCCGTAGATCATGTCGGTGGTGAAATGGACGAGATTCTTCGCGCCCGCCTTGTCCATGGCCCCGATGATGTTCACCGTGCCGTGGTAGTTCACGGGATAGAAGAAGTCGTGGCGTTTGGCCCGCACCTGGATCGGCGACAGCATCTTGGCCGACAAATTGTAGACCATGTCGTCCGGCGCGATTGCGACCGCCGCAACCGCGGCAGGATCGGTCACGTCGCACTGCACGAATTTCGCCTTGCCATAGTGTGGCAGGTCGCTCTTCACGATATCGGCGACGACGACCGTCTCGCCGTCGGCCAAAAGCTTGGGTGCAAGATGACGGCCGACAAAGCCGTCACCGCCGAAGATGATGTGTTTCATTGGACGACAGACCCTTTGGACTGAGATGAACCCTGCGCGACCTCGGTCTCCGGCGTATCGCGGCCGCTCTGGGCGATCAGCACCGTGCCGAGACAGATCAGCGCGATGCCGGCAATGCGGTAGGCGTTGAGATCCTCGCGGAAGATGAAGTAGGCAAACACCGCCACCGCGACATAAGCGAGGCTGAGGAAGGGATAGGCGAAGGACAGCTCGACCTTCGAGAGGACGTAGAGATGCGAGGCCATCGACACCACGAACACCGTCAGACCCGCGAAAATCCACGGGCTGAACACGATCTGCAGGATCTTGAACAGCGGATTGACGCCGGCGAAGGTGAGCGGGCCCAATGTCATCATGCCATGCTTCAGCATGAGTTGCGCCGCGGCGTTGGTCATCACCGTGAACAGGATGAATGGAATGTACTTCATTTCGGATTGCCCCGCTTGTCCCGCTGTCCTGCATAGACGGCGGAAGAAAAAATCGCGTGAAGCGGTCCGCTCGAATGCCGCCTCCTGCAGTTACCTTCCGGAAAGAACTTCACGGCCCTACTCCGCCGCCGGCTGAAGGTAGGCTGGACCCAGCCGCACCGCCGTCCTGCGCCAGAAGTCCGACATGAAGGCGGGATCGCGGAAGCGCTCGAGTTCCTCCCAGCCGGGAAACGATGCCGCGAAGACGTCGGCGCCCATGCGCGCATCCTTGTACGGATTGACCGCTCCGCCCGCGTCCACCGTGATGGCATCCAGCCTTGCCAGAAGATCGAGCGTGGCCCTGCCCCGGTTGGGAAGATCGAGCGTCAGCGTGTATCCCGGCCGGGGGAAGGACAGGATTCCCGGCGAAGCCGTCCCGCCGAACCGCTTGAGCACGGTGAGGAACGAGGCCTGCCCCGCATCGCGCGCGGCCTGAAGCATGGCGGGAACGGCTTTGCGGGCCGCCTCCTCCGGCACCACACTCTGGTGCTGATAAAGCCCCCCGGGCCCGTAGAGCCGGTTCCACCCACGCACGCCGTCGAGCGGAAAGAAATAGCCGCGATAGGGGGCGCGATTGACCCCCGTCCTGCGGCCCTTGGCCCAGCGATAGGCGGCGTTGAACAGCCTTATCGAGGCGCTGTTGAGCATGTTGAACGGCGGCTGGAAGGGAACGCCCAGCCTTGGCTTGCGCGCCGGCGAAAAGCTCCCGCCATGGCGGGCATGGTTGGCCGTCATCAGCAGCCCTCTGCCCGCCTTGCGCCCGCCGGCAAGCTGGTCGATCCAGGCTACCGCATATTCGTTTTCGGCGTCGGCCTCGACGGCGCGGTCGAAATATTCGTCGAGCGTGGCAAACGGCGTGATGTGCTCGTCGACATCGGCGCTGCCAACCTTCAAGAGCCGGATGCTGGCCCCCAGGATCAGGCCCGTCAGGCCCATTCCGCCGATGGTCGCGCGGAAATAGTCCTCGTTCTTGCGCGGCCCGCATTCCAGGATCGTTCCGTCGGAACGCATCAGCGTGAACGAATGCACATGGCAGCCGAAGGTGCCGCGGCGATGGTGGTTCTTGCCGTGAATGTCGTTGGCGATGGCACCGCCGAGCGTGACGAGCTGCGTTCCTGGCACGACGGCGGGGAAGAAGCCGCTTGGCGCGGCAAGGGCGATGATGTCGCGCAGCAGAACGCCGGCCTCCGCCTGCAACAGGCCGGAGCCGGCATCGAAGGAAAGGATGCGGGCCCGTCCGCGCATATCCGCGAGCCTGCCGCGGGAGTTCTGGCAGCTGTCGCCATAGGAGCGGCCATTGCCGTAGGCGAGCAGACCGCCGGCCGCCGGTGTGCCGCTTTGGAGAAGCTCTATCGCCGCGTCCGCCGTAATTGCATTGCGGCCCGCAGGCGTCGCCATGCCGAAACTGGGATAGCTGTCTCGCATCGTCAAAGGCCCGCGGCGAAAAGCAGGAGCGCGCCCAGGCCCGCCACGGCCTGGCTGCGCCAGTCGCGGATGATGAAGACGATCGGATCGTCATGCATCTCGTCGCGCCGCGCCAATATCCAGATGCGCATGGTGATGTAGAGCACGATCGGACCCAGCGGCCAGATGAGCCAGGGATGAGTGTAGAGCGCGTCGATCGTGTCGCTCTGGATATAGAGCGCCAGCACCAGCGCCGAGGAAAAGGCGGACGCCATGCCGGCCTGAGCGATGATCTCCTGATCCTCGAGCCGGTAGCCGCGCCCTGCCAGGCGCTCGCCGACGGGCACCTCGGTCGAACGCAGCTCCACATAGCGTTTGACCAGCGCCAGCGAGAGGAAGAAGAACACCGAGAACGCCAGCAGCCAGAACGATACTTCTATGCCCGTCGCCGCGCAGCCGGCCAGGATACGCAGGGTGTAGAGGCCCGCCAGCATGAGCACGTCCACCAGAAGCATGCGCTTGACCGCTATCGAATAGGCGGTCGTCGTGACGAGATAGAGCGCCAGCACGGCGGCAAAAACAGGGGGCAGGAAAGCCGCTGTGCCTGCAGCCACGAGCAGCAGCACCGCCATGGCGCCCAGCCCGAACGGGATCGACAGGACGCCGCTGGCCAAAGGCCGGTTGCGCTTGGTGGCATGGCGCCTGTCGAGCGCCAGATCGAAGAAGTCGTTCAGGATGTAGATGGCCGACGCCGCGGCGCTGAAGGCGATGAAGGCAAGCGTCGCGTCCAGCAAGACCGGTGGGTTGCCATATTGATGCGCCAGTACGAGCGGCACGAAGATCAGCGCGTTCTTGAGCCACTGATGCACGCGAAGCATCTTCGCGATCGTGCGCATCGACACCTTCGGCGCCGCGATCAGCTCGCCGCCATGGGCCGCCTGCCACACGGAGGCTGCCCGGTCCGGCGCCACGACCACCGCCTGGCGGGCCGCCTCGAACACCTTCAGATCCGCCTTGCTGTTGCCGGCATAGTCGAACCCGCCATCGCCGAAGGCCGCAACCAGCGCATCGCGTTTGGTGACGGATGCCATGTTGCAATGGGGGTCGGTGCACAGCACCTGGTCGAAAACGCCCAGATGAGCGGCCACCTTCTCGGCGAGCAGGCGCGGCGAAGCGGTGGCCAGCACGATATATCGCCCCGCTGCCTTTTCTTCCTGCAGCTTTGCCAGCAATTCCGCGCGATAGGGCAGTGCGGCAGGATCGAAATCGATGCGCTCGGCGATGCGGCATTTGAGATGCGCCCGCCCCTTCATCAGCCACAATGGCAGAAGAAACAGGCACAGCGGCCGCTTGCGGATCAGCAGAAACAGACTTTCCCAAAGAAGATCGGCCGCGATCAGCGTGCCGTCGAGATCGACGGCAAGCGGTACCGCAATGCGCTCGGATCGCGCGTCCATGGTGAAGCCCCCGTTTCAGCCATTCGTCACGGGAAATATCCCGCCCGGCGGCAATCTTTAGCTTTCAACGGCTTCCGAACTCTAAATCCTCGCGCCAATACCGGCCGGCGCACGTGGCATTTCTAGCGACAGCGTTAACAACTGGAGAATCAACAAAATAAAAAGCCGGGCAAAACTGCCCGGCTCCGGTGAATGCTTGAAATGACTTCCGGTTCTAGCGGATCCGGCCGCGGCCGCCGGTGATCTCTATGGTCTCGGTCCCGGTCAGGACCTCACGGTCGCCATTCGGCATGGTGACGAAGCAGCCGGCCGGGCAGAACTCGATGGTTTCGCCGGGGCCGATCGTAATATCGGCCTGGCTGCCGCCTTCGGTCACGGTGATCGTGCGGGGATCGCCGTCCCGGTTGACGGCGCTGGCGGCCAAAGCAGCCGCGGCGCTGGCCAGAACGGCCGCGAATGCAAGAAGAGTCCGCTTCATGTTGTTCCCTCGGTGTCTCCACCGCCTCTGTCGTTCCGCCACGTCACGATGCGCGACGGATACCTCTGTCATTCACGACCCTTATAGGCATAGCCATGTGAACGGCAACTGAACGGTGCGCTTCACTCGTTTTGCGCCTGCGCTTCCTCGTTTTCGATCTCTTTGCCGTCCGATCCGGACGCCCCGGCTCCAGACGGGACCGGGCCGGAGCGGACATGGATATCGCGCTGCGGGAAGGGAATCTCGATGCCTTCCCTTTCGAAGGCCTCGACGATGGCAAAGCGGATTTCGTTCTGCACTTCGAGCTGCGCCAGGATGTCAGCGAGGTAGACGCGGATCTCGAAATCCAGCGAAGAATCGCCGAACCCGGCAAACAACACGAAGGGCTCGGGGTTTTTGAGGACGAGCCGATTGTTCTGGGCGATCTCCAGGAGGATCGCATGCACCTTCTTCACATCGGTCCCGTAGGCCACGCCGACAGGTATCTCCACGCGGCCAAGGCTGTTCTTGTGGGTCCAGTTGCCCACCGCCGCGTTGATGAGCTCCGAGTTCGGCAGGATCACCGTCTGGCGCTGGAAGGTCTCGATCTCCGTCGCCCGCACGGAAATCTTCTTGACCGTTCCCGACACCGTGCCCGCCACGATCCAGTCGCCCGCCTTGAACGGCCGCTCGACCAGCAGGATAAGGCCGGAAACGAAATTCTCCAGGATGTTGCGCAGGCCGAAGCCGATGCCCACGGACAGCGCGCTGGCCACCAGCGCCAGGCTCGACAGGTCGATGCCCGCCGTGGCAACGCCGAACAGGGCCGCAACCACCACGCCGGCATAGCCCACCGCGGTGCGCACCGAATTGCGCACGCCCGTGTCGAGCCGGCTGCGCGCCATCACCCGACCGTCAAGCCAGCCCTGGAACCAGCGCGCGACGAAATAGCCGACGATGAACACCAGAAGCCCGGTCAGGATGCCGACGAGGGAAAAGGAGATGTTGCCGATGCTGACCCTGTTTGCGATGCCGTAGGTCCAGGCGGTCAATTCGGCCCAGTGGAAGCCCCACTGAAAAAGGATCAGCGGCGCTCCGACCAGCACCACCGCCACGTTCGTGGCCAGTCCCGCCACCAGCCCGAGCTGATCGAGTGTCGTGCTGTCCAGGCTGAAGCGCCGGGACAACAGCCGCCCCACCGCCGATCCGGCGAAGATCCCGTCGCCTGCCATGGCGCCCCCGGCCAGGAAACCGATATACATGGTCGTCAGGATGGCCCCGGTGACGACGACCTGCTGCGACAGGAACCTCGAAAAGCCGATGTAGCCGAACAGCGCCGCGATGATCGTGGCCGCCGCAAACCCATATATCGCCACCCGAAAAGAGATCGGCCAGGGACGCGGCGGCGCGCCCTCCTTCCCGGCGAACGGCCTTACCGACCCGATCAGGATCAGCAGCACGCCGACGATTATGGTGGCGAGAAAGCTCGTCGCCACCGTCAGCGACAATTGCGAGCCGAACAGCTCGTAGAGCCTGTTCATGAAGAAGTCGAAGGCGGTAACCGCCGCCGTCGCCCCCACCAGCAGGCACAGTTTGCCGGCCGCGCCCGTTTGGACCGGCAAAAGCCGCCAGTTCTCCCGCGTCGGCGCGAGGATGCCGTGGGCGAGCCGATAGACGAAGAAGACCACGACCGCCACGGAAAACAGCGTCCAAAGCAGCTCGGAAATATCGCCGCGAAGGATCCCGAACGTGTCGAGGAAGAAATAGGCCGAACCCAGGAAGATGGCGAAGGCAGCCGAAGGCAGCAGTGTCGACCACAGGGCGAGCGAAAGGCGGCTTAGATAAGTCGGCTCGGCATCATGAAGGTCCGGATCGATCAGATTGCCGAAGAGCCTGCGCCCGGCCAGATGCAGCACCAGGGCTGCCGCCAGCGAGAAGAACACCGCCAGCAGAAAGCCCCGCAGCTTGAACGTGGTCGCAAAGCGCAGCCAGGAGGAGACTGTCGTGTAGACCTTTCCCATATCCGTATGGAATTCGTGGGCGACGTCGCTGCTCAATGCGGCGGTTATGTCGTAGCGCCTGGAAAGCGCGCTGGTGAACAGGTCGCGGCGCATTTGCGCGATCTGCTCTATCGTCCGGTTGATCTGCAGTGAAAGCGCTTCGGCTTCGCCGATCAGCGCGTTGATCTCCGCCTTCTCGTCGAGCAGTCTCTGGCGCTCGCGCTGGACCAGTTCCGGCTCAGCCGGCTCGCCCTCCGCCCGCTCGGGTCCCAGCTGTTCAAGCCTGTCGTTGATCTCTGAAATGCGCGGACGAAACGCGACGCCGCTGGCAAGGAGCTCCCGCACCAGCCTCTCCAGTTCCACGCGAATCTGGACCAGGCCGGTGTCGTCGCTCGCCTTCTCCCGAAGCTGGGCGACAAGCTTCTCGGTCTGCCGGGAGATCTCATCGATCTTCTCGTCCTGGCTGGCGATAAAGCCGTTGCTGACCTCGGACTGAGCCAGGGCCGGCGCACAGAAGATGACGGTCAACAGGAGCAGACAGCCTGAGAATGCTTTGACGAAATCCGACAGGCTGGCCACGCGGGTGTGATTCCCTTCAATTCCGGCACCATTGATAGTCGCCGCGCGAAAACCGGGCAACCACGCCGTTCAGGGCACCGGTTCAGCCGAAAGGTCGGTCAACTGAAAAGGCAGGGCGTATTATTTGCGTCCGCCCGCGCTCGTGCCCTATAGCTTCAGGTCGAATGGGGACGACCGATCAAGACAATGGCTGAATATTCGGCACTTTCTCTCCTGAAAAACGCCTTCTCCGGCAATCGCGGCTGGAAACCGGCCTGGCGCAAGGCAAGCCCGAAGCCGGCCTATGACGTGATCGTCGTGGGCGGCGGCGGACACGGCCTTGCCACGGCCTACTACCTTGCCGCCGAGCACGGCATCCGCAAGGTCGCCGTACTGGAGAAGGGCTGGCTCGGCTCCGGCAATATCGGCCGCAACACCACCATCGTCCGGTCAAACTATCTCCTGCCCGAATCCATCCGCTTCTACGATCATTCGGTGAGGCTGTGGGAAAACCTTTCCCACGAGTTGAACTACAACGTCATGTTCTCCCAGCGCGGCGTGCTCAACCTTGCCCATTCGCCGGCTCAGGCCGACGATTATATCCGCCGTGGCAACGCGATGCGCCACGAGGGCGGCGACGGGGTGTGGTTGTCGCCGGCGCAGATCGCCCGATATGCGCCTGGCGTCGACATCTCGCCGTCGGCACGCTTTCCCGTTGTCGGCGGCCTGCTTCAACCGCGCGCCGGCACGGCCCGGCATGACGCCGTGGCTTGGGGTTATGCGCGCGCTGCCGACCGGCTGGGCGTCGACATCATCGAGAACTGCGAGGTGACCGGGTTCCTGCGCGATGGCGATCAGATCGCCGGTGTCTCCACCTCGCGCGGCGACATACGGGGAAAGAAGGTGGCGGTGGCGGTCGCCGGCAGCACCGGCCGCGTGATGAAGCTCGCCGGCATTGAGAACCTGCCCATCGAAAGCCATGTGCTTCAAGCTTTTGTCTCCGAATCCATCAAGCCGTTTGTCGATTGCGTCGTCACCTTCGGCGCCGGCCACCTCTACATGTCCCAGTCCGACAAGGGCGGTCTCGTCTTCGGCGGCAGCCTCGACCTTTACAACTCCTATGCCCAGCGCGGAAATCTGCCCTTGGTCGAGGAAGTCATGAGCGAAATGACGGCCATGTTCCCCGCTGTCGCAAGGCTGCGCCTGCTGCGTTCGTGGGGCGGCGTCATGGACATGTCGATGGACGGCTCGCCGATCATCACAAAGGGACCGCTGCCGGGCATGTATCTCAATTGCGGCTGGTGCTATGGCGGCTTCAAGGCCACACCGGCCTCAGGCTATTCCTTCGCCTGGACCATTGCCAAGGACGAGCCGCACCCGATCAACGCGCCCTTCACCCTCAGCCGGTTCGAGCGCGGCGTCATCATCGACGAAAAGGGCCAGGGGCCCACGCCGAAGCTGCATTGAGGATCGAAAGATGCTGATTTCCTGCCCCCATTGCGGCCCGCGCGACCTTGCCGAGTTCACCTATCAGGGCGATGCCGCCCGAACCCGGCCGGACCCCGCCTCCACCGACACCGCCGCCTGGCACGCATATGTCTACGAACGGCCCAACCCGGCGGGACTGCATCGCGAGTACTGGCAGCATTCGGGCGGCTGCCGCTCTCATCTGCTGGTTGTCCGCGATACGGTCAGCCACGAGATCGTCTCGGCCGAATTTGCCCGAAAAGCGCGGGAGAAGACCGGATGAGCCCGCGCCGCGCCGCCGCCGGCGGCATTATCGACCGTTCGCGGCCCGTCGGGTTCACCTTCGACGGGGTGAAGATGAGCGGCCATGAAGGCGATACGCTTGCCTCGGCGCTGCTCGCCAACGGGATCCTTCTCGTCGGCCGCTCATTCAAATACCACCGCCCGCGCGGCATTCTCGCGGCAGGAGCGGACGAACCAAACGCCCTGGTGACCGTGCTGCGCGACGGTATTCGCGAGCCCAACATTCCGGCCACGCAGATCGAGCTCCACGAAGGGCTGCGCGTGGAAAGCCAGAACCGCTTTCCCTCGCTCGACTATGATTTCGGCGCACTCGCCCAGCTTGCCGGGCCGCTGCTGTCGGCCGGCTTCTACTACAAAACCTTCATGGGCCCTGTCGCGGGACCGCTGAAGGGCACCCGGCTGTGGATGTTCTGCGAGCGCTTCATTCGCAGGGCCGCAGGTCTCGGCAGAGCCGATCACAAGCCCGACCCCGCCCGCTACGAGCGCATGAATGCCTTCTGCGACGTGCTGGTGGTGGGCGGCGGCGTGGCCGGCCTGACGGCGGCGGAGGCCGCCGCCAAATCCGGCAAGCGCGTCATCCTGGCCGAGCAGGACCCCCCCTCGGCGGCATGGCCCGCTGGTCCGGCGAAGAGATCGGCGGCAGGCCCGCGCGCGAATGGGCGGAGGGGCTTGCCGTCCGCCTCGCCCGCATGGACAACGTGCAGGTGCTGAGCCGCACGACCGTGTGGGGCTGTTATGACGGCAACACCCTTGCCGCCCTCGAGCGCGTCGGCGACCATCTCCCCCGGCGCCCGGCCGACATGCCCCGCCACCGCCACTGGACCATACGCGCGGCAAAGGTGATCCTGGCCACCGGCAGCATCGAGCGCCCCATCGTGTTCCCCGGCAACGACCGGCCCGGCATCATGCTGGCCGGCGCGGCGATGCGCTATGCCGTAGAATACGGCGTGCTGCCCGGCGAGAAGATCGCGATCTTCACCAACAACGACAGCGCCTACCGCGCCGCGCCAGTGCTCAAGGCCGCCGGCGCGTCGATCGCCGCGATAATCGATGTCCGCAAGGAAATTTCCGCCGCCGCGCGGGCGCTGGCCAGCGAGGCCGGAGTGGTGCCGCTGCTCGGCCATGCGGTCGTTGGAACCAGCGGAAAGCGCCTGCAACGGGTGATTCTCCGCCGGTTTGACGCCGAAACTGGGCTGGTTTCGGGTGATTCTCGGCCCATTTCAGCCGATTTTCTGGCCGTTTCGGGCGGCTGGTCGCCCGCGATCCACCTTGCCAGCCAAGCCGGCGGCAAGCCCCGATGGGACGATTTCCTGCAAGCCTTCCTGCCCCCGGAACCCCAACAGGACTGGTCGGGCGCGGGCGCACTGACCGGCGGGACGACGACAGCCGACGCGCTGAGGACCGGCCGCAGTGCCGGGCGCGCCGCCAGCGGGCAAAAGCCTTCACGCGCCAGGCTCCCGCAGACCGAAGATCAGGGCCTCGACCCCTCACCCGCTCCGGTGCTGGAGATCAGGGCTGGCGGCAAGGCCTTTGTCGATTTCCAGCATGATGTGACGGCCGAGGACGTGCGCCTTGCCCACCGCGAGGGCTTCGTCTCGGTCGAGCATCTCAAGCGCTATACGACGCTGGGCATGGCGACCGACCAGGGCAGGACGTCGAACGTGCCGGGCCTGGCCATCCTGGCCGAGGCGCGCGGCATTTCCATTCCCGAGGCCGGGACCACGCGGTTCCGCCCGCCCTACAGCCCCGTCCCCATCGGCGCACTGGCCGCCGAGCGGCACCGCCACTTCAAGCCCGACCGCCTGACGCCGATGCATGATTGGCATCTTGAGCATGGCGCCCGCATGATGGAGGCGGGCCTGTGGCACCGCCCGCAGATCTACGGCCAGGCCGGCGAGACGGTTGAACAGGCCTATGTCCGCGAAGCCAAAGCCGTGCGCGATGCCGTCGGAATCGTCGACGTGTCGACGCTCGGCAAGATCGCGGTCAAGGGCCCTGACGCCGCCGAGTTCCTCGACCGCGTCTACACTAACATGTTCTCGACCCTGAAGGTCGGAAGGGCGCGCTACGGCCTGATGCTGCGCGAGGACGGCATCGTGCTGGACGACGGCACCACCTGGCGGCTCGGCGAGCAGGATTTCCTGATGACGACGACCACCGCCAATGCCGGCAAGGTCATGCAGCATCTGGAATACTATCTTGATGTGGTCTGGCCGGAGCTCAGGGTGCATCTCACCTCGGTGACCGACCAGTGGGCGGGCGCCGCGGTCGCGGGACCTCGGTCGCGCGACGTGCTGGAGGCGTGCGTTTCCGGCACGGGGGTCGATGACGAGACGCTGCCGTTCATGGCGATCGTCCATGGCGAGATCGACGGGGCTCCCGTCATGATCTGCCGCCTCTCCTTCTCCGGCGAGCTTGCCTTTGAGGTCTATTGCGGGGCCGGCCACGGCACCCATGTGTGGGAAGCGCTGATCACGGCCGGCGAGCGCTTCGGCATCGTGCCCTACGGCATGGAGGCGCTTGGCGCGCTGCGGATCGAAAAAGGACATGTGACCGGCACGGAGATCGACGGGCGCACCACTGCCCGCGACCTCTATCTCGACTGGATGCTGTCCAAGAAGAAGCCGTTCATCGGCTCGGCCCTGATGGACCGCGAAGGGCTGATCGATAAAAGCCGCATACGTCTCGTCGGCGTCGTCGCGCTCGACGACCGGCCGCTCGGCGGCGGGGCCCACATCGTCGAGGATTCAACTTCTGAAGGTCTTGGCACAAGCATCGGCCACATAACGGCTTTCTGTTATTCGCCACAGCTCGAACGCTATATCGGCCTGGCCTTGGTCAAGGACGGCAAGGCACGCCACGGCACGCGCGCCCGCATCTCCGACCCGCTGCGCGGCCGTTTCGGCCCGGTCGAGATCGTCAGCCACCACTTCTTCGACCCCGAAGGGAAGCGCATGCATGGTTGAACGCGAATCCCCCCTTGGGCCGGCCTTCGAGCCGGGCGCTTTTCCCAATCATGCCGGCGATACCGGCATCCGCCTGAGCGAAGCGACGCCCGCCCGCATCGTGGAGGCCTGCGCGTGGCCCGGCAAGGAGCAGGCGCTCCGCGATGCCATCGCCAGGGCGACCGGGCTCCGCCTTGAAGGAACGGCGGCCAACAGCGCCGCTTCCAGCAAGGATGCCGCGGCTTTGTGCATCGGACCCGGCCGCTATCTCGTCAGTTCGGCCCGGCAGGGCCTGTTCGAGACGATGCGGGCCGAGATCGACGCTGAAACCGGGACCGTCACGGACCTCTCCCACGGGCGGACATGCATAAGGCTGGAAGGCAGCGCCTGCGAATGGGTGCTGTCGAAGCTCTTTGCCGTGGATTTCCACCTGACCACATTCCCGCCCGGCACCGGCCTGGCGACGGCTCACCACGACATATTCGCCCAGATTCATCGATCCGGCGAAAACCGCTTCGAGATATTCGTCTTTCGCTCCTTCGCGCGCGCCTTTTGGGCTGCCCTGCAGGAGGCGGCGGCTGAAACCGGCTATGAAGTCAGATAGATCAAAGCCATGAATGCGGTTGACGACAAGCTACCCTATTCATACCGAACCGACCCGGATGTACCTCTTTTCGAGGACAGCAGCCCGATTGTTTTCATGGATGGAGAATGCGCGCTCTGTTCCAGGGGCGCGCGGCTTATCGCGCGTTTCGACAAGGCGGGCGAATTCCGGATATGCCCCGTGCAGTCGCCTACGGGAAAAGCGGTGCTGCGGCATTTCGGCCTGAACCCCTCCGAGCCCGACAGCTGGCTCTACCTGGTGGATGGTCGCCCCTTCACGTCCCTCGATGCCATCATGCGCGTAGGCAATCGTATCGGCGGGGCGGGCCGCCTGCTGCAGGTTTTTCGCTTTCTGCCGCGCGGCGCCCAGGACTGGCTCTATGGCAAACTGGCAAGAAGCCGTTATCGGCTTTTTGGCAAAACGGATATGTGCGCCCTGCCCGATCCTGAACTGCGCGCCCGGTTGATGCACTGAGCCCGGTTGATGCACTGAGATAGTCGAATTTGAGGTCCGTCCGCCATGCCGGAGCCCGGCACCAGGCCGGGCTCTCTTTTCATCTCGCCGTCGAAACGGTTACTCGGCCTGCTCACCCGCCGGCTCGCCCATCGCAGCAGGCATCTGCGCGCCAAAGGAGCTGCGCTCAAGCTTGCCGCCATGCCGCAGCCCTTCGTCCCCACCGCGCCAGCCATGGTGGTCGCGGCCGCCGCGCCCCTTGAAGCGCGGGCCCATCATACCGTGCATTTCGGCACGCGCCCGGCGAAGCTCTTCCTGGTCGAGCACACCGTCATCGTTGCGATCCAGCAGCGCGAAACGCTTGGCCTGCCGGCCTTCGATCTCAGCGATGGTCACTTCGCCGTCACCATCGACATCGAGCATCTGCGCGGCGCGGCGCGCCTTGCGCTCATAATCGCGCTGGATGAGGAAGTCGACGATCTCGGCCTCGGTGAGCTTGCCGTCCGCGTCGGCATCGGCGTCCTGCAGCCTTCCCATGCGCATCGAGCCGAACTCGTCCGATGACAGCTTGCCGTCGCCGTCGGCATCGAGATGCCGGAACATGCCCCCCGTGCCCCCGTCGCGCTTCATCGCGGTTTCTGGTTTGCCAGCATCATCGCGGTTCTGCGCCACGGCGGCGGTGCCGGCGGCGAAGGACAGGGCGAGGGCTGCAAGGATCGCTTTGCGCATCATGCGTAATCTCCATGGTTGTCGCCGCGTCGGGCGGCGCCGGGTTACGCATGATGTGTGGCACGTCCAACATTACGGCGTGCTTGCCGGCCGATTACAAATCGGTAAGCCGGCGCCGGGATCGGCTCTACCTGACGAAAGTCACGAACTCGTCGAGCGGCGCGCGTTCGCTGCGCAAATTGTTCTCCGGCTTGGACTTGTCCTCATATCCCAGCGCCATGCCGCAAACGACGATCTCTTCGTCCGGGATATTCAGGAGCGGGCGGATGATGCGGTGATAGGGCGCGAAGGCCGCCTGCGGGCAGGTGTGCAGCCCCCGCGAGCGCGCGGCGATCATGACCGACTGCAAGAACATGCCATGATCGACCCAGGAGCCCTTGTTGAGCCGGCGGTCAATGGTGAAGATCATTCCGACGGGCGCATCGAAGAAGAGGAAATTCCTGTCGTGCTGCGCCCGCATGCGCTCGACCTCGCGCCGCCCGATGCCCAGCAAATTGTAGAGCGCGAAGCCGACCGCGCGCCGCCGCGAGAGATAGGGCTCGAAAAACTTGTCCGGATAATATTTGTAGTCGTCCCATTCGATCTTTTCGGGCCGGATGCCGGATGAAAGAATCGCATCGGAGAGCTTCTGCTTGGCCTCTCCGCTCGTCACATAGACTTTCCACGGCTGCATGTTTGTGCCGGAGGGCGCGCGCGCGGCCAGCGCCAGGATCTCCCGGACGGTTTCCTCCGGCACTGCGTCCGGCAGGAACGCACGGACGGAGCGACGTGTCAGGAGAGCCTCATCGACAGTCCGTGCAACGTCTTCCGTGCGCAAGTTCTGTCTGCTATTCGAAACCAGCATATCCGCCGCGTCTGTTTACTTCTTGAAGCGGGCGTATAGCTGGACCAACAGGGTCGCCGCAACCCGTCAACAGGAAACTGTTATAATGCCCACGCCTTCAAAACGCATCACCGGCATCACGCCTTCGGGAAAAGACGGCTGGGAAGTGCACTTTGCCGCCATGCGCAAGAAGCTGGCGGGCGAGCCGATATTGATGCTGTCGGTTGGCGACCACGACTTCGATACGCCCGCAGGAACCGTCGAAGCCTGCGTGGCAGCCATACGCGGCGGCTACCACCACTATATCCAGCTGCCGGGCCTGCCCCGCCTGCGCGAGGGCATGGCGCGGCTTTCCACCGAATGCACGGGCGTAGACACGACGCCCGATGAAATAATCGTCACCCAGGGCGGCCAGGGCGCGCTGTTCGCCGTCTGCCAGGGCGTGCTTGACCCCGGCGACCACGCCATCATGATCTCGCCCTACTATGCCACCTATCCGGGCACCGTGCGCGCGGCCGGAGCAAGCTTCACCGAGGTCGACGCAAAAGCCGAGAGCGGTTTCGAGCCGGACATCGCCGCCATCGAGGCAGCCGTGCGCCCAGAGACCCGCCTCCTGATGATCAATTCGCCGAACAACCCGACCGGCGCCGTCTATAGCCGCCAAACGCTGGAAGGCATCGCCGAAATCTGCCGCAGGCACGACCTCTGGCTGCTGTCGGACGAGGTCTACTGGACCATCCGCGCCGATGCCGAACATGTCTCGCCGCGGGCGCTCGCGGGGATGAAGGAGCGAACGCTGGTTGTCAATTCACTGTCCAAGAGCCACGGCATGACGGGCTGGCGCGTCGGCTGGCTCACGGGGCCGGCCGAGATGGTGCGGCATCTGATCAACCTGAATCTCGTCTCCAGCTACGGCCTTGCCGACTTCGTCTCCCGCGCGGCGATAGAAGCCGTGGAGAACGGCCATGGCGTGAGGGAGATCGCAGAGCGATACGGTCGCCGGCGCGCAGCATTCCTGGAGTCCATCACCGGCCTCGGCGATCTCAAGATACGCGGCTCGGAAGGCGGCATGTATGTCATGCTCGACATTTCGGCGGTCGACCCCGATTGCGAGGCGTTTGCCTGGCGGCTGCTCGAGGACGAAAAGGTCGCGGTCATGCCGGGCACCAGCTTCGGACCGTCGGCCGCAGGCCACATTCGCGTTTCCATGTGCCAGACGGAAGAGACCTTGCGCGAGGCTGCGCAGCGCCTTCGCCGCTTCGTCGCCCGTGCGGCCGGCGCGCGCCCTACGGCCGTCGCTTGAGCCACCACCAGCGATCGTCGCGGTCGCGATCGATGACGCAGCGATAGCCGACGAAGCACTGCGCGGCGTCGCGTGTCGGCACATAGGCCCTTTCGGCGACCTCGTATACCGGGCAGTGGCGCTCATTGGCCACGAACCGGTCATATGTGACGCGGCCGGTGCTGAGAACGATGGCTCCACTCTGGCGCACCAGAGCGGCTGCCTGTCCGCAGGTCATCGCCCGCGTGTCGGGCCGTGCCTCAGCTGTCTTCACGCCGGACAGGCTCATCAAGACCAGCGCAAGCCCCATGGCGAGCGCCGTCGGCGGGAGCTTCTCGATCATGGAGCCTGCCTCCTTTGTTCACGCATTTCTCGCACGATTGAACGCCTCTTCCTTCACTTTTGCCACCCTATGACCTAGCCTTCGCCCGGCCACTCTCAAGGCCTGTATGATTCCATGTTAATTTGCTCGACGATATGGCTGGCACACCAGAACCTTTGACCTCCCTCGACCGTTCCAGGCTGCGGCCGGACCGGATCGGGATCTTTCTCGATTTCGACGGGACCTTGGCGGAAATCGCCGAACACCCGGAGGCCGTATCCGTGCCGCAGGCCACCCGCGAGGTGCTGGGACGGCTGGCGCGAAGCCTGAACGGCGCAGTTGCCATCGTCACGGGACGGCCAATCTCGGAGATCGACCGCTTCCTTCGGCCGCTGAACCTGCCTGTGGCGGGCATCCATGGCCTGGAAAGGCGCGGCGCCGGCGGCGAGCGCAGCGCTGCCACGATCGATACGAGCCGGCTCGATGAAATCGAAGCCAGCCTGAAACGCTTCCAGAATGAGCATGAGGGCATCGTCATCGAGCGCAAATCCGCTTCCGTTGCGCTTCACTACCGCCAGCGGCCGGAACTGGCCGAAGCCGCCATGACCTGGGCCCATGAGGCGGTGGACGGCAGCCAGGGCCTGCAGATCCTGCAAGGCAAGATGGTCATCGAAATCAAGGCCGGAAAGGAGAACAAGGCGGACGCGGTGACGGCGTTCATGACGGAGGAGCCCTTTGCCGGCCGCCTGGCCCTTTTTGCAGGCGACGATGTGACCGACGAAGATGCATTCAACGAGGTCGCCCGAAGGGGCGGTATTTCCATTAAGATCGGGGGAGGAGAAACGGCCGCCGCATTCCGTATTGACGGCGTCGGCGCGTTTCGGCAGTGGCTCAGCCAACTGGCAGACGATTTTGAAACCCCACAATTGACAGAATAGGCAGATTTCAGTGAGCACACTCAACTTAGGCGCAGTAGGCAACTGCAGCTTTTCCGCGTTGATCGACCCCAGGGGCCGGTATCTTTGGTCCTGTCTGCCGCGTTTCGACGGAGATCCCGTTTTCAACGCGCTTTTGACCGGCGAGGACGAACCGGCCGAGGGCATCTTTTCCATCGATCTGGAGGATCTTGCCGAGACCGAACAGTTCTACGAGCAGAACACCGCCATTCTGGTGACCCGGCTGCATGGCGCATCCGGATCCCTGGAGATCCGTGATCTTGCCCCGCGCTTCTTCTGGCGCGACCGCATTTTCCGCCCGCAGACCCTTGTACGGCGGGTGAAGCCGATTTCCGGCACGCCGCGCATCTCCATCCGCTGCCGTCCGACCTTCTCCTACGGGAATTCGAGGCCGCAGATCACGCGCGGCTCCAACCATGTGTGCTATGTCGGACCGGAGATGACGCTCCGGCTGACCACCGATGCGCCGATCGACTACGTGCTCGGCGAGACCCGCTTCAACCTTTCCGCGCCGCTCGACCTCATCCTGGGTCCGGATGAGACGCTGACCGGCAGCGTGGCCGACACGGCGCGTGACTTCGACGAGCGCACGTGCTCCTACTGGCGCAATTGGGTGAGCAGCCTGGCCCTGCCCTTCGAATGGCAGGAAGCCGTCATTCGCGCCGCCATCACCCTCAAACTGTGCACCTACGAGCCGACAGGCGCGATCATCGCGGCCATGACGACCAGCATACCCGAGGCACCCAATAGCGGGCGAAACTGGGACTATCGCTTCTGCTGGCTGCGCGACGCCTTCTTCGTCGTGCGCGCCCTCAACAGCCTCGGCACCGTGCAGACGATGGAAAACTACTTCCGCTACCTCATGGACCTGGTCGCCGATGCCGGCGGCGGCCATTTGCAACCGGTGTTCGGTGTCGGCCGCGAACGCGACCTTATCGAGAACATCCTGGAGAATTTCGCAGGCTATCGCGGCATGGGCCCCGTCCGCCGCGGCAACCAGGCCTACGAGCACTACCAGCACGACGTATACGGCAACGTCATCCTGGGCGCGGCGCAGATCTTTTTCGACCGCCGCATCCAGATGAAGCCGACCATCACAGACTTTCACCTGCTCGAACAGGCCGGTGAACAGGCCTACAAGGTTTACAACATGCCCGACGCCGGCATGTGGGAACTGCGGTCGCGCTCGCGCGTTCACACATCATCGAGCCTGATGTGCTGGGCGGCCTGTGACCGGCTCGCCGGCATAGCGGGCCGGATCGGCGAAACGGCACGGGTCCGGTACTGGAGAGAACGTGCGGAAGAGATCAAGGAAACGATACTGGCTCAGTCCTGGTCGGAAAAGCGCCAGGCCTTCGTCGAGAGCTTCGGAGGTGAGACGCTCGATGCGAGCGTGCTTCTGATGGCCGAGGTGGGCTTCCTTGATCCGCGCGATCCACGTTTCGTCAGCACCGTGGACCAACTTGAAAAAACGCTCGCCAGCGGCCCCTATATGATGCGCTACGAGGCGGCGGACGATTTCGGCAAGCCGGAGGTCTCGTTCAACATCTGCGCATTCTGGCGGCTCGACGCGCTGACCCGCATCGGGCGGCAGGAAGAGGCGCGGGAAATTTTCGAGGCGCTTCTGAAGACGCGGAACCCGCTCGGCATGCTGTCGGAGGACACCCATCCCGTCACCGGCGAAATGTGGGGCAACTATCCGCAGACCTATTCGATGGTCGGCATCATCAATGGCGCACGGCGCCTGTCGAAACCCTGGGAGTCGGTTGTGTGAGAAGACTGGTCGTCGTTTCCAATCGTGTTGCGGACCTGACAAGGACCACCCAGTCTGGCGGCCTTGCCGTCGGACTGGCGGATTCCCTGCGCCGCCGCGGGGGCGTGTGGATGGGCTGGGACGGCCAGACCGTGCGCGCCGACGAACAGCCCGAGCCGCGCATCCGCAAGATCGGCGACGTGACGCAGGTAACGATCCCGCTCACCGACGAGGACTATACCCAGTATTATCTGGGCTTTTCCAACAGCGTCCTGTGGCCGCTGTTCCACTATCGCCTGGACCTGGTCGACTACAAGACGGCCTATCTGGAGGGGTATCGGCGCGTCACCTCGAAATTTGCGGATGCGCTGCTGCCCGTGCTCGAGCCGGACGATTTGATCTGGATCCACGACTATCACCTGATACCGCTCGCCGCGGAGTTGCGGCAGCGCGGCTGCAAACAGCGCATCGGCTATTTCCTGCACATTCCGTTTCCGCCGCCGGAAGTGCTGGCCGCCGTCCCCGCCACCGCTGGCTGGTCGAGAGCCTGCTGGAGTTCGACGTTCTGGGCTTTCAGACCAACACCGATCTCGGCAATCTGCAGCACTATGTGGAGGAAAATCTCGGCTGCAAGATGGAGCGCGACGGACGCATCGCCGTCGGCAACCGCAGCGTCCATGCCGGCTGCTTCCCGATCGGCATCGATGTCGACGCCTTCGTTGCAATGGCGGAGCAGGCGAACGAGGAGGTCCAGATCGAAACGAAGCGCCGCGAGATCCTCGGCCGCAAGCAGATCATCGGCGTCGACCGCCTCGATTACACCAAGGGCCTGCCCGACCGCCTGCGCGCGTTTGCCCGGCTGTTGGAGCTCTATCCCGAGATGCGCAAATCGGTGGCGCTCATGCAGATCGCCACGCCGACCCGCGAGGAGGTCGAGGCCTATGTCGAGATCCGCACGGAACTGGAAGCGCTCTCCGGCGCCATCAACGGGCGCTTTGCCGACTTCAACTGGACGCCCGTCCGCTACATACACGGCACCGTCCCGCGCGACGCGCTCGCGGCGCTGTTCCGCGCAAGCCAAGTCGGCTTCATAACGCCCCTGCGGGACGGCATGAACCTGGTCGCCAAGGAGTATATCGCTGCCCAGTCGATCGATAATCCGGGCGTGCTGGTGCTTTCGAAATTCGCCGGCGCTGCCGAGGACCTGCGCGAGGCGCTGATCGTGAATCCCTTCGACGTGGACGACATGGCCCGCAACCTGTGCCGGGCGCTCACAATGCCTCTTGAAGAGCGGCAGCAACGCCAGCGGGCACTGATGAAGCGCATTCGCGAGCACGACAATGCCCACTGGCTGAAGTCGTTTCTATCCGTTCTGGAAGACGGCTGATCCTCGACCGTCAGTCCTTCTTGGGCGGCAGATCCTTGCGCTTGGTTTCGGCCAGGTCTTCGAGTTCTTTCTCCGTCATCGATTCGACCATGTCCTTGGAAGCACCCTTCAATTCGGACTTCTTCATCTCGCCGCGCTTGGCCGCAAGTGCGGCGCCCGCGGCTTTTTGCTGCGCTTTCGAGCGTGCCGGCATTTTCGCCTCCTTTGTTTCACTGCCCGGATAAGCGCCTGCGGGCCCGATGGTTCCTGCATCGGGCAAGGATGGACTTCTGCCGTCGCCGCCGAAACGGACCCGGATTGCCCGGCCTCACTTGAGATCGTTCCAGCCCGCATCCGGCGCGAAACGCTCGCCGTGCTTGTCTTGCAGGCGTTCCAGCGCCGCCCTCACATCGTCGATGCCGCGCTGGCGGGCATAATGCAGCGGGCCGCCCCGGAAGGGAGCAAACCCGGTCCCGAAGATCATCGCTGCGTCCGCGGTCTCCTCGTCCCGGACGACCCCTTCCCGCAGGCAGCGCACCAGCGTGTTCAGGATGGGCAGCACCAGCCGGTCGGCCATCCGGTCCAGCCGCGCCTCGTCGTTCTCGCCTTTGGGAGACTGTTTCCTGGGCTTGCCCTTGTCGTCATAGGCGTAAAGCCCCTTGCCGGCCTTGCGCCCCGTTTCGCCGGCTTCCACGTGACGCGCCAGCCAGGCAGGCACCGGCGGCACCTGGCCCTCCAGCCGCTCGCCCAGCATTCGCGCCACCTCGAGGCAGATGTCGAGCCCGACCGTGTCGGCCAGCTCCACCGGCCCCATGGGCATTCCGAACCGCTCCGCCGCGCGGTCGATATCCTCTTTCGCCGTTCCCTCCTCGATCATCAGGAAGGCTTCGACCAGATACGGCATCAGGGCGCGGTTGACGAGAAAGCCGGGCGCGCTTTTCACCGGCGCTGGCAGGCGCGAGATTTTGCCGCAGAAAGCGCTGGCCCGCTTGAGCGTTTTCGCTGCCGCCTTGTCGTGCGAAACGATCTCGACGAGCTCCATACGCGTGACCGGGTTGAAGAAGTGCAGTCCGACCAGGCGGTCGGCGGCAGATAGCCCCTCCCGCAAGGCCTCCAGCGGAATGCTGGAGGTATTGGTCGCCAGGATCGCATCCTTCTTCATCCGTGGAAGGATGGATTGATAGACTTTCTTCTTCACGTCGGCACGCTCCGCCACGGCCTCGATCACCAGATCGGCCGCCGCCACGCCGGCTCCGTCGAAATCGGGCATCAGACGGTCCAGCGCATCACGGCGCTCGATGGAGGAGTGCACCTTCTTGTCGAAGAAGGCCGAAGCACGCCCGATGGCCTTGGCCAGTGCCTTGGGATCGAGATCGGTAAGGCTAACCTTGAGCCCGCGCGCCGCGCACCAGGCAGCGATGTCGCCGCCCATGGTGCCGGCGCCGATGACATGCACCCGCTCAATGCCGCTGTCACCCTTTGCATTGGCGCGCAATCCTTCCCGCAGGAAGAACACGCGGATGAGGTTCTGCGCCGTCTCTCCCGCCAGAAGCTTCGAGAAGGATCTGATCTCGCCCTTCTGCATCTGGTCGCGGTCGCCGCCATGCTCCTCCCACAGGTCGATGAGCTGATAAGGGGCGGGATAATGGCGTCTCGGCGCTCGCTTTTCGGCCTCCGACCGCATGCGGCGCGCCGCCATCCGGCGCGCCGGGGCAAGGCCCAGCGCGCGCGCCTTCCAGCCGGGCCGGTCCTGGTCCAGCCTGCCGGCAACAGCGGCCTCGACCGCGTTTGCAACATGCCTTTCCTCGATAACCGCGTCCACCAGCCCCAGCGCCTTGGCCTTCCTGGCATGGACGTTCTTGCCGGTCAGCATCATCGTCATGGCTTCGACCGGGTCGATCAGTTCGGTCAGCCGGAACGTGCCGCCGAGGCCGGGATGAAGTCCGAGGAGGATTTCCGGAAAGCCGAAGCTGGTGCCGCTTATCGCGAGCCGATAGCGGCAGGCCAGCGCAAGCTCCAGCCCCCCGCCGAGACAATGGCCGTGAATAACGGCGACCGTCGGCATCTTCAAGCGCGCCAGCCGGTCGATCACCGCGTGGGCCTGCCGCATACGCGGCTCGATCTGCCCGGCATCGTCGGCGCCACGGAAGTCGCGGATATCGGCACCGGCCGCAAAGCCGCCGGGCTTGGCCGACCGGATCACGAGCCCTCTGGCTCCCGATCCCTCGATCTCGCCCAGCACCGTGTCGAGTTCGCTAATCACCGCCTCGGACAGCGTGTTCGCGCTTTCCCCGGAACGGTCGAGAATGAGCCAGACGACCTCGTTCCCATCCCTGGCATAACGCCAGTGCTCCAGGTTTTTAGCTTTCTGGCCCTCGGGACCGAGTTCCCGGTTCCGCGGCTCGAGGACTTGCCAGACGGGTGCTTTTGCTACCGGCATCAGACCACCTCCAGAAGCATTGCGCCGCCCTGCCCTCCACCGATGCATTCGGTGGCGAGGCCGCGATTGAGACCCAGTCTGCGCATGGCGTTCACCAGATGCAAAACGATGCGGTTTCCGCTGCTGCCGACGGGATGGCCGAGGCTTATCGCCCCGCCGTCAACATTGAGCCGATCATGCGGGACCCGGCCGAAGGGCTCGTCCAGCCCGAGCACCTTGGCGCAATATTCCTCATCCTCCCAGGCGGCCAGACAGGCCAGAACCTGGGCGGCAAAGGCTTCGTTGAGTTCCCACAGATCGACGTCTTCGCGCGCGAGCCCCTGCCGCTCGAGAAGCGCAACGGAGCAGATCGTCGGCCCCAGTCCCATGATCGAGGGGTCCAGCGCGGACCACTCGCTGTCGACGATGCGCGCCAACGGCTTCAGCCCGTGCCTTTTAACCGCCTCCTCCGACGCCAGCACCACCCAGCTCGCGCCGTCGGTGATCTGTGAAGAGTTGCCGGGAGTGACCTCCCCGTACGGCTTTTCGAAAACCGGCTTGAGCTTGGCGAGCTTCTCCATGGTCGTGTCCGGGCGCACGCCGTCATCATAGTCGTAGAGCGTCCCGTCGCGCGAGACAGCGGGGATGAGCTCGCCCTTGAGATGGCCTTCCGCATGGGCCCGCGCCAGCCTTTGATGGCTCTCCAGCGCATAGGCATCCGCCGCCTCACGCGAGATGCCGAACAGATGCCCGAGGATTTCCGCGGTCTGCCCCATGTTGAGTTCTGTGATGGGATCGGTCAGCCCGCGCTCCAGGCCGATGACCGGCTTGGCCATATCGGGCCTGAAGGCCGCCAGCGCCGAAGCGCGCTCCATCGCACTTTTCGCGGTGGCGAACCGGCTGAACCAGCCCGTGGCGGCCTGAGAAAGAACGAGCGGCGAATGCGACAGCGCCTCCGCGCCGCCGGCGAGGATGAGATCGGCCTTGCCAGCCTCGATCGTGCGGAAGGCCGTATCGATCGACTGCATGCCTGAACCGCAATTGATCTGTACCGTGAACGCCGGCATCGCAGCGCCCATGCCCAGCCGCAGCGCTGCGACGCGGGCGGGGTTCATCTCATCGGCTATGACGTTGACGCATCCCAGAATGACGGTATCGAAGCTTTCGGGGGCGAAGGGCTGCCGCGCCAGCAGCGGCCGGCCGCACTGGACGGCAAGATCCACAGGGGTGAACGGACCCGGTCGGCCCCGAGCCCGCAGGAATGGCGTTCTCGCACCGTCGACGACGTAAACCGGCTTCCTTCCCTCCGCCTGCCCGCGCACCGGCATCGGCCGCGCCGCAATGCTGCGGGGCTGCGCCCTGCCCGCGGCCGTCCGCCTTGTGGCTGGCTTCTTCGCGCTTGGTGTTTTCGCCATTCGCTCTCCGTTCCAAGAATGCCGTTTCGGATATCGGGCGTTCAGGGGAAGATAGGGGCTTTCATTCGCCTTGCCCACCGCCTCGATGGTCTTACATCGATCCGCTTTCCCCAATCAGGTCCGCTTCCGGTGGATTCATGATGTTCTCCAGCAACAGGTCTCCAAAATGCCTCAATGGGCCGGTTGTGCTGGCCCGGCATATTGAGCTACCTCTTGTCGGACAGGCCGCGTGAAGCCAATGCTTTCAGTGCATTTTTGGTTGCATCTGGCTGAAGCCCAGCTCGGCTTCGACTGTACATGTGTTCCGGGAGGCAGGTTCGGTGAGTAGCGGAAGGGCAGAGCGCGCGATACTGGACAGCCTGCGTCTACTGCTCGCGACGGGCGCGCTGGTGATGGCGGCGCCCGCGCCGGCTTCGGCTCTGGAGCTTTTCGGCCTCAAGCTCTTCGGCGGGGACGAGGAAGCCGAAGCCGAGGTGATCGGCACCCCCCATTTTTATTCCGTGGATTTTATCGTCGGGGGCGCGGACGAGGAACTCGAGCGCGCGCTGAAAGCGGCTTCGAGCCTGTGGAACGACCGCGAGGAACCCGCTTCCGGCAGCGGCGGGCTCATTGCCAAGGCGCGCAACGACTATAGGCGCATTCTCGACGCGCTTTATGCCGAAGCCCGCTATGGCGGCGCCATCAGCATCGCGATCAATGGACGGGAAGCCGCCGACCTGCCGCTGATCGTCGACTTGCCCAGCCCGTCGCAAGTCACGGTCAGGATCGAGCCCGGACCGCTGTTCCGCTTTTCCGAAGCGCGCATCGTGAACGCCCCGCCCCCCGCGGCCAATCCCGAGGACGCGGTTGAAGACCCGGCCGATGAAGGCTTCCGCGAGGGCGCGATCGCCGGCTCGCAGACGATCATCAAGGCCGGCCGGCTGTCGGTGGCGGCGTGGCAACAGCAGGGTCATGCCAAGGCCGAGA
Source organism: Nitratireductor thuwali (assembly GCF_036621415.1). Classification (NCBI taxonomy): domain Bacteria; kingdom Pseudomonadati; phylum Pseudomonadota; class Alphaproteobacteria; order Hyphomicrobiales; family Phyllobacteriaceae; genus Nitratireductor; species Nitratireductor thuwali. The sequence continues at coordinate 527,878 of NZ_CP030941.1, forward strand.
TTGCGGAAAGCCGCGTCACCGCCGCCCATACCAGCGACACGATCGCCGCCACGATAGTGCTCGCGCCCGGCCGCAGGGCCGTCTACGGCCATGTGGGCGTGCAGGGCACCGAACGCATGAACGATGCCTTCATAGCGTGGATGACGGGGCTCGAGCCCGGCGAGGAGTACGACCCGGACGACCTTGAAGAGGCGCGGGAGCGACTGATCGACCTTGGCGTTTTCCGCGCCGCCCGCATAGTGGAAGCGGACGAGATCGGGCCCGATGGCCGTCTGCCGCTGAACATCGTCGTGCAGGAGCGTCCTCCGCGCCGCTTCGGCGTGGGCGGCTCGTTCTCCACGGTGGACGGCCTGGGCCTTGAGGCCTACTGGCTGCACCGCAACCTGTTCGGCCGCGCCGAAAGCCTGCGCGTCGAGGGCAAGGTGTCCGGTATCGGCAAGAGCATAGATCCGCAGGACTTCACCTATCGCCTTGGCGCCACCTTCACCCGTCCCGGGGTCTACACGCCGCTTACCAGTTTCGTTGCCTCTCTCTATGGCGAGCGCGAAGTGCTCGAAACCTATACCCGGACGGGCGTCAGCGCCGAGACAGGCTTCAGGCATGAGTTCACCGACGAGCTGTCCGGCCGTATCTTCGTCAATGGCGGCTTTGCCCGCTTCGAGGACGATTTCGGCACCCGCGAATTCATCACGGCCGGCTTCCTCGGCGGCATCGCCTATGACAGTCGCGACAACCCGGCCGACGCCACCGAAGGCATCTTCGCCGAATTGTCGGTTGAACCCTATTACGAGTTCAACTACGGCAACGCCGCAGCCCGCATCATCGCCGAGGCGCGCGTTTATCAGTCACTCGACGCCGACGATCGGCTGATCCTGGCAGGCCGCGCCAAGATCGGCACGCTGCTTGATCCGCCGATCGCCGAGAGCCCGCCCGACAAGCTGTTCTTTGCCGGCGGCGGCGGCTCGGTGCGCGGCTACGCCTATCGCAACATCGGCGTCGAAACGCCCGGCGGCGTATCCGGCGGGCGCTCCCTCGTCGAACTTTCCGCCGAAGTCCGTGCCCGGGTGACCCAGTCCATCGGCATCGTCGGCTTCGTCGACGCCGGCTATGTGGGTGCGGAAGCTTTTCCCGATTTTTCGGAGGATCTGAAGATCGGCGTTGGCGCGGGAGTTCGTTACCAGACCGGCCTCGGCCCCATCAGGCTCGACGTCGCCGTCCCGCTCGATCGGGGCCGGGACGACCCCAGCGTCGCCTTCTATGTCGGAATAGGACAAGCGTTTTGAGACGGTTCTTCCTCGCTCTCTGCCTGATCCTGACGGCCGCGCCCGCCCTGGCGCAGGATCCGGCCGAGGAGGCATCGTTCTTCACCCAGCTCCTGGAGAACCGGCTTTCCACGCCCAACCGCCAAATCCGCATACGCGGCATTCAGGGGGCGTTATCCTCGGAAGCAACGATAGACGAAATCACGGTCGCCGACCGGGAGGGCGTGTGGCTGCGGATCAGCAATGCCCAGATCGACTGGAGCCGCTCGACCCTGCTCCTGCGCCAGCGGCTGGAGGTGGAAAGGCTTGCCGCAGGGGAAATCCAGGTGCTGCGCCAGCCACTGCCCGACGAGGACCTTCCTGCCCCCGAAGCCACCCCCTGCAGGTGCCCGAGCTTCCCATCGCGGTCAATCTGGAGAACCTGGAGATCGAGCGGCTTGCTTTCGACGAAGATGTCTTCGGCCTCCAATCCGTGCTCACCGTCGAGGGCAGTCTGGCGATCGAGGGCGGTTCGCTCGACACCTCGCTCAGCATCGTCCGGCTGGACGGGCCCGGCGGCCGCCTCACCCTCGACGCGCAATATGCCAATGAAACGCAGCAGCTTGATATCGACGTCGCGCTGCGCGAGCCGGAAAACGGCGTTCTTGCGAACCTTCTCGACATCGAAGGCCGCCCCCCGCTTGCCCTGACCCTGGCCGGGTCAGGACCGATCGACCAGCTTGACCTCAACATGACGCTCGCCGCCGATGGGGCGCCGGTGCTGGAGGGCACGGGCCGGTTCCGCCAGCGCGCCGGAGGGCTTGGCTTCAATGTCGATGTCGGCGGCCCGATCGCGCGCATCGTGCCCGAGCGCTTCCGCCCCTTCTTCGGCGAGGACACCCGCCTCCAGGCCTCGGGCATGGCCAAGGAGGCCGGAGGCGTCCTGCTCGAAAACCTGACGCTTTCCAGCGCCGCCCTCTCCCTGGAAGCGGCGGCGGAAACGGCCAGCGACGGCTTCCTGACCTCGCTTTCGGTCGATGCCGAAATAGGCGACGACGACGCTGAGGCCGTGCTGCTGCCGGTGGCCGGCGGCGAGACGTCGGTGCGTCGCGCCACGCTCTCCGCCACCTATGGCGAAGCCGGAAACCAGCGCTGGCAAGCCGCACTGAACCTGTACGATCTCCAAACGGGGGCATTCGCCGCAGAAACCGCGACGCTCGACATGAGCGGCATCGCCGAGAATCTCCAAACCCCGGCCGAGCGCCACATCACCTACGAGATCGACGGTACGGTGGCCGGCATCACCGCCGAGCGCGCCGACATCGCCGAGGCCCTGGGCGATACGGTCCGCCTTCGCGCCGATGGCGGCTGGACGGCGGGACAGCCATTCACGATCGCCGACGCCCAGCTTTCGGGAAACGACCTTGGGATATCGCTTGCCGGCGACGTGGCGGATTTCGCCTTTCGCGGCGACATAGGCGTGGAAGCCGCCAGCATCGCCCCCTTCTCGGGCTTTGCCGGCCGCGAGCTTGCCGGCGGTCTCGATCTGCAGGCGACCGGCGAGGTCAGGCCGATCAGCGGCGCTTTCGACCTGGTGCTCGACGGCGTCGGCGAGGATCTTCGTCTCGGCATCGAGCAGATCGCGCCCCTGCTTGAGGGCGAAACGCGCATCTCGGGACGTATCGCCCGCGGTCCCGAAGGTATCGTGGCTGACGGCTTCACCATCGCCAACGACCAGCTGACGCTTCGCGCCGACGGGACCTATGCGAGCGATGCGGCCGATATCAGGCTCAACGGCGGCGTTGCAGATCTCTCGCTGATCGACGAGCGGCTCTCGGGACGGCTCCTGGTCGAGGGCAGCGCCATGGGCGGAGCCGAGGGCCTGAGCCTCAATCTGATTTCCCGCATCGAGGACGGCAGCCTGCTCGGCAAGCCCCTTACCGACGCAAGCCTGGAGTTCGACGGGATGCGCCAGGACAGCGCGCTCACCGGGCGACTGACCGGCGATGCCTTCCTCGATGGCGCCCGCGTCGAGCTGCAGACAGATATCGTGCTCGCCGCCGGCGAAAAACGCCTGAACGGCATCGATTTCAGGGCTGGAGGCGCCCGGCTGCGCGGCGACATCGCGCAGGATCGGGAAGGCATGCTGACGGGGGAGCTGGAACTCGACGCCCCAAATATATCGACCGCCGCAGCCCTCGCTCTCGTGGAGGCGACCGGCTCGGCAAATGCGCGCATCACCTTGCAGCCGCGCGGCGAAACCCAGCACGCGACGATAAACGGGATCATCCGCGATCTCGAAAGCGACCGGCTGTCCGTGGGGGTGGCCGACATAGAGGCCGAAATCGGCAACCTTTTCGGCGTGCCGCGGGTGGAAGGCGCCCTCCACGCCGAAGACCTTACGGCAGCAGGCGTGGAGGTGGCCGTGCTGAATGCCACCGCCGACACCCAGGCCAGCCAGACCGAGTTCGACCTCGACGCCCGCCTCGCCCATGGCACACAGATCGACGTCGCCGGACTTCTGGCGCCGCAGGATGGCGGCTACAGGCTCCGGCTGGACCAGGCGCAGTTGCAGGAAGGGGGCGCGACCGCGCGGCTTCTGGAACCGGCGACGGTCCTCGTTCAGGGCAGTGAAATCTCCTTCGACGAAATCCGGCTCGACATTGCCGGCGGAACCGTGACGGCGCGCGGAGAAGCTGCCGACACGCTCGACATCGCGGTCTCCCTGGACAGCGTGCCGCTGTCCATCGCAAACGCCATACGTCCCGACCTGTCCCTCGGCGGCACCGTCAGCGGAACCGCTGAGATCGGCGGCAGCCGGGATGCGCCGCAGATATCCTTCGACGTGACGGGCACAGGCATCACGGCCGAGGCTCTGCGCGAGGCGGGCGTGGCGTCCCTCGACGTGGATGCGCAGGGCCGGACGGCCGACAACATGCTCTCGCTTCGCGCGGATGTGACCAGCCCCGGCGGCCTCTCCGCCCGCGTGGAAGGCAGCGTGCCGCTGGATCAAGACGGCCAGCTCGCGCTCGACGTTGCGCTGCAAGCCTTTCCCCTGTCCCTGTTGAACCAGCAGATGCCGGACCTGGATCTATCGGGAACGCTGACGGGCAATGCCGCCATTACGGGGACGCTGGCCGATCCGCGTGCCCGGTTCAGCCTCGAAGCTTCGGGCCTCAGCGCCCGACCTCTGAATGAATTCGGCGCGGGGCCGATCGAGCTCAGCGCGACCGGAAGCTTTGCCGACGGGACCGTGACGCTGAGCACTCTCGAAGCGTCCGGGCCCTCCGGGCTTTCCGTGTCAGCCAGCGGCCGTGTGCCGCTTGGCGGTGGCGGCCTTGCTGTCGACCTGCGCGGCAGCGTGCCGCTCGCGCTGGGTAACCGTCTCCTGGCCGACCGCGGCACCCAGCTTGCCGGGACGCTGCTTGCCGACATCAGGATTGGCGGCAGCCTTGAAAACCCATCGCTAAGCGGCTCGATCTCGACCCGGGATGGCGCCGCCGTCGACCCCATGACCAATCTGCGTCTCAACGACATCACGCTGGATGCTGCGTTGCAGGGCGACACCGTCACCATCCGCTCCGCAACGGCTGCCCTGGCTGCCGGCGGCACCGTCACTCTTTCCGGAACGATCTCGACCAACGCGGCTGCAGGGTTCCCCGCCGACCTCACCATTAGGCTCGATGAGGCGCGCTACGTGGATGGCGAGATGGTCAGCGCGACGATAAGCGGCACGCTGGCGCTCAGAGGACCGCTCGCCCGCGATCCCCTGCTTTCGGGCGAACTAACCGTCGACCGTGCTGAAATCCTGGTGCCCGAAAACCTGGGAGGCGGCGTAGAGCATATCGATGTCCGCCATATCTCGCCGCCGCCGGACGTGGCCGCAACGCTGCGGCGCGCCCGTGCCGACGACGGAACGCCTGTGCCCGGCGGACGGCCGAGCGTGCTGCGCCTGGACGTCCAGCTGAACGCGCCGGCGCGGATATTCGTCCGCGGGCGTGGCCTGGATGCCGAACTCGGCGGCTCTGTCCGGCTGACCGGTCCCGTTACCTCCATCCGGCCCGTCGGCGGCTTCCGGCTGATACGCGGACGCCTTTCCATTCTCGGCCAGCGCATCGTTTTCGACGAGGGAACGGTGACGCTGGTGGGCGATCTCGACCCCTATCTCAACTTTGTCGCGCGTTCGACCAGCGGCGAAATCACGGTCTTCATCACGGTAACGGGCCGGGTCTCGGATCTCAATATCGATTTCTCCTCGCAGCCCGAGCTTCCGGAAGACGAGGTGCTGGCGCAACTGATCTTCAAGCGCGGCATTGGCGAGCTGTCGCCCCTGCAACTGGCCCAACTTGCAGCGGCCGCCGCCGAACTCGCGGGCGGCGGCGACACATCGCTTCTGGGCTCCCTGCGTGACGCGGTCGGCCTCGACGACCTGGACGTGGTGACCGACACCGAGGGCAACACTGCCGTCCGTGCGGGGCGTTACATTCAGGAAAACATCTATCTCGGGGTGGAAGCCGGTGCGAAAGGAAGCACTCGCGGCACGATCAATCTCGACATCACCGAGAACTTGAAGGCACGCGGCGCCGTCGGCGCGGACGGTGAATCCAGCCTCGGCCTCTTTTACGAAAAAGATTATTGAGCGCAAAAAAGAAGCCGGCTCAAGGGCCGGCAAACAGCACGCAATGTGGGGCTTTGGGGGGCGGGGGTCGCGTGCTGTCTCCCATTGAACCGTCAACCCGGCAAAAGGTTCCGCCCGCTCCCGAGAAAATTGTAAGAAAACTGAATGAAGAATTTCCGGCATGGAACAGCCGGCGGCCTTTGCCGTTGAGGGACATCCGACGCGCGAACTTGAAGGAGTGGGTATGAGCACCGGTCCCGACGATGCCGAGCGGCTAAGACTGTTTCGACTTGTGCCCGATGCGCCGGCTACCGATCCGAATTGGGACTTGGCGGCGCCGCAAGGCGAACTCGTCGTGCGCGCCCGCTCCATCGCCGATGCGCGCATCGTCGCAGCGGAGGCGGAGGCGGACTTCCTCGACCTTCCAGCCAAGCCGGGTGACGGCGTATCCACCGACTTCGCCAGCGCCTTTCGCGACGAGAAGCTTTACCGGGTCGAAGAGATCGAGCCGGGCGAGCATGCCGCGCGGGGGCCGCGCGGCGTGGTCGCGCGCAAGCCATACGCTCCATAGGAGAAGCGAAAGTGCAGGCGCGCCTGCGGAAGCTTCCGGCAGGCTGAGCTGCGTTCCGGGCTCCCTCCCGCCCCTCTCCTTGGAACCTCCCGCATCCAGCAACCGTTCCCTCACCGCATCTTGGAAGGAGATTCGATGAGCGAACCGCTCTTCTATGAGAGCTGGACGGGAATCGCGCGGACGCTGGTGGTCGGCTCGGCTGCCTATGTGCTGCTGATCCTGCTGCTTCGGGCTTCAGGCAAAAGAACCCTGAGCAAGATGAATGCGTTCGACCTCGTCGTTACCGTTGCCCTCGGCTCAACGCTCGCGACGGTGCTGCTCGACAAGAACGTTCCCCTTGCCGACGGCGTTACGGCTCTGGCGCTCCTCATCTACCTCCAATGGGCGATCACCTGGAGCTCTGTCCGTTTCGGAAAGGTCCAGGCAGTCGTGAAGGCGGAGCCAACGCTTCTGGTCAAGGACGGCCAATATCTTCCACAAGCGATGCAGCGACAGCGGGTGACGGAAGAAGAGATCGTCGCGGCCATCCGGCAGAGCGGCAAGTCCGATATCTCTGCGGTCGATATGGTGGTGCTTGAGACAGACGGAAGCCTCAGTGTCGTGCCGCGATGAGCGTTTACTTGTGCGGTGACATCGTCTGCGTCAGAGCGCCGCGTCCATTCGAACGCTAGAGGACGCTCCAGCATCTTCAATCCAGCGATGGCAAGCGATTGATTTTGGTGGGTGATGTAGGGATCGAACCTACGACCCGCTGATTAAGAGTCAGCTGCTCTACCAACTGAGCTAATCACCCGACCGTTGCGCCGCAATCGGTGGCGCCTCTTGTCCGCCGGTTGGTCCGGCGAACGTCGCGCTCATTAACGTGTCTCCGGCGCACATGCAAGCCCCACGGGGGCACTTTTGCGCCGCGCGCGGCTTTTGTCGCAGGCCGCCGCGATCTAGGCGGCCGGCGTCACAAATGCAGCGTTCCCTCCGCAATCTTGACCGCGCCGCCGCCGATCCGCGCAGCCTCCAGTCCGCGGCCGGCGACATCGATTTCCAACCTGATCCTGGACGGCCTTCCCATTTCGATGCCCTGCTCGATCCAGAAGCCATGTGCCCCGTCCACCGGCTCGTCATGCATCAGGATCGCGCCGGCGAAAGCGGCCACCGCAGAGCCCGTTGCAGGGTCTTCCATGATACCTGCGTCGGGTGCGAACATGCGGGCGTGGAAGGCGCAATCGTGGTTCACCGTCTCTCGGCAGTAGACATAGGGATCGGCCATGATGCCGCCGTCCGACTGCACCAGATCGCGCCACAGCGACGCGTCCAGACGCGCCTGGGCCGCCGCCCGAAGGTCGGCTACGGGAACGCATATATATGGAACGCCGGCGGACCAGCCGGTAATGACATGGTTCTCAAAACCGATCCGGTTGTAGGCGAGCCCCAGGGCGGCGGCCACCGATTCGGCCGGAACGTCGAAGGCGAGGCGCTCGGGCATGCGGGGAAGGTCGAATTCGGCGAAGACCGCGTCCCCGCCGGTCGTCACCGCGCAGCGCACCGGACCGACCTTCTCCTCCAGCACGATGATCGAGGTACGCCCGCTCCCGTCCCCGCCGGCATGGCGCTGTGCCAGCGCGACGGCCGTGCCCACGGTGGGGTGGCCGGCGAAGGGCAGCTCCGCCCGAGGCGTGAAGATGCGGACGCTTGCCGTGTGGACCGGGTTTTCCGGCGGGCGGACGAAAACCGTCTCCGACAGGTTGAACTCGCCGGCGATCTTCTGCATCTGCGCGTCGTCCAGACCGTCGGCGTCGAGCACGATGGCCAGCGGATTACCCGAAAGAGCGGACTGGGTGAAAACGTCATAGACCATGTATCGACGAGGACGCATATTCCCTCCCGGCCGGCGCCCGGCCCTGCTGTGTTGCACTTCGGCCCGGCCGTCCGGTGCGGCTCAGGCGATTTCTAGCGTTATCGCCACCGGACAGTGATCCGAGGCTTTCGGACGGTCCCACCCGATGCGGGGGAAGCGCTCGACCTCCTGCCCCGGCGGAAACACGGTCCGGAACGGCTGCCCCGCCCGCACGATGTCGGGCACGGCTTTCGCGTTGCGGCGGGCGAGCGACGGCGAGATCAGTAGATAATCCAGTTGGCAAAGGTGCCGCTCCTCGGGTCCGCGGCTGTGATAAAGGGTCCAGCGGTCCATCTCCGGGCGGCGCTCGACGACGTTTTCGCAGAACCCGCCTTCCGTCAGGATGTTGAGGCTGGATTGCGTCTCCTGCACGACTTCGAACCGGTAGCCACAATAAGCATCCCCGCCCACGACGACGCGCTCGCGGTAATCGTTCAGGTCACCGCAGACGACCCAGCGCCTTTCGGCGGTGCGACCGACCCCGAAACGCTCCTCAATGATGCGCCGCACGGCGGCGGCCTCGGCAATCCGGATCGGCATCGAGGCATGGCGCCCGTCGAGGTCGCCGCGCGGCGGGCTCATCGCCTTGAAATGCACGCCGTAGATCGTGAAGGGCCGCCCGCCGATGCGCAGATCAATCTCAAGGCAGTCGCGCCGGAAGATGCGCTCGCTGCCGGCGATCCCCATGGCCGCCAATTGCTCATTATGCAGATCCAGCGCCTCGAATGTCAGATGCGCGTGGCTGGTCATGCGCTCAAATTCGATCGGCTGGCCATCCGCGGTTTCCCGGCGCATCATCACGGCCAGGTCGATACCCCGCCCGTCGTTTCCCGCAGTTGAGTATTTTTCGCGATACCCGCTGCCGATCATCTTGAACAGGTAGCCGTGTTCGAAGGCTTTCAGCGCTGCCAGATTGTCGACTTCCTGCAGGCACAGAATATCGGCGCGGGTGGCGGCTATGGCCAGCGCCGTCAACTGCCGCGCATCGTCGGTATGGGCGATGGTGCGCGCCCGCTCTAATTCGCGATACTCGTCCTCGTCGGCAATATCGAACAAGGCGAGAGCCCGGTCCTGCCGCAAATCGTTGCGGTACCCGGAGAAATCGAACCGGTTCATCAGATTTTCAACGTTGAAGGTGGCGATCCGGACCGACATGCTCAAAGGTTCTGCCTTCGGCACGGCCAAAAGGCAAGCACCGTTCGGCCGCCTCCTGCAACCTTTGCATTCATGCCGCATTCATGAGGCATCTGGAATCATTATGCTCGTGTAGAATTGGCGATGAAACGGCTTGGGCATCGCCCGAAGGAAATGGAGCAATCTCATGAGATATCGGCTTTCGACCCTGGCGTTCTCCAGCCTGGTCGCGCTCGGACTCATGGCCGGTTCCGGTGCCGCCAATGCTTCGGCGCTGTCGGCGGCCGGCACGAGCGTCGATCCGGTGCGCACCCTCTCCGAGACGGCAAACCCGTCGGCCTCGGTCCAGAAGGTTCACGAGCGGCGGTATCGCCACGGGCGCAAGCGGCATTTCAAGCGGCACCACGTCAGACCGCGCGCGGGCATATATTTCGAGTTCGGAACCGGTGGCTACCGCTATGACCCGCCCTACTACGTGCGGCCACACTATGTGCGGCCTCGCTATGTGCGCCCGCGTCCGGCGCGACCCTACCGCCTGAACAGACACCATGTGAGCTGGTGCTACGACCGTTACCGCTCCTATCGGGCCTACGACAACACGTTCCAGCCCTATCACGGCCCGCGCAGGCAGTGCCGTTCGCCTTACATGTACTGATACCAAGCATCTACTAAGAATCGTTGGCGGCGCTATGCCGCCAACGATGCTTAGAGGAATGTCACGCCAATCTCCGTCAATGTCCGCCAGCGGATGACCGCTGGCCGCAGCCGCGGCTCCCGGCCGAGCTGGAGCATGAAACGGGGTGGAATGGCGCAAAGGTCGCAGAACCCTATCCGCGCGCCCGAACCGCTGAGATTGCGTACCGTGCCGGACAGGGTGGAACGGCCGTCATTGAAGACCAAACGCGCCGGCAGCAGCGCCTTGCGGCGAAGCTCCTCCCTCCTTTCGACGAAAGTGTCGCCGTCCAGCCCAATCGATTTTTCAATTATCGGTGTCATCCGAGCCTCCTGATGCTTCAATAGCCAGGAGAAGCGAAAAACGTGCCAATGGGCCCGTGTCGAAACGGCACAGCGTTTCAGAACCCGTGCCGGCACATCCCGGCCGCGCCACGGAAACCGCTCAAGCTTTAATTGGTAAAGTTCGACTTTTCATGCGCTGGTTTAGATATACAGTACACGTATACTGAACGATATTTCAGGCAGTCATACCGTGTTCCTGTTTCCGAAAGTCATTGTTTCCCTTCTGCTGGCCTGCATGACGGGAACCGGCGTCCGTGCGGAGGTTTTCTCCATACGGGCGCCGGTGACCGTTCCGCACGAGGCGGCGGTTGCCCGGATTTCCGACCATGGGCCGCGAATGCGCCACAGCGGCGGCGGCTTCAGCATCGAGCTCAGAAGCGGCACGCACCCGCATCTGCAACGCTGGAGATGGCAACGCTATCGGCCCTACTGGGATACGCCCCACTACCGAAGCTACAAAACGCACAGGTTCGACCTGTCGGACAGCCTCTACAACGACTTCAAAGACTGGCAACGCCCAGGTTACCGCTACCACCGGCAGCGCGGCTGGCCCGACCGCGCGCCCTACTATAACGGCCGCCGCTTTCTCTTCGAGGTCGTGCCGGAAAGGCCAGCCGCCAGGCCCGGCCACGGGCAAAGGGCAGCGCATTTGGCCTGGTGCCGCGACCGCTACCGGTCCTACCGCGCGGCGGACAACACCTTCCAGCCCTACAAGGGACCGCGCAGGAAATGCCGGTCGCCCTACGGGCGATGACGATGCCCCATGACAGGACCGGCCGCGGATCGCTCCGCGGCCGGCACCATGTCGAGAGGGTGCCGCCTTAGTTCTTCTCTTTGTCCACCAGCTTGTTCTTGGCGATCCAGGGCATCATGCCGCGCAGCTTCTCGCCCACTTCCTCGATCTGGTGGGTGTCGTTGAGACGGCGCGTCGCCTTGAAGCGGGCTGCGCCCGAATGCCATTCCTGCATCCATTCCGACGTGAAACGGCCGGACTGGATGTCTTTCAGAACGCGCTTCATTTCCGCCTTGGTCTCGTCGGTGATGATGCGCGGGCCGGTGACATACTCGCCCCACTCGGCCGTGTTGGAGATCGAGTAGTTCATGTTGGCGATGCCGCCCTCATAGATCAGGTCGACGATCAGCTTCACCTCGTGCAGGCACTCGAAATAGGCCATTTCCGGGGCATAGCCGCCCTCGACGAGGGTCTCGAAACCGGCGCGGATAAGCTCGACCAGGCCGCCGCACAGGACCACCTGCTCGCCGAAAAGGTCGGTCTCGCATTCCTCGCGGAACGTGGTCTCGATGATGCCCGAGCGACCGCCCCCGACGCCGCAGGCATAGGAAAGGCCAAGATCTAGCGCATTGCCCGAGGCGTCCTGGTGAACCGCCACAAGGCAGGGCACGCCGCCGCCCTTCTGGTATTCGCTGCGCACCGTGTGGCCCGGCCCCTTGGGCGCGACCATCAGCACATCGACGGTCTTCTTCGGCTCGATCAGGCCGAAATGAACATTGAGGCCGTGGGCGAACGCGATCGCGGCGCCGTCACGGATATTCGGCGCGATTTCCGAGGAATAGATGCCGGCCTGCAGCTCGTCCGGCGTAGCCATCATCATCAGATCGGCCCAGCCGGCCGCTTCGGCCACGGTCATCACCTTGAAGCCGTCGGCCTCGGCCTTCCTGGCCGTCGAGGAGCCGGCGCGCAGCGCAACAGCCACGTCCTTGGCGCCCGAATCCTTCAGGTTCAATGCATGCGCCCTGCCCTGGCTGCCATAGCCGATAATGGCGACTTTCTTTGATTTGATCAGGTTGAGATCGGCATCGCGATCGTAATAGACACGCATTATTCGTTTCCTTTCGTAAGGCTCTCGATATTCGGCATGGCGCGCGTCAGATGCCGCCAGCCCTCTCCTCTTCCCGCGCCGCGAACAGCGCCAGAAACCTTTCCACAGCGCGCTCGGCCTGGCCGGCAAACTGCACGGGCCGGCGCGCCGCCTCCTCGCCCAGCAGCATCCGCACATGCAGATCGCGCACGATCAGCCCGTAAAGCGTATGATAGGCCTCGTCACGGTCCTCGTAGCGGATGAGGCCGCGCCGCATGCCCGCTTCCAAAAGGGCGCAGGCCCGGCTGTCGATGCGGCGGCGGCCGCGCTCGATGAGCAGCCGCGCCAGCCGGTTTCCGTCCCGGCTTGCCTGTCCGATGGCCAGGCGATTGAGCGCCAGCGAGACGTCGCCAGCCAGAACCTGCAGGAGATCATGGGCAAAATCCACCAGATGTGCGCGAAAGCGCGCCGCATCCATCGTGCCGCCATCATCGGAAAAGGCGCGCACCTTGCTCGCCTGATAGGCGATCATCGCCGCCAGCAAACCGTCGCGGTCACCGAACCATTTGTAGAGGCTTTCCTTGGAGCAGCTCGCCGCGCGTGCCACGCCGGCCGTGGTCAACGCCTTCTCGCCGCCTGCCACCAGCAGTTCGAGCGCGCACTCAAGCACCGCGCTCTGGCGCGGTGTAAACTCGTCGTCGCTGCTTTTGGCGGTCATGCCCACCGGCGCCTCGCAAAAATCGTACCGTACGGTACGGTTCTGTCACACGCCGGCCGGGATTTCAAGCCTGTATCGCGAACGCCTGCTGTTCCGCCGACAGGTCCAGGACAGGCCTTGACCGTCCAAGGATGACGGAGGCCGGCATTCGCCGCTATCAACGCGGGCCGGGAGATATCCCGGTTTTTAGCGTTGATGACGGCGGTGGCAAGGCTTTCAAGGAGGCGAACCAGCAAGGCTACCGATCGGCATCGAACCGCTCCCGCGCTTGCCTCACCTTCCCGTGATTGCGTTCGGCCCACTGCACCAGCGCGTGAAGCGGCTCGAACAGCGAGCGGCCGAGATCGGTAAGGCTGTATTCCACGCTCGGCGGCGTGGTGGGAAAGACCTCGCGATGCACATAGCCGTCGCGCTGCAGATCGCGGAGCGTCTGGGTGAGCATGCGCTGGGAGATGTCCGGCACCAGCCGCCGCAGCGCGCCGAAGCGATAGGGCTGCTCGGCCAGCGCGAGCATGATCAGCGAGTTCCACTTGCCCCCGATATTGTTGATGACGTCACGCACGGGGCAATCCCCGAGGTTCTGTTCGTTGCCGGCGGCCCTGTACGCTTCCAGCTTGGCACCCAGATTGATGGGCTTGGCATCCATATGTCGCCTCCAGTCGGGACAGATCGGAGGTGGTTCCCATTCGGTAACCACCGGGGCGAAAACTGCCTTCTTTACGGCAGTTCGGTTATACCTATTTTAGCCCTGCTCTCAAAAAGAGACAACCGAATTGATATTGGGATTGGAACATGAACAAGATACTTATCACCGGCGCTTCGGGACAATTGGGCGGTCTCGTCGTGAAACATCTGCTCGAAACGGAAAACGTATCCCCGACCCGGCTCATCGCCGGCTCCCGCGATCCGTCGAAGTTGAGCGCTCTGGCCGCAAGGGGCGTGGAGACGGCCAAGGTGGATTTCGACGATCCAGAGAGCCTGATGGAAGCATTCGGCCAGGCCGACACGGCGCTGATCATCTCGACGGATGCGCTCGACGAACCCGGCAAGCGCCTGCGCCAGCACAAGGCGGCGGTGGAAGCGGCGGCAAAGGCCGGCGTCAAGCATCTGGCCTACACGTCGATGCCCCGGCCGGAGCCTGGCAACCCCGTCCTGTTCGCGCCCGATCACCACGGCACCGAGCAGACGCTGAAAGCGTCCGGTATTCCCTATACGATCTTCCGCAACAGCTGGTACCAGGAAAATCTGCTGATGAGCCTGCCCAAGGCGATCCAGTCGGGCACCTGGTATACATCCGCCGGGGACGGAAAGACCGCCCATATCGCCCGGGACGACGCGGCACGCGCCATCGCCGCCTCCCTGGCCAAGGGACCGGTCGCCAACACGACCTATACGCTGACCGGCGCGAAGGCATACACGAATGCCGAAATCGCGGCACTGGCGGCCGAAGCCACCGGCAAGCCCGTCAATGTGGTGAATTTGAGCGACGAGGCTCTTGCCGACGGCATGAAGGCGGCCGGCGTACCGGAGGCCTTCGTCCCGCTGCTCGTCTCCTTCGAGGCCAATACCCGCGCTGGGGGGCTGGCTGAAGTTACCGGGGACTTCGAACAGCTGACGGGCAGGCAGCCGAAGCCGCTCACGGCTTTCCTGGAGGAAAGCAAGGCGCTTCTTTCCGGCGCCGCCGGGTAAACCAGCCCCGCCGTGAGCGTTATCCTGCCGCTCGCGGCGGCCAAGGGCCGCTATAGCATTTTGCAGTCAGGTGGTTCCACCTGACGTCCGCATAAATGCGGAAAACAAAGAGATAGAGCGTCCTTGTGTAGCGTCCGAATGGACGCACGGCGCTCTGGATCAGCTCACCGTTTCCCAGAAGCGCCGAGCTGATCTAGCCCTTGCACGCTCGCAGGAACCGCCGCACCGTCTCGGCCATGCCATGCTCCAGCGCGTCGGCGGTCAGCCCGTGGCCAATGGAGACCTCCGCCAGTGCAGGTATCCGCTTCGCGATCGCCGGCAGATTGTCAACGGTAAGGTCATGGCCTGCATTGACGCCAAGGCCGAAACCGGCGGCAAGCCGGGCCGTTTCCGCGAGCTTTTCCAGCTCGATAGCGGCTTTTGCGGAATCATCGAAGCAAGCGCCGTAGGGGCCCGTGTAAAGCTCGACGCGATCCGCTCCCGTCTCGCGCGCGGCAGCAAGCTCATCCTCCGGCGCATCGGGATCGCAGAACAAGGACACGCGAAAACCTTGCCTTTTCAGGCGCTGGACCACGGGCTTCAGAAATCCGAGCCGCTCGCGGAAAGGCCAGCCATGATCGGAGGTCGCCTGGGAGGGATCGTCTGGCACCAGCGTCACCTGGTCGGGTTGATGCTCTTCCACCAGCGCCAGGAAGGCCTCGCTCGGATAGCCCTCGATGTTGAATTCGGCCTGGTGGAAGGCATCATCGATGAGCGCCCTGAGTACCGGCAGGTCCGAAAAGCGGATATGGCGCTCGTCCGGCCGCGGGTGTACCGTCAGACCATGCGCGCCGGCCTCGAGCGCGATACGTCCGAGACCCGCCACGCTGGGCCAAGGCAGATCGCGGCGGTTGCGCAGCATGGCTATGGCATTGAGATTCACGGAAAGCTTGGCCGGCATGGAGATTCCTGACTTGGCAGTTGCCGCACCCTATACAGGGTTTCACGGAACTGACAGGTCCACATCACGTTGAACAGGATGACAGGAGGGAGCGCGGAGACGAGCCATGCTGATCAACGAGACACCACCCAGCATCCGCCGCATCGACACCAGCCGCGACGACGCCTATGCCTTCGAGGTGACGGGCCACATCACCGCATCCGACATCGAGAACATGTATGGGCTCCTGGAGGGAGCCTACCTGCTGCACGAGAAGATCGATCTCATCGTCATCATACACGACTATGAAGGCTTCGACTGGAGCGCGGCCCTGAGGGAAAAGTCCATGCTTGGCAAAACCCACGCTCTCAAGCACATCCGGAAATATGCGGTCGTGGGCGGGCCATCCTGGATGGGGCCTACCATGGCTGTCTTGAGGCCGTTCTTCTCCATGGAGATGAGGCATTTCGATCTGGAGCAGCAGAACGAGGCCTGGGACTGGCTGCAAGCCGAGCCCGCACCGCCCGAAGTCTAGGCCGGCCAAGCGGCTCGACGCGGCAGCTCCAAGTCCGTCGTCCGCCGATCCAGCAAGATTGATAGATCCTGACTCCAGGCGCAGGACCGATCAACGCACGATCGTCAGCCGCTCGGCAGCGCGTGTGATCCCCGTATAGAGCCAGCGCTGGCGCGTGTCGCGAAAGGCAAAGCTTTCGTCGAACAGAACCACATTGTTCCACTGGGAGCCCTGCGCCTTGTGCACCGTCAGTGCATAGCCGAAGTCGAAATCGTCGTAGCGCTTCTTGGTCTGCCACGGAATATCGCCCTCCGGGTTCTCGAACACGGCCTTCAGGAGCTTGATCTTGGCCACGCCCCGGTCCGGATCGTCCTCCTCCGGCGCGACCAGAAGGTTGATGCCGGGTTTCACGGTCTCCTTCGACGAGGTCATCACCTTCCACAGTGATCCGTTGAGAAGCCCTTTCGCCGGATCGTTGCGCAGGCACACGAGCTTGTCGCCCGCCTGGGGATACATCGCATCGAAGCCTTTCAGTTCGCGCAGGCGCTGGTTGTAGCGCCGCCGCGTCCTGTTCGTGCCGACCAAGACCTGATCGGCCGCCAGCACCAAGTCGCGGTCAACGTCCGCCTTGGCGATGACCTGCGCCGTTCCGTAGTCGCCAAGCATGAACTCCCGCCCCTCGCGCACATCGAGCGCGAGCTGGATGATGGGATTGTCGCGGGCCTGGCGGTGGATTTCGGTCAACAGGTGATCCGGCTCATGCTCGGTGAAGAAGCCGCCGCCCGAGATCGGCGGAAGCTGCCCCGGATCGCCCAGCACGAGGATCGGCGTGCCGAAGGACAGGAGATCCCGCCCCAGCGCCTCGTCGACCATCGAACACTCGTCGATGATCACCAGCTTGGCCTTCGATATGGGGCTCTGGCGGTTGAGCGAGAAGGTCGGCGACATGGAGGTCTTGCCGGTGATCTCATCCTCGACCTGCTCCTCGCCGCGCGGCCGGTAGATCAGCGAGTGAATGGTGCGGGCATTGCTCGCGCCCTTCGAGCGCAGCACCTGGGCGGCCTTGCCCGTGAAGGCGGCAAACTGCACGTCGCCGTCGACATGTTCGGCAAAGTAGCGCGCCAGCGTGGTCTTGCCGGTCCCCGCATAGCCGAACAGGCGGAAGACCTGGGTGCTCCCGTCCCTCAGCCAGCGCGACACGGCCTTCAGGGCCTCATCCTGTTGCGGCGAAAAATCCATGAATGGTGAAGAACAGGATTCGACAGCCGTATGCAAGGCGTGTTCGGGGCGGCGGGCGCCGGCTTGGCATGAACGGGTATCTTTACGGGATGTAAGGCGGCAACGGTGTATCAGAGGCAGGCAACCATCGGGAGCACGGATATGAGGCGACTGACCTTGATCGTCGGGCTTATGACCGCCGCGGCGGCGGGGCTCCTGCTGCTGATGGCGGCCAATCGCCCGGAGGAAGCAGCCGCGTCACGGCCCCGTCTGCAGGTCAACCAGCTCGGCTACCTGCCCGACGGCCCCAAGCGCGCAACCCTGATCACGCAGGAGCAAAACCCGGTGGAATGGTGGCTGACTGCCGCCGACGGAACCATGGTGTCCCGCGGCTGGACGCGGGCGGCGGGCATCGATCCAACATCACGACGCAACGTCCACATTGTCGATTTTTCCGAGGTCGACGCCGAGGGCAAGGGCTTTCGCCTGCACGGCAGCGGCGAAAAGAGCCGGACGTTCGCCATCGCGCCCGGCATCTACAGGCCGCTCGCCCTCGACGCCGTCAACTATTTCTATCCGGTCCGCTCCGGCGTCGCCGTCGACGGCGCGATCGCCGGTGAAGCCTATGCACGCCCTGCCGGCCACACCGCCAGCCCGGCTGAAGGCCGGATCAACAAGGGCGACCGCGATGTCTCCTGCATGCCGGCGGAGCTGGCCGCCGAGGCCTATGGAGAACCCTGGACCTGCAGCTACCGGCTCGACGTCGCCGGCGGCTGGTACGACGCCGGCGACCACGGCAAATATGTCGTCACTGGCGGCATCTCGGCGGCCCAGCTCATGCAGGCCTACGAGCGCAGCCTCCATGTCGAGGGCGCGGCAAAGGATCTCTACGCCGACGGCTCGCTGACGCTGCCGGAGACGGCAAACGGCGTTCCGGACATTCTCGACGAAGCCCGATGGGAGCTGGAGTTTCTGCTGAGGATGCAGGTTCCCGAAGGACATCCGCTCGCCGGCATGGCGCATCACAAAATCCACGACGACGCATGGACCGGGCTGCCCCTCTTGCCGCACGAGGACCCGCGCCCGCGCTACCTCCATCGCCCCTCCACCGCCGCGACCTTGAACCTTGCCGCCGCGGCAGCCCAGGGCGCGCGCCTGTTCAAGCCGTACGACCGGGCCTTCTCCAAGACCTTGCTGGATGCGGCCGAGCGTGCATGGCAGGCGGCGGGCGAAAACCCGGAGCTGCTGGCTCCGCCATCGGACAATCAAGGCGGCGGCGCCTATGACGATGCCGGTGTCGACGACGAGTTCTTCTGGGCGGCCGCAGAACTCTTCATCACCACCGGCAAGCAGGAATATCGCGAGGCCGTCACGGCATCGCGCTTCTTCGAGAACGCGGGACTAGGTGACGCCGGATTCGACTGGGCGAACGTCGCCGCGCTCGGCACGCTCTCGCTGAGCCTGGTGCCGAACGGGCTGGCCACCGGCGAGACCGCCCGCCAGCGCGACGCGGTGATCGAGGCGGCGGAGACCTATCTGGCGCGTTGGAAAGATCGCGCCTTCGGCCAGCTCTATGCGCCGGAGGACGGCAAATATGGCTGGGGCTCCAATCATCTGATGGCGCAGATCGGAACCGTTCTGGCCCGTGCCTACGATTATACCGGCGATGCCCGTTTCCGGGATGCGGCGATCGAAGGCGCCGACTATCTTCTGGGCCGCAATGCCCTCGGCCAGTCCTATGTCACCGGATACGGCACCGATTATTCCAGGAACCAGCATTCACGATGGTTCGCCCGGCAGCTCGACCCTGCCCTGCCCGAACCGCCCGACGGGGCGCTAGCGGGCGGGCCGAACGCCTATCTGCAGGACGAGATGGCGAGGCAAGCGCGTTCAGGTTGCGCGCCGCAGGAATGCTATCTGGACGACATCCACAGTTGGTCCACCAACGAGATCACCATCAACTGGAATGCGGCCCTTGCCCAATATGCCGCCTTCCTTGCCGAGCAGTAGGCTACCTCGCCGCCGCGTCAGCGAAGCATCGGCCAGAGCGTGGCCGCCAGGGCCAGGCCCATGGCGATGTTGAACCATTTGAGCCGGACCGGATCGGACAGGTAGCCGCGCAAAGCCGTGCCGAAACCGGCCCATACCGAGACGCTGGGAAAATTGACGATCACGAAGGCGGCCGCCACCAGAACGACCGAGAGGAAAGGGGCGTCCGGGCTGGTGTAGAGTGCCATCGCCGTCACCGCCATCACCCATGCTTTGGGATTGACCCACTGGAATGCGGCCGCCTCGACAAACCGCATCGGCCGTGCGCCGCCGCCGGCGGACTGGCCGAGCGTTCGCGACGCGGCGATGCGCCAGGCGAGGTAGAGCAGATATGCGCCGCCCGCAATCTTCAGAGCCAGATGCAGTTCCGGATAGGCTTTGAGCACGGCACCCAGGCCGAAACCCACCGCCAGAAGCAGCGAGCAGAACCCGCCGGCGATGCCGAACATGTGCGGAACCGTCCGGCGAAACCCGAAATTGACGCCCGACGCCAGCAGCATGAAGTTGTTCGGCCCGGGCGTCACCGACGAGACGAAGGCGAATATCACCACCGCAATGAACACTTCGAGTGACATGGGATATCTCCCGTTGGAGCGCCTGCGTCGCGCGGGCCGAAAGCGGCGGGCAGCCCGCGGCTACATCCCCTCCGGCCCCCGGTTCATCGCCGCCACTCCGGTGCGACAGACCTCGACCAGGCCGAGCGGCTTCATGATCGCGATGAACTGCTCGATCTTAGAGACCCGCCCGGTGATCTCAAAGATGAAATGCTCCGTATTTGCATCGATGACCTGGGCGCGGAAGGCATCGGCAAGGCGCAGCGTTTCCACCCGGTCCTCGCCCTTGCCGCTCACCTTCACCAACGCCAGCTCGCGCTCCAGCGGCCTGTCGTGACCGCGCTCCCTCGCGACGACGGACAGGTCGACCACGCGGTGCACCGGCACGATGCGCTCGAGCTGGTGCTTGATCTGCATGAGCGTGTGCGGCGTGCCTCGCGTAACGATGGTGATGCGCGACAGATGTCGTTCGTGCTCGGTCTCCGAGACGGTGAGGCTGTCGATATTATATCCCCGCCCGGAAAACAGCCCGATGACCCGCGCGAGCACCCCCGGCTCGTTGTCGACAAGCACCGACAGGGTCCGCGTCTCGTTGCGTTCGGTTTCCTGGGTGATGAAATAGGCGGAGCCTGTGGGCTGGTGCTGGGCGTTCATTCTTGATTCTCTTTATCGGCTTCAGCTTGTAATCGTTTAAAGGAAAAGGAGAATCGCTCAAACGAGCGATCTGCCCTTCGCATCGATGGCGTTGGCGACAGCCTCATCCGTCGCCTCGTCGGGCAGCAGCATCTCGTTATGCGCCTTGCCTGAGGGGATCATCGGAAAGCAGTTGGCAAGGTTGGCCACGCGGCAGTCGAAGATGACCGGCAAATCCACCTCGATCATTTCGCGGATGGCGTCGTCCAGCTCCGCCGGCTTCTCGCATCGGATGCCGTGACCGCCATAGGCTTCGGCCAGCTTCACGAAGTCCGGCAGCGCTTCCGTGTAAGAATGGGAAAGCCGGTTGCCGTGAAGGAGCTGCTGCCACTGGCGCACCATGCCCATATACTGGTTGTTGAGGATGAATATCTTGATCGGCGCCCGGTGCTGCACCGCCGCGCTCATCTCCTGCATCGTCATCAGCACCGAAGCGTCGCCAGCAATGTCGATGACGAGCGCGTTGGGATGGGCGATCTGCACGCCGAGCGCGGCCGGCAGACCATAGCCCATCGTGCCGAGCCCGCCGGAGGTCATCCAGCGGTTGGGCGCTTCGAAGCCGAAATGCTGGGCCGCCCACATCTGGTGCTGGCCGACCTCGGTGGTGATGTAGACGTCGTGCTCCTTCGTCAGCTCATAGAGCCGCTGCACCGCATATTGAGGCATGATGACGTCGTCGCTCGGCTTATAGGCCAGCGAGTCGCGCGCGCGCCATTTCTCGATCTGCTCCCACCAGGGCCGCAGCCCGGTCTTGTCGGCCTTGGCGCCAGCGCGCCACAGCCGCACGAGATCTTCCAGGACGCGCCCGCAATCGCCGAGGATCGGCACTTCCACGGGCACGTTCTTGTTGATCGAAGAGGGATCGATGTCGATGTGGATCTTACGTGAATCGGGCGAGAACGCATCGAGCCGACCGGTAATGCGGTCGTCGAAGCGCGCGCCGATACAAAGCATCACATCGCAGTCATGCATGGCCATGTTGGCCTCGTACGTGCCGTGCATGCCGAGCATGCCCAGCCAGTTCTTGCCGGAGGCGGGGTATGCGCCAAGGCCCATCAGGGTCGAGGTGATGGGAAATCCCGTCAATTCCACCAGCTCCCGCAACAGATGGCTCGCCTCGGGCCCGGCGCTGATCACGCCGCCGCCCGAATAGATGACCGGCTTCTTGGCGCCGGCCATGAGCTCGATCGCCCGTTTGATCTGCTCCTGGTCGCCCTGGAGTCGGGGCTGATAGCTGGTGCGCGGCGCGGTCTGCGGAGAGGTATAGGCGCCCCTGGCAAACTGGACGTCCTTGGGAATATCCACGACGACCGGCCCCGGCCGGCCCGTCTGCGCCACATGGAAGGCTTCATGCAGAACGCCCGCCAGCTGGTTGACGTCCCGCACCAGCCAATTGTGCTTGGTGCAAGGCCGCGTGATGCCGACCGTGTCGCACTCCTGGAACGCGTCGGAGCCGATGAGCGAGGTCGGAACCTGCCCGGTGATGCACACCAGGGGAATGGAGTCCATCAAGGCGTCCTGCAGGGCCGTCACGGCATTGGTGGCGCCGGGCCCGGACGTTACCAGCATAACGCCGGCCTTGCCCGTTGAGCGGGCATAGCCCTCGGCCGCGTGGCCGGCCCCCTGCTCGTGGCGCACCAAAATGTGCTGGACGTCCTCCTGCTGGAAAAGCTCGTCATAGATCGGGAGCACCGCGCCGCCGGGATAACCGAAGACGTGCTCGACGCCGTTGTCCCTCAAGGCCTGCACCACCATCTCGGCGCCCGTCATCTGATTGATTGTGGCTTCATGGCTTTGTCGCTCAAGCGCTTGCCCGGTCATTGTCTTGGTTCCGTCTCTTTCGGTGCGTCGGTCGGTTTTCGGTCAATAAAAAAGGCCCCCGGAGGAGCCTGTCTTTCGCACATGGTTGGCTGTCGCCCGGCGGCTACGCCGCCTTGCCCATGTGCGATCTTACTACGATAAGAACATTCTTTATCATGGCGCGGACTTTAAGACCGAAAATTGCACGGTGTCAACCGGTAACGCGGGGCAATTGGGCACTTCCCGAACCGCCCGGTCCAGCTCTTTTTAACCATGCGGCCTCACCCCGCCTTAACCTCGAACGCGTAGCTTGGCCGATCAAGGGTGAGAGGGGACATCATGTTTGTCGATGGCAAGGTCGAAGGCGAGACGACGGCGCAGGAACGCCGAGGGCTGAACCAGCCTGCTTCACGGCTTCTGGGTCACGTCGTGCAATGCGACGGCGCGCGCGCCATCATCGCGGCAGACATAGAAACCGGCGGCCAGGACATCGCCAATGTCTGGACCGTCGGCAAGATGATCTCAATCAATCTAGGCGCCACGCGCACGGTTGGCCTCGTCTATGCCATCGAGCGGCCGCAGCGCCGCTGGGACGACACCGGCAACAATCCGATCATGATCTGCGTCGAGCTTATCGGCGAGGTGCGCGACAGCGACGGCACCCCGTGCTTTGATCGCGGCATCACCGAGTACCCTTATATCGGTGCGCTCGCCCACCGCATCCGTTCGCGCGACCTGAAGGCGATCTACGACCTCGGTGGGCGGCGCTCCATCTCGATCGGCCAGCTCTCGCAGGACAATGAGATAGACGCATGCCTGGCGGTCGACGAGACGCTTAACCGGCATTTTGCGGTTGTCGGCACGACCGGTGTCGGCAAATCGACTGCCGTTTCGCTGCTTCTGCGCAAGATGATCGAGTCGCGCCCCGATCTGCGGGTCCTGCTTCTCGACCCCCACAACGAGTTTGCCGCCGCCCTGCCCGACTATTGCGTACGGCTCGACACCAATTCCCTCGAATTGCCGTTCTGGCTGTTTCGGCTGGAAGAGTTCGTCGAAGTCCTGTTTCGCGGGCGCGAGGCGGTTGACGAGGAAGTCGAGCTTTTGCGCGACCTCATCGTGGACGCCAAGAACAGCTATTATGGCTCCGACACCGGATCCGCCCTCCGCCGGCCTTCCCTCAAGAGCGATATCACGGCGGACACGCCCGTGCCCTATCGCATGGCCGATCTGCTGCGCCTAATCGACGAGCGCATGGGCCAGTTGGATACCAAGGTGGAGCGCCCATTCCACCGGCAGATCAAATCCCGTCTCCAGTCGGCTCTGAACGACCCGCGCTATCGCTTCATGTTCGCCTCGCATGTCATCGAGGACTCCATCCATACGGTCATCGGCCGCATCTTCCGCGTCCCAGCGCAGGGGCGTCCCGTCACCTGTTTCGAAATGGCCGGCCTGCCCTCGGAGATCGTCAACTCCGTCTGCTCGGTGCTTGCGCGTCTGGCCTTCGACCTGGCGCTGTGGAGCGAGGGAAAGCTGAAGCTGCTCGTCATGTGCGAGGAAGCGCACCGCTATATGCCGGCCGATCCGCGCCTTGGCTTCGCGCCGACCCGCCATGCGCTGTCGCGCATCGCCAAGGAAGGCCGCAAATATGGCTGCTATCTCGGCGTCGTCACCCAGCGCCCCGGCGACCTCGACCCGACCGTGCTCTCGCAATGCTCGACGGTTTTCGCGATGCGGCTGGCAAACGAGCAGGACCAGTCGATCATCCGTTCGGCCATCGCCGATTCATCCGCGTCCACCCTCACCTTTCTTTCGGCCATGGGCCAGCGTGAGGCAATCGCCTTCGGCGACGGCGTGGCGACAACAATGCGCATGAAGTTTCAGCAACTGCCGGCGCACCTTTTGCCGGGCGCCAAGGATGACGCCGAAGCGCCGGCCGACCCCACCCAGGATGACATCAGCGAAGCGGGACTGGCTCTCATCGTCGACCGCCTGCGCAACTCCGGCAAGCCTCCGCGGCAAACCGCCAGCGCCTTTTCCAACAATCTTGGCGTGGACAGGGCGACCGCGGGCGAGCGCTGGCACCATTCCGGAGCGCTCGGCTCCGTCTACGACCTGAGCGAGGCCGAAAAGGCCGGCCTGGCGACGAGGAGCCGCTTCTCCCGCTGAACGGCAAACGGCGCGGCGCCGCGAAATCGAGCCGTAGCGGGAATCCCGGGACCTTCCATTCGTGAACGGCCTATGCCTGACGGCCGCCAGTCGGTTGGAGCATGATCCCGAAAAGCGGGCACCGGTTTTCGGAAAAGACCAGGCTCCAGCAAGGCGATAGATCACGATGATAGTTCAGAGGTCTCATCATCGCCTAAGCGCAGACCCTGTTACGGCCCAGCCGTTTTGCCTGATACAGCATCTTGTCCGCACGCCGGTAGAATTCGTCGGCGGTTTCCCGCCCGTCCCAGACGGCAAGGCCGACGCTGGCCGTGATCTTCAGCCGGATATTGCCGGCCTCCACCCCGAGCACCGAAATGGCGCCTCGAATCCGCTCTGCGAGCTTTACCAGCGCATCCTGGTTCATGTTGGGCGCAACGATGGCGAACTCCTCGCCGCCCAGACGGGCAACCACGTCATGATAGCGTGTCATGTCTTTAAGGCACCTTGCGACCTGGCGCAGCACCTCGTCGCCCACGCCGTGGCCATGGGTATCGTTGACCAGCTTGAAGTGATCGAGGTCGAGGACCATGAGGCCCACGGGCTTCTCGATCCTTCTGAACTCCAGCAGATATTCGCGCAGCGCGTCATCGAAGAAACGGCGGTTCTGGGTGCCTGTCAGCCCGTCGGTCAACGCCGCATGCTCCAGCGATTGCGAACGTGCGCTGAGGGACTCGGTCATCGCCCGAAGCTTGCCCTCCTCGCGCACCTGGATGCGGATCAGCGGGTAGATGAAGAAAATGCCGAAGACGATCGCCGTGGCCAGCAACACGCCGGTGGTAAACAGAAGCTGGGCGAATTCGCTCACCGCCTCCAGTTCGTAAAGAGGCAGGATCGTATTGGCGTCGGTGCGCAGGATTCCATAGGCGAAAAACAGCAGGACGCCTGCACCGAGAACGAGCGCAATGAAGACAAAAAAAGCCGATTCCGCCTTGTGGAAACGCATGCCCGCCCCGATTGAAAGCCTGCCTACGCTTCTCCCACACCCGACCTTACACGAGGTTAACCGGAACCGGCGGAATCGGTCGATCTGATCATTTTCAGCCAGTTTCTTCCCCCGGCGAAGCGGTGGCCCGCACTAGATCCTGACCCGCTTCCACCGCTCATCGAGTTGATGGCGGAACCACGTGGACTGCCGCTTGGCATATTGTCGTGTCGCGGCAATGGCTTGCTCGACGGCAACGGAAAGTTGCTGCTCGCCGGCCAGATATGATCCAAGCTCGCGTACGCCGATGGCCTTCATCGACGGCATCGCCGGCGAGAGCCCGAGCGACAGCAGCGCCCGCACTTCCTGAAGGGCGCCGCGGCGGATCATCTGGTCGAACCGGAACGCGATGCGGCCGTGGAGCACCTTCCGGTCCGGCTCCAGAACCGTCAGCTGCGCCGAGGCCAGATCCACCAGAGGCTGCCCTTTCCGGGCCTGCCATGCGCCGATCGGTTCGCCCGACGATTCCAGCACTTCAAGGGCGCGGACGATGCGCTGCCCGTCACCCGGCTCGATCCGCGAAGCCGATTGCGGATCGCGCTCGGCAAGGAGCCGATGGAGCGTTTCGGCCCCTTCCATCTCCAGGCGCTTGCGCCACGCCTTGCGGACAGGATCGGGTATATCGGGCATCGGCGCCAGTCCCTGCGTCAGCGCCCTGAAGTAGAGGCCGGTGCCACCGACGAAGATTGCCGGTTTTCCCGCCAGATCCCCCGAACGCACGAGATCCGCGACGTCGCGGAGCCAGGCGCCGGTCGAATAGGGAGCGGAAGGGTGCACATGGCCGTAGAGCCGGTGAGGCGCGGCAGCCAATTCCTCCGCCTGCGGCCGGGCCGTGATCACGGAAAGCACGGAATAGACCTGCATGGAATCGGCGTTGATGATGACCCCGCCCGTCTGTTGCGCCAGATTGAGCGCATAGCCCGACTTGCCGCTGGCAGTCGGCCCGGCTATCAGAAAGGCGTTCTTCAGCAATGCCGCCTGCCCCGCCCGAATGGACGCGCCCATGTCTCTTGTCGCAACGCTCATCTCCCATCCGCGCCAGCGCGCGTTGAAACCTCAATTGGCGAATATGGCGAGCAAGACCCTTGGCGCAAGCCGCATCGACTGGCTGGCGGCCGATATTGCCTGCGACATCGAAATACCTGAAGATCGCTCGCCGGGCGAAGCCGATGCCTTGCTGCGCACGGCGCTTACCGGCCAACCGGTCGACATCGCCGTGCAGCCGGCTGCCGGAAGGCGCAAGAAAATGCTGATCGCCGACATGGACTCGACCATGATCGACCAGGAATGCATAGACGAACTGGCCGATGAAATCGGCATCAAGGAAAAGGTGGCTACGATAACCGCGCGCGCCATGAACGGCGAAATCGAGTTCGAACCTGCCTTGCGCGAGCGTGTGGCGCTCCTGAAGGGTTTGGAATTGGCTGTCGTCGGCAAGGTGATCGAGGGGCGCATCAGCCTGGCATCCGGTGGCCGCGAACTGGTCGCCACAATGAAGGCTGCGGGCGCCTATACGGCGCTCGTCTCCGGCGGCTTCGACGTCTTTACCGGCCGTATCGCCGAGATGCTCGGCTTTCACGAACACCGGGCCAACAGGCTGATCGAGGAGCGCGGCGTGCTCACCGGTCTGGTTACCGAGCCCATTTTGGGGATGCAGGCCAAGATCGATGCGCTGACCGGGATTGCCGCGCGGCTCGGCATAGGCCACGACGAGGTGATCGCGGTGGGAGACGGCGCGAACGACCTCGGCATGCTGCGCTTGGCAGGCACCGGCGTGGCGCTCCACGCCAAGCCTTCGGTTGCCGCGGCGGCAGGCATCCGTATCGACCATGGAGACCTGACCGCTCTTCTATACCTGCAAGGCTATCGACAATCGCAGTTTGCCCAATGATCCCGTTACGTACCGAACGGCTCGTGATCCGCAACTGGGAAGATCGCGACCGGCCGCTCTTCCACCGCATCAACTCCGACCCGCAGGTGATGGAGTTCTTTCCCTTCCGGCGCGACCGCGAAGCATCCGACAGGCTGCTCGACCGGCTGCACGAGGGCATCGCCGAGCGCGGGTTCGGCTTTTGCGCGCTGGAACGGCTGGAGGACGGCGCTTGCATGGGCTTTGCAGGGCTGAGCCTGGTTTCCGGCATTCCGGGCCTGCCGGCCGATAGCGTCGAAATCGGCTGGCGCCTGGCGCCTGAATTCTGGGGCAAAGGCTACGTGACCGAGGCCTCGAATGCCTGGCTCGACTATGGTTTCTCGGAACTGGGGCTGAAAGAGATCGTCTCCTTCGCCGTGCGCACCAACAAGCGCTCCACCTCGGTGATGGAACGCATCGGTATGACCCACTATCCGGACGAAGACTTCGATCACCCCGCCGTGCCCGACAGCCATCCGGCGCTCAAGCCCCACGTGCTTTACCGCATCTCGTACGAGACGTGGCAGCGCCTACGCAGCGACCACAGCGTCAGTCCATCCTGAGCGTCGCGAACCGCAGCTCACCGGTTTTGTTAGCGAGCATCAACAGTGCATTCTTCCGGCCCTGCGCCTTCAGATCCTCGATCTGGTCGAGCACTTCCTTGGGTGTGGAAACCGATGTCAGCGCGATCTCGACGATGACATCGCCCGGCCGTATGCCTTGCTGGTCGGCCACCGAACCTTCCTCGACCTCGGAGATCAGCACGCCGCTAACGTCCTCGGGCAGTTCGAATGTCGCGCGCGCCTCATCGTCCAGCTCGACAATGGACATGCCCAGCACCTTCGCCTCGGCGACGGGCGGCTCGTCCACGCCCTCTTCGTCCTCGGCGGAAGCGACCTCCTCGTCTTCCTCCAGACGCCCGAGCTTGACCGTCACCGTCTTCCGCTCGCCCTTGCGCAAAACCTCTACCTGGACCTCGCTCCCCACCGGGGCTTCCGCCACGATGCGGCGCAGTTCGCGCTGGTCCACGACCTCGACGCCGTCGAAGCCGATGATGATGTCGCCGGCCTCCAGGACGCCCTCGGCCGGTCCGCCCTTCTCGATGCCGCTCAGGAGCACGCCGCGGGCCTCTTCCAGACCGAGGCTTTCGGCGATCTCGCCGGTAACCGGCTGAATGCGCACGCCGAGCCAGCCCCGCCTTGTTTCGCCGAACTCGCGAAGCTGATCGACCACGTTGCGCGCCAGGTTCGACGGGATGGCAAAGCCGATGCCGATCGACCCGCCGGACGGCGAGATGATGGCCGTGTTGATGCCGATGACCTCGCCATCCATGTTGAACAGCGGACCGCCGGAATTGCCGCGGTTTATGGCAGCGTCCGTCTGGATGTAGTCGTCATAGGGTCCCGACCCGATCTGCCGGTTGCGCGCCGACACGATGCCCACAGTAACGGAGCCGCCGAAGCCGAACGGATTGCCGATGGCCATGACCCAGTCGCCAATGCGCATCGCTTCGGAATCGCCGAAAGACACGGCACGCAAGCTGCGGCCGGTGGTATCGATCTTGAGAACCGCAATGTCCGTCTTCGTGTCGATGCCCACGAGTTCGGCGTCCACCTTGGAGCCGTCGGAGAAATTGACGATGATCTCGGCGGCGCCGGTGATCACGTGGTTGTTGGTGACGACGATGCCCTCGTCGGCGTCCACCACGAAGCCCGATCCCAGCGAAGCCCCCTGCCCGGGCGGGCGGGGCCGGCTCTCCTGGTCGCGGAAGAACTCACCAAAGAACTCTTCGAAAGGAGAGCCTTCCGGCAGTTGCGGCATAGGCACGCGGCCGGGACCGCGCGGCGCGACGTTCTGCGTCGTCGAGATATTGACGACAGCGGAGAGCAATCCGTCCGCCAGATCGGCCACCGAAGCCGGCCCCCGCGACTGCGACCACCCATCGACCGGCACAGCGACGAGACCCACGGCAACAATCACGGCCAGCAACGGACCGCTGGTGACGCGTAGCGGGTTGGCAAAGCGCATATCGGAAACCTTTCGCCCGGTTGTAATCGTGCCCGGCAGTCATGCTCGTAGGTGAATGCGGCGCGTTTTGGGCTCAGCCGCCTCGAACCATATTAGTACAGGCTCGTCATCCGCGAACAAGCCAGACGATGATGACACCGCACACCATCACGGCGAGCCCGGCTGCACGCATTAGCCCCTCGGGCATGTTGATGACGTCGGCCGCCATCCGCTTGGCCAAGCCGGGCAATCCGCCGTAAAGGAGCCCTTCAAAGACGAGGACCAGGCCCAGCGCGGCAAGAAAGTCGGTCACGTGGAGGCTCCGATGAAAAGCCCCGCGCGGCTGCAACACCGCGCGGGGCTCTCGCAAAATTTACTGGGCCGCATCGTTCTGCTGTTGCGGAACAGGAAGCGCAGCCGTGGGACCACCGCCGCCCGGGCTCTGCCCGCCGGGGGCACTGCCGCCGGCGCTGCCGAAGTAACGGAAGAACTCCGAATCGGGCGTGAGAAGCATCGTCGTCCCGGACGGATCGAGCGCCTGCCTGTAGGCAGCCATCGAGCGATAGAACTCGAAGAAGTCCTCGTCACGCTGGAAGGCATCGGCGAAGATAGCATTGCGCTCGCCTTCACCCTCACCTCGGAGAATTTCCGCCTCACGCTGTGCTGCGGCGAGAATTTCGACCACTTCGCGGTCGGCGCGTGCCCGGATGCGGGCCGCCGCCTCGCGGCCTCGGGCACGAAGCCTTTCGGCCTCCGCCAGACGCTCCGCTTTCATGCGGTCGTAGGTCTGCTGCGAGACTTCGGCAGTGAGGTCGGTCCGCCGGATGCGCACATCCTCGATCTGCAGACCGAGGGTGGTGGCCGCCGTCGCCAACTGAGCGGCGACTTCACGCATCATCGAGCTGCGCTCCTCCGAAAGGGCTGCTTCGAAGCCACGCAAACCGTAAACGCGGCGCAAAGCGGCATCGAGACGGGTCCGCAGCCTCTGCTCGGCCAGCGCGATGCTGCCCGAAACCTCCCGGCGGAAGACACGCGGGTCTTCGATCGAATAGGCGACGAAGGCATCCACCTCGTAGAACTTGCCGCCCGACACCTGCACACGGATATCGTCGAGATCGAACCGCATTATACGGTCCTCAATGTGCTGGACGTTGTCGGCTTCGAGAAAGCCGAAGGGCAGCTTGAAATAGAGACCCGGCTCGCGCTCCACATCGACGATCTCGCCGAAGCGCAGGACGATCGCCTGCTGGCGTTCATTGACCACGAAGATCGAGGAATAGAGAAGGAACAGCACGATCGCCGCGATGACGACGATAATTGGAAGACGATTATTCATCAGTTGCTGCCCCCTTGGGTCTGAGCTTCTACCGGCTGCCTTTGCCTGAGTTCAGGCAGTGGCAGATAGGGGAGCACGCCCTGCCCCGAGCCGCCTTCGACGATCACCTTGTTGGAGCCGCGCAAAACGTTCTCCATCGTTTCCAGGAACAGGCGCTTGCGCGTCACTTCCGGCGCCTTCGCGTACTCGTTGTAAACGGAGATAAAGCGCTGCGCCTCACCTTCGGCCTCCAGCACCACGCGGTTTTTGTAGGCCGCGGCCTCCTCGCGGATTTCCGCAGCCTCACCGCGGGCCTGGCCGAGCCGCTGGTTGGAATACTGGTTGGATTCTTCAACGAACCGGTCTTCGTCCTGCTCGGCGCGCTGCACTTCATCGAAGGCGTCGGCCACTTCACGCGGAGGTGCAGCGTCCTCGATCGACAGTGCGTTCACGATCAGGCCCGTACCGTACTCCTCCAGGGTCGACTGGATGATGCCGCGCACATCCTCGGCGATCCCCTGGCGATCATCACGGAAAATGTCCTGCGCGGGACGCCGTCCGACAACTTCGCGCATGGCGCTCTCGGCGATCTGACGGACCATCTCGTCGGGGTTCTGGACATTGAAGAGATAGGCGCCTGGATCTGCGACCTGATACGCCACGGAGAACTTCACATCCACGATGTTCTGATCGCCCGACAGCATCAGTCCCGACGAACCGCCGGCGCGGACTTCACCGATATCGACCAGGCGTTCGGCCACGGAAGCCGTCTCAACCGTTTCGACCGGCCACCAATGGAAGTGCAGACCCGGCTCCGAGAGCTCGGCCTTGGGCTTTCCGAAGCGCAGTTCGACGGCCAATTCGTCCGGCTGCACCGTGTAAACGGACTTGAAGAGCCACAGGCCGACAAGCGCCACCGCGATCAGAATGAACATGCCGGGTCCGGCGCTTCCGCCGCCCGGCAGCGCGCGCTTGAGCCTGTCCTGTCCGCGCCGGATGATCTCTTCGAGGTCGGGCGGCGATCCCTGCGGACCGCTCGGGCCTCGCGGTCCCTGCCCCCAGGGCCCCCCACCATTACCGCCGCCGCCGCCCCAAGGACCGCCGCTGCCACTTTGATTGTTCCAGGGCATTATTGTTCCTTTTCCTTCAGCCGGCGTTTGGCCGGCACTCCCTTGCGCTTGTTATAGGTAGGCGGAGCTTCCCTTTCAACGAGAAGGCTTGGCCGACCGGCGCGACCTGACGCCGCTGCGCTGTTTGTACGATCTGCTATCGGCACCGTTGGTAGACGACATAGCGGGTCGGGTAAACGTCCTTCTCGCCCGCAGGCACGTCTTCGGTGGACACCGCCTCCCAATGCGTGCTGTCGATCGGGGGGAAATGAGCATCTCCGGTCACGTCCGCAAGGACATGCGTCACGTAAAGGCGGTCGCTGTGCTCGAGCGCCTCGCGGAATATCTCCCCGCCGCCGATAACGCAGATTTCGTCTGCGCCGGCGGCCCTTTCCTCGGCCAGCGCCAGCCCGGCATCGAGCGACGGCACGACCTCGGCGCCCTCGGCGACATAGGCCGGATCGCGTGAGATCACGATGTTGAGGCGGCCCGGAAGAGGCCTGCCGATGCTCTCCCACGTCTTGCGTCCCATGATGACGGGCTTGCCCATAGTCACGGCCTTGAACCGCTTGAGATCGGTCGACAATCGCCAGGGTAGCCCGCCTTCCCGTCCGATCACCCCGTTCTCAGCCATGGCCACGACAAGTGCGATGTCCATATGTCACTCCGTTACTGGCGGGTCCGGTGGATATCCGGCTCTCAAACCGCAATCGGCGCGCGGATGGTCGGGGCGGCATGGTAGTCGTCCAGCCGGAAATCCTCGAACCGGAAAGCGAAAAGGTCATCCACCTCCGGATTGATCCACATCGTCGGCAGCGCCCCCGGCTTCCGCGTCAGCTGTTCACGTGCCTGGTCGAAATGGTTGGCATAAAGATGTGCGTCGCCCAGCGTATGGACGAAGTGTCCGGGCTTCAGCCCCGTCACCTGTGCGATCATCATGGTCAAAAGCGCATAGGAGGCGATATTGAAGGGAACGCCCAGGAAAATGTCCGCCGAGCGCTGATAGAGCTGGCACGAAAGCCGGCCCTCGGCCACGTGAAACTGGAAAAGGCAATGGCAGGGCGGCAATGCCATCTCGTCGACCTCGGCCGGGTTCCAGGCGGTCACCACATGCCGTCGCGAGTGAGGATTTTCGCGCAACCCCTTTACCAGATTCGCGATCTGATCGATGCGCCGGCCGTCCGGCGCCGGCCACGAGCGCCATTGCGCTCCATAGACCGGTCCGAGATCGCCGTTCTCGTCCGCCCACTCGTCCCATATCCTCACACCGTGTTCCTTGAGATAGGCAATATTGGTATCGCCGCTCAGGAACCAGAGGAGCTCATGGATAATGGATTTAAGGTGCAGCTTCTTGGTGGTCAGCGCCGGAAAGCCCGCCGCCAGGTCGAACCGCATCTGGTAGCCGAATATGCCGCGCGTTCCCGTTCCGGTGCGGTCGTCGCGGTCGACGCCGTGTTCGAGAACGTCGGCGAGAAGGTCGAGATATTGGCGCATCGTGTGGCAGAACCGATTCGGGATTTTCTTCGCCACAATGTAGTGCATCGGACCGGAAAGTGGGTACCCCGCTTTCCGGTCAGCCCATCATTTGCCTGTGCAGAAGCTTTTGCCCGCGCAGTATCCGGCCATCAGGCCAGGGCAGACAATTTTCCCAGATGCTTGGCGACCAGGTAATAGAAGGTCACCCGGCTCTTCGAATTGTCGCCGGACATGGTCTCGCAGACCTTTTCGATCACGGAATCGCACTTGGCGTCGTCGGTCTCGCCGAACTTCTTCTTGCACCACTTTTCGCGCACGCGCTCGAGTTCGCTGGGGTCGCTGCACGAAACCAGCGATGAATCGCGGTTGCGGAGCGCAATGCCCAGATGCTTGACGATCTTGTCGACAACGGCGGCGTCCGCGGTTGCATCGTACTTCTTCACGTCTGCGAGATAGTCGGCCATGGATCTTCCCTCGTGTCCTCTCCTGCGGTGGCTCTCCTTCGGCGACCGGGACCGTACAACCTGGACGTTTCGCCATCCGGAACTACACCGATTAGGACATTCCGCAAAGCGCGCGGCCAAGTCAATCCCCGGCAGCGCCGAGGAATGGGCAGACTTACGCGCTTTCCCCCTTTTATTACGGCAACCGGCCGCCTATATTGGGGTCGTCAGCCTTGAGCTGACTATGGCGATAAACGGCCGATGCAATAAGCCATTCGGACCCGGGGGCGGTACCCGGCGCCTCCACCAGAAACCGCCGGCCCTTCAAGGAAGGACGGCTTCTGATGGGGGCGAAATAGGATCGACGAGGGTGTAAAGATCGGACTTTCGCTCGGCATGGTACCACCGTTATCGGGCTAAACTCTATAGTTGCCAACGACAACTATGCGGAAGCACGTCTCGCCGCGTAAGCGGTGCGATAGCTTCAAATCAAGCCTCAGGCCGTCGCAGGTCTGAGCGGGGTTCGGAGGCACCTGGCAACAGAAGCCTCCACTTCTCTCCCCTTTCATCATCTCCCATCCATGTCCGCGCGGTGCACGACAGGCTCGTCGCGACCATCCGCGACGCTTTGCCCGGCATTGCGCCCACGCGATCATCCATGCATTGCGGAAGGAACCGACGTGAACTCGACAAAGCAGAACCTCTTCGTCCTGACCGGAGGACCCGGGTCGGGAAAGACGACCCTCCTGGACGCGCTGGACGCAGCCGGCTTTGCGACCGCGCCCGAAGCCGGGCGCAGCATTATCCGGCAGCAAAAGGCGATGGGCGGCAGCGGCCTGCCGTCGGCTGACCGGTTGCTCTATGCCGAACTCATGCTGAGCTGGGATATCAGGTCATTCCAGGCGGCACCGGACGAGACCGCGTTCTTCGACCGTGGCATTCCGGACACGATAGGCTACCTGTCTCTTTGCGGGATCGCGGTACCCGCCCATTTTCACCGCGCGGCCGAGATGTTCCGGTACAACCGGACAGTCTTCATCCTGCCCCCATGGCCGGACATCTTCCGCAACGACACCGAGCGCACGCAGTCTCCAGAGGAAGCCGAGGCGACCTTTCGGGCCATGCAAGAGACGTACACGGCGCTCGGCTACCGGCTCGTCGAAGTGCCCCGCACGCGTTTGCGGGAACGGCTCGCCTTCGTGCTGGCCGCCGCAGGCGTCGGCGATCACCCCTGTCCGGACAAGAAAAAGGGCGCGGACAATCGCGGCCCGCGCCCTTGAACAATGGCTTTGCCGGCCGGTTTTACTCGGCGGGAGCCGGCGCTTCCTCCCGGCCCCGCCCCACCGTCAGATAGGTAAGCCCCAGCGCTGTTACGGCGCACCCTGCGATGGCCGCTACCATGGGATAGGGCGTGCCGTCGAAGAACAGGCCGGCAATGGCCATCGCCACCGCGCCGGTCGCGAAGTGCAGCGTCCCCATCAGCGCCGAGGCCGTGCCGGCGATCTCGCCGTGATCGTCCATCGCCAGCACCGATGTGCTGGGGATGACAAGGCCGAGAAAACTGTAGCCGACGAAGAGGAAGCCCGCCAGAACCCACAGCGACTGGGCACCCGCCGTCATCACGGCCAAAAGCAGCACCATGACGGAGGCATGTGCCATTGCCGCCACGCGCACGACACGCCGCAAGCCATAGCGCTCGGCCAACACGCCCGTAAGCTGGGACATGGTGAAGAAGGCGATGGCGTTGATGGAGAAGAACACGCTGTACAGCATCGGCGACAGGCCAAAATGATCGATCAGTACGAAGGGCGAGCTCGCCAGATAAACGAAAAAGCTCGAAATGCCCGCGCCGCCTATAAGCGTCAGCCCCATGAACTTGCCGTGCCCCAGAAGATAGCGGTAACCGATGAGCGCACTTCCCAGGGAACTGCCGGTCCGCAATTCGGGCGGGCGGGTTTCCCTGAGCGAGGTTGCCAGCAGGACCACCCCGAAAATGCCGATGGCGCCGACGGTCCAGAACACGGCGCGCCAGCCGAGCGTCTCGATGATAACGCTGCCGGACAAGGGTGCCAGGATCGGCGAAATCGAGAACACAAGCATCAGCATGGACATGAGTTTGGCCGCCTCAACGCCGGTGTGCAGGTCGCGCACCACGGCGCGCGGCACGACCATGCCGGGCGAGGCGCCGAAGCCCTGCAGAATGCGAAAGGCGATCAACCACTCGACGGTCGGCGCCAGCGCGGAGCCGATGCTGCCGGCGATGAACAGAGCGAGGCCACCATAGAGCGGCAGCTTCCGTCCCGTCATGTCCGAGATCGGCCCGACGACGATCTGGCCAAGCCCCATGGAAAGGAAGAAGACGAGAAGGCTGAGCTGAACGGAAGCCGTTCCGGCATTCAGGTCGCTGCCGATGGAAGGAAGCGCCGGAAGATACATGTCGATGGCGAAGGGGCCGATGGCGGTCAAAAGCCCAAGGACGAGTGCTATGCGGAAATATGAGACCGTCATGAGAATGCTCCTGAAAGCAACGGCCACCGCCTCGAAAGAGGCCGCAGCCGCAGAGGACGGCCACCGCAACTGAACCCGACAAATGTCGCTTGGGAGAGGTTCGTTGGGGACTGTCTTTGATAGTTTGCTAAATGGTATCTAATTTTTAGACTGAGTTGTCCAACACGTCAATCGTTGCTATATATGTTTTCATGGAACAGCGTAACGATCCTGACATCATCCCGACACGCGGCCACGCCGCCAAGCGGGACTCCATCATCGAGGCGGCGGCGAGCGTGTTTTGTCGCGAAGGCTTTGCTGGCGCCAATATCGACCTGATCGCCGCCGAGGCCTGCGTTTCGCGCCAGACGGTGTATAATCATCACGGCTGCAAGGAGAAGCTCTTCTCCGTAGTTCTGAGCGAACTGACGGCACGTTGCAATGCGCGTTCCTTCTCCGTCCTCGGAACATTTCCCGACCGTCCCAAGGACCTCGAGGCCGATCTGGTCGAGTTTGCGGTCCGGCTCAACAAGAACTTCCTTTATGATCGCGACGCGAAGTTTCTGCGCAAGCTGATACAGTCGGAAGGCGAGCGCTATCCGGAAATCTTCGACCAGTGGTACGAAGAGGGGCCGGGGAAGGTGGCGTCGGCGCTGGCAGCGCATTTTGCACGCATGGCCTTTGCCGGTCATCTCGACATCGACGATCCCGACGTGGCGGCGCAACAGTTCCTGGCCCTCATCGGCGCGGACATAAAGCTGCGCTCGCTTTTCGGGCAGCCCGTGCCTGACGAAAAGCTGCGCGCCAGTGCCAAAGCGGCGGTGCACACTTTCCTGCGCGCCTATGGCAAGGAACGTGTCCCGCGCGGCGGCTGACGGGCACCGGACGAGCCCGCCCCAATCTTCCCGCCGACTCTGGCCGGAATAGCCATTTACCTCGGCCAAGACCTTGAGTAGAGGTAGGGCTTCGATTCAATCGCTGAACGGGCCCATGGCTGAAGACCGCATTCGCTACGACATTCTTGCTCAGGAAGCCTTGCGCGGCGTCATGCGCAAGGTGCTGCAGGAGGTTGCTCAGACCGGTCTTCCCGGCAACCACCACTTCTTCATCACCTTTCTGACCGGCGCGCCGGGCGTGCGCATCTCAAGCCGCCTCAAGGAGCGCTATCCCGACCAGATGACGATCGTCATCCAGTATCAGTACTGGGATCTGAAGGTGACGGAGAAAGGTTTCGAGGTCGTCCTGTCCTTCGCCGATACGCCGGAGAAGCTGGAAATACCCTTCGCCGCCGTGCGCGGCTTTTACGATCCCTCGGTCAATTTCGAGCTGGAGTTCGAGGTCAAGGCCGAGCCTGGCGCGGAAGTTGCCCCCGAACCCGCTCAAAAGCCCGCGGCGGCGGCGAAAACTAAATCTGCTTCCAAAAAAGCGGATGAAAAGCCCGCCGACGAAGCGGCAAAGCCGGACGATGGCGACGGCAAGAGCGCCGAAGTCGTCTCGCTCGACGCCTTCCGCAAGAAGTAGGGCCAGGGCCGCCGGCCATGGGCGATATCGTCAATCTCCGCCGAAAGCGCAAGGAAAAGGCTCAAGCCGACAAGCGCGTCACTGCGGAAGAAAACCGGGCCAGGTTCGGCCGCACGCGCGCGGCGCGCAACAAGGAGCGCATGAAGGCCCTCATCGAGACAGCCAGGCTTGACGCCCATCGCCGCGAACCTGAGGAATGAAGCCGCCGCGCAAGCGCTCGATTACCATCCGCGGCCACCGCACCAGCTTTTCCGTCGAGGATGCCTTCTACGAAAAGCTCGAGGCAGCCGCCGAAGCCAAGGCAATCCCCCTCGCCCGGCTGATAGCCCAGATCGATGCCGCCCGCCCGCGCGAGGTCAATCTGTCGTCGGCGATCCGGCTTTTCGTGCTCGACTGGGTCCAGTCGCACAAATCCGATTAAGTTGTTTCCAGTAGAGCGCGCCGGGTCCATCCGCGCGGATCGCGGACATGGCCAGACCCACCGCACCGCCCCAACTCGGGCAGGCTATAGATGATCCCGAAAACTGGACGCGCTTTTCGGGAAGATCGCACGCCAGCAAGGGGATAAGGCACGATGACATTCAACGAGGCGTCACCGTGATCTAAGGGCGCTGGTCGAGCAGGTCGAGAAGGCCCCTCACCGTCAGCCCTTCCGTGCGCAGCACCGGTTCGGCATCCTGCTGAAGGCGCGACTGCGGCTCATCCGGCTGCCGTTGGGCTGGTGGCAGTGGCCTGCGTATGATGTTTTCGCCGTCGCCCACGTCGAGGCCCGCCGGCGGTTCGGCGGCTTCCTCGGTTTGCTGCTGGCGGACTTCCGCCTCCTGGCGCTCCCGCTCGGCTCTTTCCTCCGCTTGCCGCCGTCGACGATCTTCTTCCGCCTTGCGCAGCCGTTCTGCCTCCCGCTCAAGGCGCACCTGCTCGGCCTCGGCGGCTTGGCGGGCGGCCTCGCGCGCTTCATAGAGACGCGCCTCCCGGCGCAGGCGCTGCTTTTCGAGGAGAACCGCCTGCATGTGCTCGACGCGTGCCTGCTCCCGCTCCAATGCCCGCTGGGTCAGATATTGCGACAGCGGCTCAAGGTCGAGCCAGATGTCGGCTTCCCCGACAGGTCCCTGCGCAGCGAAGCGGACCATGGGTTCCGAGCCCGCCGTCGCCTCTTTTCCGGCATCGTAGACCACCGCGCCGGAGGCGCTGACGCTACGGTCGCGAAAGTCCGCCGAAGCCTCCGCGCTCATCTGAGCAGGCCCCGACTCGAGTTGCACGGGCGGCGTGCGCGCAACACCGTTGGCGATCGAAAATGCCAATTCGGCTTGTCCGGCCTCGAACACGCCGTCCCGGACGATCTCCGGCGCAAAGGCCTCCACCGCCGCCGTATCGATTTCCGGGCCGACCCGGTCAGCCTCGCGCAAGAGGGCCGGAAGCGCATTCGGATTGAAACCGGCGATGCGCAGGCCTTCCACCGCGGCAGAGCCCGACCCGGCAAGCGCCGAGACAAGGCCGCCGACCGACTTGCCGTTCGCTGTCAGCGTGACACTGAGATCGGCGCTGCCGGACAGGCCGGAGCGAGGCACCAGTTGCGCCATGGCGGCCCCGCCGAGCTGGAACTGAGCGCTCAGGAGAACTGTCCCCTGATTGTTCTTGAGCTCGGCAAGGCCCGAAATCCTTCCGCCGAGAAGATCGGCCGTGAGTTCGGAAACGGCGATGCCTTCCTCGTTCAGCCGCAACTGCATTGCGGCTTCGCTGCCGCTCAGTCCACCCGCCGACAATACGCCCGTAAGCAGTTCCACATCGGTGGTGAACGGCGGATTGGCCGACTGGCGGAAGGGCGCCCGAGGCCACTCGCCCTGCCCGGCTTCCATCGCCTCGGTGCCCAGCACCATCTCCCCCAGAAGCTGCAGATCAAGTGCGTCGAGGCGCAGCGCGCCGCTGAGATGAGGCAGTCCGTTCTTTATTTCCGCGTTGAGGTCGCCGGCCACGGTGTTGTCGGCGATCGTGCCGGACAGGCCAGAAATGACGGCTACCCCGCTGCCATAGTCGATCTGGCCCGTCAGCGACCCCGGCAGCCCCAGGCCGAAGCCCGGCAGCGAAATGCCGGCGGTCGCAAGCCAGGGTTCAAAGTCGTCGCTGCGGACCTGCGCGACCCCGCTGGCGTTGTAGCGGCCGGCAGTCCGCTCCACCGACCCGTCGAACGTGGCCAGCAGATCGTCGCCGGCGAAGCGGAAGGACGTCTCCACCGTGTCTGCAAGCCGGCCTTCCGCACTCACTTCAGCCTCCGCCTCGCCAGCCAGCCCCCATGGCATCGCCGGCAGGCCGAACAGGGCGTAAAGTGGCGCGGCATCCTCGTTCCGCACCGTGAGCCCGGCAGCGAACTGCGCATCCGCAAGCGCCGACAGGCGACCGTTGCCCGACAGGGTGAAACTGAAATCCGAGCCCCCTGCCGTCCCGCTGGCGCTGACAGCAAGGCCGGAGGTGCTGTTTCCATTGTCGGCGGCGCTTGCAAACAGGTTGACCTCGCCGTCTTCGAGCAGATCGGGGAACGCGGCCGCCCGCTCGGCAAGCGCCGTGGCCAGATCGTTCTCGGGAAAGCGGCGCGCCAGCACCATGGCGAGCGGAGCAAGGTCGACCGCGACGATGGACGCATCGATTTTGCCGGTGGGATTATCGGCAAAGCCGCTGACCTGCCCCGTCGCACTGATGCGAGCATCGGCAAGGCCCGTTATGGCCAGCCGGTCGATCTCCAGGAGGCCCTCGCGCAGGCGCAGCGCAGTGTCCAGATGATCGGCGGTCAAGCCTTCCGCACTCACCGGGCCGGCGGCTATCTCCAGGTCCACATCATGATTGGCCAGGCGGTTGTGTCCCTGGTCGTCGACGAACAGCGAGGCAAAGGCCTGCATGTCAGCGAGATCGAGCCGGCCGCCATCGAGTGTCAGCTTCAGCGACGGCCGGGCTTCGCCGTCAGTGCGACGCTCGACACTTCCGCCAAACCGCGCGTCGCCGAGGATGAGTTCTAGATTTTCGAAGCTCTGCCGTCCCTCCGAGAGCGCAACTTCGGCGCTGAAGCCGGCGGAGGGCAGCCGGCGGATGGCCTCGTCCACGTCCCGCGCAAGCCATGCCGCAAAACCCGACGGCTGACCGATCGCAAGCAGGATGTCGCCGTTGAACGAAACTTCCTCGCCGGTGCCGAGCAGGCCCTTGCCCTCGAAGCGGGTGCGGCCTGGCAGAGTGGCTGCCAGCGAATTCATCTGCCATCCGGCCTCCACGGGCTCAGCCTCGACCCGGATCTCACGAATGGTGGTGTCGCCCGCCACGATCGCGGGGAGATTGACGGCAATCCGGCCCGGCATGTCGGGTTTGGGCAGTTGGGCCAGAAAGCTAAGCAGCGCCGAAAGGCGCTCTTCCGCCGACTGGCCGGCGATGGCGCTCTCCGCCTCGCCGCCAACCCGAATCTGCGCTCCGTCGGCGGTGATTGAAAAGGACGGCTGGGCGCCCAATTCGACGGTTGCCTGCCCTTCGGCCGTATAAGGATCCGCCAAGGGGCCTGTCTCGAAACGAAACTGCTCCACCTCGAGCCGGCGATGACCGAGGGTGAAGCTGCCCGAAAGACGGTTGCCCGCCTCGGCCTCGGCCGCATCTGCCGCATCGGGCTGCGGCGGAACCGTTCGCAGGCGGAAGGTGCCGGCATAGCGCGCGGCGCCCTCCTCCATCCGCGCCTGACCGTCCGTTTCCAGCTCGATCGGATAGCCTTCCGGTTCGGCAACGACGCGCACCCGCATCGCCTGGTCGGGGCCGACAGCGCCGGTTGCAGCGTAGATCTTCAGCGGCAGCCCGTCGGCCCGCAACGACCCTTCGACGCGCCACGGGCCGGTCAACGCACGGGCGCTCAGATTCACGTCGATATCGTCGAGCATCACGGTGCGATCGGCCGATTCCTGCCGCACGACGATATTGCCGTCAGTGATCGTCACCTTCTCCAGCGTCACCTGCCGCGGATCGAAAGGCGACGACGGCCGGACAGCCCAGTCGATACGGCCGTTCTCGTCCATGTGGAGTTTGGCGCTCGGCCGCACGAGCCGCATGTCGAATATAAGGAGTTCGCCGCTGAGGAACGGCGCCAGTTCCGCATCCATGGAGAATTCCTCCACGGTCATCGACGGCTCGCCGCCCTGCCCGCCAGCAACCGTCACATCGGTGAAGGTGACAGACGGAAACGGCAGAAGCCGCGCCCGCGCCTCGCCTTCCACCGTGACCTCCCGTCCCAGCACCCGGCCCGCCTCGCGCTCAAAGGCCGACCGGTACGATGTCCAGTCGATGAAATAGGGCGCAATCAGCGCCGCCGTAAGCGCCAGCACCACAAGTCCACCGATGATGACGAATAAGCGCGCCAGTTCTTCAGCTCCGGTCTGTCAGATCAGAATGTCTTTGCCGCATGATCTTTGCGAAAACCGGCATCCGCTTTCCGGGATCATGCCCTGGCCCCATCATCGGCGGCTGGAATGTTCATTTGGTGGCCGCGCTCAAGATTTCGCCTGCATTGCAAAGATTTTGCCGGGATTCATGATGTTCAGCGGATCGATCGCCTGCTTGATCGCCCGCATATAGTCGACGCCGGCCCCGTGTTCTAGTTCCATATACTTCATCTTGCCCTGGCCGATGCCGTGCTCGCCGGTGCAGGTGCCCTCCATCGCCAGCGCCCGCATGTTGAGCCTCGACACGAAGCCCTCGCTGCGCTCGATCTCGCTCTCGTCATCCATGTCCATCAGCACCGTGACATGAAAATTGCCGTCGCCGACATGACCTACGATGGGCGCGACCAGGCCGGTTTCGGCGATATCGCGCTCCGTCTCGACAATGCACTCGGCCAGCCGCGAGATGGGCACGCAGACATCGGTGGCGAGCGCCTTCGCCCCCGGCCGCAGCGCCAGGCCTGCCCAATAGGCGTCGTGTCTTGCCTTCCACAATTTCTGACGCTTTTCCGCCTCGCGCGCCCAGTCGAACGGCCCTCCGCCAAATTCACCGGCGATCTCGCCGAACATCTCCGCCTGCTCCACCACGCCCGCATCCGTGCCATGGAACTCCAGAAAGAGGCAGGGGCTTTCGGGATAGTCGAGCTGTGAATAAGCATTGAGCGAGCGCATGCCGAGCGCGTTGACGAGCTCCATGCGGGCGACGGGAATGCCCATCTGGATTGTCATGATGACGGCCTGGCAGGCGGCTTCGACCGACGGGAAGGGACAGACACCGCCGGAAATGGCCTGGGGAATGCCGTAAAGCCGCAAGGTCAGCCCGGTGATGACCCCCAGCGTGCCCTCCGATCCCACCATGAGCCGCGTGAGATCGTAGCCGGCCGAGGATTTGCGCGCCCGCCGCGCGGTGGTGACGGCGCGCCCGTCGGGCATGACGGCCGTGACCGACAGAACATTTTCCCGCATCGTGCCATAGCGCACGGCGTTGGTGCCCGAAGCCCGCGTCGCCGCCATGCCGCCGAGGCTTGCATTCGCGCCGGGATCGATCGGGAAGAACAGCCCCGTGTCGCGCAGGTAATGGTTCAGGTCCTCGCGGGTCACCCCAGGCTCGACCGTGCAGTCGAGATCGTCCTGGTTGACCTGCAGCACCCGGTTCATCCGCGACGTATCGATGGATATGCCGCCAGAAGGGGCGTTCACATGTCCTTCCAGGGAAGACCCGACGCCGAACGGGATGATCGGCACGCGGTGCTCCGCGGAAAGCCGCACCACCTCCTGCACCTCCAAGGTCGTCTCGGCGAAGAAGACGCCATCGGGAGCCTGATTGGGGATATAGGTGGTGGTGTGGCCGTGCTGCTCGCGGATCGCCTGGCCCGTTTGAAAGCGCTCGCCAAAGAGCGTGGCGAGCCGGGCGGTCACCGCTTCCACGCCGCTTTCATTGCGCTGTGTCTCAGCCGACGCCGCGACAGCCATGTTTTTCCTCCAAAATTCGTCGTCCCGCCCTTGTCGAACGGGCTGCTTTCCTTTTGTATCCGAGTCTCCAGCAATTGCACCAATTGTCCAGTGGTCATTACGGTGCCGCGCGTCCTTTCGGACGCACAAGAGACGCCGTAGGGTATGAGTTCCGGCCTTGTGCTTTCCGAAATCTCTTCGATTTCGGGCCGACGCAATCGCCGAAGGAAAACGGAAGGCGCGCCGTGGGGGTACCGCATATTTCCCGACCGTTCCAGATCGAGACCGACTGGATCGACTATAACGGCCATATGAACATGGCTTATTACAACGTCCTGTTCGACCGTGCCGCC
Source organism: Nitratireductor thuwali (assembly GCF_036621415.1). NCBI lineage: Bacteria > Pseudomonadati > Pseudomonadota > Alphaproteobacteria > Hyphomicrobiales > Phyllobacteriaceae > Nitratireductor > Nitratireductor thuwali. Next base: position 572,046 of record NZ_CP030941.1, read on the forward strand.
GACGAAGTCTTCGAAACGTTGGGCATGGGACCGGCCTATGCGCGCGACCGCAGGCTGACCGTCTACACGGCCGAAATCCATGTGTGCTACGTGCGAGAACTCCATCTCGGCGATAGCGTCAACGTCTCCTACCGCCTCATCGACCACGACGAAAAGCGGCTGCACTCCTATCAGGAGATCATCCACGCCGATGGCTGGCTGGCCGCGACCGGCGAATGCCTCACCTTGCATATCGACATGGCAGGCCCGAAGGTCGCCCCCTTTCCGCCCGACATTCGCGCCAATGTCGAAGCGCTCTTCGCCACCTACGCCGGCCTGCCCCGTCCCGAACGTGCGGGCCGCTCGATCGGCATCCGGCGGAAATGATACCGGAGCTCATCACCAACCTGCCCCGCATCCTGGTTTCATGGGTGCAGCCGAACCTCGAAACCTTCTGGAAGACCCGCCAGCCCATGGTCTGGCTGCTCGCGCTTGTGTTGGGCGCGGCCATCGCCGTCGCCGCCATCATCTTCCGCGAACTGATCGGCCTGTTCCAGATCCCGTGGCTCGGAACCCGCTCCGAACGTGTCTATTCGGCAGCGCTCCAGACACCCTGGTACCTGATCATGGCGGGTCCGGTGGCCGGCGGGCTTCTCGTCGGCCTGCTGCTCACCTTCCTCAAGAACAAGCGCACCGGCGCGGTGGCCGACGTCATCGAGGCGCGCGCGCTGACCGGCCGCAAGCTCGGCCTGCGCGACGGCCTCCTGTCGGCGCTCGTCACCGCGCTTTCGCTGGGCTCGGGCGCCAGCGCCGGCCGCGAAGGCCCGGTGGTCCATTTGGGCGCGGTCCTTGCCACGGCGGTGGCATGGCGGGCGAATTTGCCGGAATGGTGCCGCCGTACCCTGCTCGGGGCGGGCGTGGCCAGCGCCATCTCCGCCTCGTTCAACGCGCCCATCGCCGGCGTTCTCTTTGCCCATGAAGTCATTCTCGGCCACTACGCGATGCGCTCCTTCGTGCCCATCGTCATTGCCTCGACAGCAGGCGCGGTGGCCTCGCGGCTATGGTTCGGCGATGCGGCCGCCTTCCTCATCCCCAACCACCAGATAACGTCCTTCTGGGAGTTCCCGGCCTTCGCGCTGCTGGGCGTCACGGCCGCGATGGTCGCGATCCTGTTCCAGTTCGCGCTCTACATGGCCGATTTCATGGCGCGCGGCTCGCGCATTCCCTACTATCTCCTGCCGGCAGTCGGCGGCGCGCTGGTCGGGGCCATCGCGCTCGTCTTCCCACAGATCCTCGGCGTCGGCTATGAGGTGACCGACATGGCGCTGTGGCGCAAGCTGCCGCTGATGACCATGCTCGCCCTGATCGTCGTCAAGACCGTCGCCACCGCAATAACGTTGGGCGCGCGCTTCGGCGGCGGCATCTTTTCGCCGGCGCTCTATCTGGGCGCCATGACCGGCGGGTCCTTCGGCCTCATCGCCGCGGCGGCCTTTCCCGATATGGCATCCAGCGAAGGGCTCTACGCGATCCTCGGCATGGGCGCGGTCGCCGGAGCCGTGCTCGGTGCGCCCATCTCCACCACGGTCATCGTCTTCGAACTCACCGGCGGCTACACCCTGTCCATCGCCCTGCTGCTGACGGTGGCGGTGGCGCACGGCATAACCCAAGCCATCCACGGGCACTCGTGGTTCCACTGGCAGTTGGAGATGCGCGGGCTCTTCATCCAAGAGGGTCCGCACCGGGCGCTGGGCCAGATCACCCGCGTCATGGATTTCATGGAGCCGCTGGCCGGCGACGCCGAGCCGGAGCGTTACGATCCCGAGTCGGGGCAACCGGCACTGCGGCCGACGGATACGCTGGAATCGGCGCTGCGCGCCTTCGACAAGGGCGGCCATACGCGCCTGCCTGTCGTCGACCCGAAGGACGAGAGGCGGATCATCGCCTGGGCCAGCCATGTCCGCGCCCTGCGCTCCTTCAACCGCGCGCTGGTGCAGCTCAGCGAGGAAGAGCATCGCTGACCGGGCCGTTCACGCGCGGTTAACCAAACCGCCCTTTGCACAACTTAAGCAGGGCCGCTTCCTTGCGGCGCGCGCAGATGCAGCCAAGATTTCCTGCGGGGCGGTTAACGATTCGTATGTGAGGACGCGCAGTCCGGGAGACTGAGAGTGAAGGTCGATGTGAAGGAAATGTCGGAGCGGCTGGCCTACGACCCCGCCTTCAGCGATTACGATTTCTGGCGGGCCCTGAAATCGTTGGACGACGAGCTTTTCCGCATAGAATACGAGCGCCGACCTGTGCCCATGGAACTGGTTTTTGCCCGAGCCATCCTCCGCCGCGCCCGCAACGCGCGCGGCGAGGGATAGGCCCGGCCGCAATTCATGACCGAAGCTCAGGAAGCAAGCTTCTCCTTCAGGAAAGCGACCGTGCGCTGCCAGGCCAGTTCCGCGGCCTCCTGGTCGTAACGTGCTTCCGAGGTGTCGTTGTTGAAGGCGTGGTTCACGCCCTCGTATATATGAACCGTGTACTCTTTCCCTGCCGCGTCGAGCGCATCGGTGAACTCCTCGATCCCGGCATTGATGCGCTCGTCCAGCCCCGCATAGTGCAGAAGCAGCGGCGCGCTGATGTTTTCGACCTCGTCCGCGTCCGGCTGGCGGCCATAATAGGCGACGCCGGCATCGAGCTCGGGGTCATGGACAGCGAGGCTGTTGACCGTGCCACCGCCCCAGCAGAAGCCGATGGCGCCGACATTGCCGTTGGTCGCTTCGTGCTCTTGCAGAAAGGCGATGGTCGCCGACCCATTGGCCACGGTCTGCGCAGGATCGAGCTGTCCGAACATGCCGCGCGCTTCATCCTCATCCGCCGGGGTGCCGCCGAGCGGCGACAGGAAATCGGGAGCCAGCGCAACGAAACCCTCCAGCGCCATGCGGCGGGCGACATCACGAATGTGCTCGTTCAGCCCCCGGTTCTCATGAATGACGATCACGGCCGGCAGTGGCCCCGAAGCCTCGCGCGGACGCACGAGATAGCCGCGCATCTCGCCTTCAGCGCCGGGATAGGCGATCTCCTCCGCTACAAGCCTTTCATCATCCGGCGCGACGATGGCCGCCCGCGCCGAATTCGCCGCCAGCATCGGCACGATGGCCGCCGCAGCGGCACTCGAACCGGCGAGCTTGGTGAGCTTCGCCATGAAGCCACGGCGATCCAGCGTGAGATGCGTGTACTCGTCATAAGCGTTGATCATGGCCTGGGTGATCTTCGTTTCGGACATCGGCTGGCTCCCATGATTGTGTCGATATCCCCCGCGCCGCCCCAGCATCCCCGAGACGGCAGCACAGGTCCAATCACGCCCTTGTGAGCCACCGTGGATGCAGGCCGGGCCTGCATCCACGGTGGTTCGGTCCGCATGCATCACTTGATTTTGGAATGCCGCTCGAGGAAGCGGATGCGATTATTGAAGGGGTCCGTCACCACCATTTCCAGCCCCCACTCCTCCTGTGAGATGCCGGGCTTCAGGTAGCGGTAGTCCCTGGCGGAAAGTTCCTCATGGAATGCCCGCAGGCCGGCCGTATGAACGATCATGTTGCAGCCCGGCGAGGCATCGCCCGCATGCTCGCTCAGATGCAGCTTGAGGCCACTGCGCGACACTTGCTGATAGAGCGGGAAATTGTCCCCGAACCGATGCTCCCAGTCGACCGAGAAGCCGAGGAAGGCCTGATAGAATTCGCGCGCCTTGGCGACATCGAAGATGCGGATAATGGGAATGGCCTGCTGAAACTGATCCGCCTTACCGGCAAGCGTCGCCTGGTCGATCTTCGCCGAGAGTATGTTCCAGTTCGCGAAGCCGAATTGTCGGGCGACGACCTCCAGGGCGGCGCTGTGCGGCAGGTCGATGGAATGATCGGAAAGAGCCTCGCGCATGGCTTTCGCCATCGCCTTGGCGTCGAGATATGTGCGCATGATACGGTCCTTGCAACGGCGAAAGCCCCATCAGCGCCCGCATTGCCGACGTCTTCGCCGCCCTGCATCGGGACCGTTGAAAACGTGATGGATGCATTCGCCATCCCCTTTAGGGGCGCGAGCTGCCGGCCGCATCCTGCCTCGATGAAAGTTATGCGCGACTTCTCCCGCCGTCAACATACGTCTGCGTTGTATTCCCCATTCCTTTGGCTTCCCGGCCTTGGCCCGACGCCACCAAACCGGTACAAAAGGAAAACGCTTGGCCCCTGGGGGTCGAATCACCATATGCAGGCTCAATGTCAGGAAATCCCGACGATCTGCCGTTTTTCGGCGACGACGATATGCCGTCCCCGGCCCAGCCCGGCGGCGGCATTGCCGCGCGCGCCATGGCCGCGCGCCGGGGCCCGTCCACGCCTTATCTGGAAGGGTTGAACCCCGAGCAACGGCTCGCTGTGGAGACGACCGAAGGGCCCGTGCTCGTGCTGGCCGGCGCAGGCACCGGCAAGACGCGCGTGCTGACGACCCGCATCGCGCATATCCTGGCCACCGGCCGCGCCTACCCTTCCCAGATCCTCGCCGTCACCTTCACCAACAAGGCCGCGCGGGAAATGAAGATGCGCGTCGGCGTTCTGGTCGGAGAGGCTGTCGAGGGTATGCCATGGCTCGGCACGTTCCACTCGATCGGCGTGAAGCTCCTGCGCCGCCATTCCGAGCTCGCAGGCCTGAAGTCCTCCTTCACCATTCTCGACACCGACGATCAGATCCGGCTCCTGAAGCAGCTTATCCAGGCAGAAGGCCTTGACGACAAGCGCTGGCCGGCCCGTCAGTTCGCCCAGATGATCGACGGCTGGAAGAACAAGGGCCTGGCGCCCGGCGACATTCCCGAGGGCGACGCGCGCGCCTTCGCCAACGGCAAGGGCCGGCAGCTCTATGCGGCCTATCAGGCGCGGTTGAAGACGCTGAATGCCGTGGATTTCGGCGACCTCCTGCTACACCCCATCCGCGTCTTCCGCGAATATCCGGACGTGCTGCGCGAATACCACGCCAAATTCAAGTACATATTGGTGGACGAGTATCAGGACACCAACACGGCGCAGTATATGTGGCTGCGGCTTTTGGCCCAGCGCCAGGCCGGCAGCGTCAACGTGTGCTGTGTCGGCGACGACGACCAGTCGATCTATGGCTGGCGCGGCGCCGAGGTCGACAACATCCTGCGCTTCGAAAAGGACTTTCCCGGCGCCACCGTCATCCGGCTCGAACGAAACTATCGCTCGACCGCCCATATCCTGGGTGCCGCCTCGCACCTGATCGCCCACAACGAAGGGCGTCTCGGCAAGACGCTGTTCACCGAACAGTCGGACCCAGACGATCCCAAGGTCAAGGTCCACGCCGCCTGGGATTCGGAAGAGGAAGCCCGCGGCGTCGGCGAAGAGATCGAGGCGCTGCAGACAAAGGGACACGCGCTCAACGACATGGCCATCCTCGTCCGCGCCTCCTTCCAGATGCGCGAGTTCGAGGACCGTTTCGTCACGCTGGGCCTCAACTACCGGGTCATTGGCGGTCCACGCTTTTACGAGCGGCAGGAAATCCGCGACGCCATGGCGTATTTCCGGGTCGTGGCGCAGCCGGCCGACGATCTGGCGTTCGAGCGTATCGTCAATGTGCCCAAGCGCGGCCTTGGCGAAGCCGCGGTACGGCAGATCCACGATGTGGCGCGCATGCGTGGCGTTCCGCTCCTGCAGGCCGCCCGCGATCTCGTCGGCACGGAGGAAATGAAGCCCAAGCCGCGCGCGGCCCTGCGCACGCTGGCCGAGAGCTTCGAGCGCTGGCAGAGCCAGATCGACCGGGTCTCCCATACCGAACTTGCCGAACAGATCCTGGAAGAATCCGGCTATACGGACATGTGGAAGAACGACCGGTCGGCCGAAGCGCCCGGCCGGCTGGAAAACCTCAAGGAGCTGATCCGCTCGATGGAGGAATATGAAAGCCTGCGTGGCTTTCTTGAGCATGTCGCCCTGGTGATGGATGCCGAGCGCGACGAGGGCCTGGATGCGGTCAGCCTGATGACGCTTCACTCCGCCAAGGGGCTGGAGTTCGACACGGTCTTCCTGCCCGGCTGGGAGGAAGGGCTGTTCCCCCACCAGCGTGCGCTGGACGAAGGCGGGCGGACGGGCCTGGAGGAGGAGCGCCGCCTCGCCTATGTCGGACTGACGCGGGCCAAGCGCAACCTGCATCTGTGGTTTACCTCCAACCGGCGTATCCATGGCTTATGGCAGTCGACCCTGCCCTCGCGTTTTCTGGATGAACTGCCGGAAGCCCATGTCGACGTAGCCGAGGACGGCGGCGGCTATGGCGGCTACGGAAGGTCGGCCGGCCAACCCGGCCGCCCCAACCCCTACGGCCGATCCCGCTTCGACGATACCTCGTTTTCGAACAGCTACGCCACCCCCGGCTGGCAGCGCGCCCAGCGGAACCGGACCGACGCAACGGACCGCAACTGGGGCACGCGGTCAGGCCATCAGGCGGAACGGATCGGCTATGGCGAAACCGACTCCGGCTACGGCGCGGGTCGAGGATCCGTCAAGGGCCGGACGATCGAGGGGGAACTCGTCGCCAAATCGGTGTCCGACAGCCCATCAGCCTTCAAGATCGGCGACCGCGTCTTTCATATGAAGTTCGGGAATGGCAACGTTGCCGCTATCGAGGGCAACAAGCTCACCATCAATTTCGACAAAGCGGGCCAGAAGCGTGTTCTGGATGGCTTCGTGAAGGCCCTGTGAACCTTCGGCGGGCGCGGGCGTAGAGCGCCGTGCGTCCATTCGGACGCATGAAGGACGCCATACGCCGTCATGGAAACTGTACGTCGCGCTTTTCCGAAAATCGGCTCCGGTTTTCAAACCGGTGCCGTGGCGCCTACTTGTAGTACTCGAACTTGCCGTCGGCATTCTTGTCGCGCTTGAGAATGCCGCTGGCTGCGTAGCGTGACAGCGGGCCGGAAAAGGCGTTGGATTTGTATCTCACGCCGGCATCTTGCTCGCATTTCTTGACGATATCGCCGATCGTCCTGCGCTCCTGGAAGAAGTCGCTATCGATCAGCTTGGCAAGTGCCGCTACGGCCCCGCTGGCGCTCGGTGCCGTCTTGCGCGGCCGCCCCGGTCTTCCGCCCGAAGATGTGGCGGCCGGCCAATCGGCATATCCTGACGTCGGCCCCGGCCGGTAGTCCGGCGACTGTTTTTCCGAGAAGCCGGGCTCATCCCGCGCCTGATCGAACAGAAGCTCCACGATGCGCAGCTGAACCGCTTCGGATTCGAATTTGTTGACCGTTTCGGAAAGCTCCGCGAGCTGGCGCTTGAGTTCATGGAATTGCTTGTGCATTGAATTCGCCCCTATTGATCGCCGGTTCGCACTACTGCGCCTAAGCTAAATGCATATGGGGATATAAGCAGACCGAAAGTCAATACACGCAGCACGCGAGTATACTTCAGCAAAAGGTTGCGCTCCCAGAGGGCCAAGGGAACGGTCAGCGACTGGCTGAAAAACATAAGCTTTCCAGCAGTGGCTGAAGGATCGTTCTTCCGCCGACGCCAAATGCGCACCGATCCTTCCGACTCATCTATACGGAGAGAGCAAACGAAAGCGAAGAGAGGTATAGCCAGTCGAGTGCCGTTTAAGGGGCTATACACGGAGCACCCGATTGCAGAATATCCGCCGCACCCGAAGATGCAGCGGATATCCCGGCAGAACTGGAATGCTGGCGAACCGGCAGTATCAGCGGACGTACACGACCAGATCGCCCTCGGCATTGGTTTCGGCGGCGACGACATTCTCGACCTGGACCTGTTCCTCCTCGAGCTTGTCGGCAACCGTGCTGTTGGCCTCGACCGCGTTGCGCAGCGCGTCGACGTCCTCCTGGTTCTGGGACAGCGCATTGTCGAGCGCGTTCATGCTCTCGCCCTGCGCCAGTTCACCGATGCGGATGATCTCGACATCCGACGCGTCGGTAACGGCCTCGACATCCGCCGCCGCAGTGCCGCTGGCCTGGATGGCGGAGATCACCGAACCGAAGTTGGCTTCAGCCCCGGTGCTGGCGGTGACACCGGTGTCGACGCCGACGTCGGCTCCGGTATCGGTGCCCGCACCCGCATCCATCTCGGTATCTATTTGTGCGCTCGTACCGGAGTTCGTCTTGATTTCGCTGCCATCGGCCGCGGCCATACCGGCAAACGCAACGGAAGCGAAAAGGGGTGCGATGGTCAGTGCAAGAATGCGCTTCATGTTTCATGCTCCTGTGGTGGATCGTCCCTCCAAGCAGCCAAACGCCAATGATTCGCCGGTGTTCCTCTCGCAAATTGGGAGTTTTGGTGGCAACGGGCCTGTTTTTGGCCTTGTTTCTCCTGGGCGGCGCGAGACCGATGGCGGGGGCGTGCCGTCAGTCCTTTATTAACGGCCAAGTCGTTAAGTGGTGAGGCAGGCGACGGCTTCACCGCCGCTTTGCTCTCGCCTCCAGGCGCTGACCTCCAGCCCTTCCGCCACCCTTCCGGTGACGGAAGGGCGCAGCAGCCTGATGATCGGCGGCTGTCAGCACCGCTCCCATTTTTCTAGAAATGCTGCGATATCCAGCACCTGCATGTCGGGGACGGCCTCGAACAGGCGCTCCAGCGGCCAGTCCCACCACGCCAGCGCCTGCAGCCGGGCCGCAATGTCGGGCGCGAAGCGCGGCCGCAGCACGACCGCCGGCACACCCGCGACGATCGCATAGGGAGCCACGTTTTTCGTGACCACGGCGTTGGCGCCGACCACCGCCCCGTCCCCTATGGCGATGCCTGGCATAATGACGGCACCATGGCCGATCCAAACGTCGTGCCCGATGGTCACCGTGCTGCCCCGCCGGCGCTCGCGGAGGACCTGGTCCACGCCCAGATAGCGGAAATATTCGTTGGGACGATAGCTGAGCTTGTGCGTGGTCGGCCTCTCGACCGGATGCTCCAGGGCGTTCACGCGCGTATTGGCAGCTACCGAGCAGAACTTGCCGAACGTCGCATAGATGGCTTCTGCGTTGCGCTCGAAATAGGTGAAGTTTCCCACTTCGACCTCGCGCAGCACCACCCGCGCGCCGATGGACGCGTATCGACCGAGCCGGCAGCCCTTGAGTTCAGCCGTCGGATGAACGCGCGGCTCCGGTTCGGTAAAGCGAGGATCCTTCTCCATACACTTGCTCTACAGCATTTTGCAGGGAGTGGAATACCGCCGCGCTTGCGACAGTTTGCGTCTTTGCTTCCCGGCGGCAAGGCATTATCCTCATTCCATGAAGCTGGTGATCGATCCTCGTCTCGCCGAATACGCAAAGATCGCCGCCGCGGTGACCTCACTGGCGGCGCTGGGCGGGCTCGGACTGGCCATGTGGCTTAACAACGGGCCGGCCATGGTTATTTCGCTGGCACAGGCCGGCCTTGCCTGGTGTTTCTAGATCAATCCATTCAATACGGTGATTTTTGATGATGCGCGCAATACTCATCGGCATATTCGTCCTGCTCGCTTTCGCGGCGGGCCTGCTAACCTTCCAGTGGTACCGCAGCCAGAACACGGTGGTCGCCTTTGGCGAGCCGTTCGAGTTGGTCACGCATGAAGGCGAACCCATCACCGAGGCCGCGTTCAAGGGTGCCCCCACGGCAGTCTTCTTCGGCTTCACCCATTGCCCCGACGTGTGCCCCACCACGCTTTTCGAGATGCAGGCATGGCTGGATGAACTCGGAGAGGACGGCACCGAGCTTGAAGCCTATTTCGTCACCGTCGATCCGGAGCGCGACACGCCCGAAGTGATGAAAACCTATCTGGAAAACTTCTCCGAGCGCATCACCGGCATCACCGGCGAACCGGACAAGGTGGCCGAAATGGTCAAATCCTTCCGCATCTATTCGCGCAAGGTCGAGCTTGAGGATGGCGGCTACACCATGGATCACACCGCCTCGGTCATGCTTCTCGACCGGGACGGCGATTTCTTCGGCACCATCTCCTATGAGGAGAACACCGAGACAGCGATGGCCAAGCTGCGCCGGCTCATCGAGGAAGGTTGATGGGCCAGAGCCGTATTCATTTTCAGGCGCGGCAACCCCGCGCCGGCAAAGCCTTCAGCTTGCTTGAAGCTGCCCTTGAAGATGAGGGCCTGCCCGTCGCAATCAGCGAGATCGATGAGGACGAGCAGATATACGAGATCTCCGTCTATGCGACGGATGATCTTGAGGGTACGCGCGAACGCGTGGCAGAAATTCTGGCTCCGCTGGCCCCGGACATTGATCTCCACACCGAGGAATTGCCCGACATCGACTGGGTTTCCCATTCTCTCAAGGGGCTGCACGCCGTACGCGTCGGCCGCTTCTTCGTCCACGGCGCCCACGAGCGCGGTCAGCAAAGACCAGGCGAGATCGCCATCCAGATCGATGCCGGACTTGCCTTCGGCACCGGCCATCACGGTACCACTTCGGCTTGCCTTGAGATGATCGAGCGGGTGGTGACGGCAGAGCGGCCGTGCAACGCGCTGGACCTTGGCGCGGGCAGCGCGGTACTGGCCATTGCCGTCGCGCGCCTGGCCCGCATCCCCGTCCTGGCGACCGACATCGACACCATCGCCACCCGGGTTGCCCGGGACAATGTGCGGCTGAACCAGGTGGCGGCCTGGATCAAGGCCGAGACCGCGCCGGGTTTCCATCACCCGGTATTCGCACAGGCCAGGCCCTTCGATCTCGTCGTCGCCAATATCCTGGCGCGGCCGCTGATGGCGCTGGCGCCGCAGATGGCACGGCACGTCGCTCCCGGCGGCTCGATCATCCTTTCAGGGATTCTGGAACGCCAGAGGCAGCCGGTCATGGCCGCCTATGTCGGCCAGAATTTCCGGCACGTGAAGACGCTTCACCGGGAGGGCTGGGTCGCTATTCACATGAAGCGGTAACACCTACCGGCGCAAAAGAAAGGCGGCCGTTTGCGGGCCGCCGTAATCTTCGATGCTGCCGGAAGAGCAGTGTCAGTACATAAAGCCGCTGCCGTTACGACGCAGCTCTTCACGGGTATAGCCGTGGGACTTCAGCGTCTCGTCATCGAGCATGAGAAGCGCCCCATTGACATAGCGGCTGACCTGCTTCTGGCGGGCTGCCACGAGTGCATCCATCGCACCACGGAAAAAATTGCGCTTGGCCATTTGCAGTCTCCTGTCTGGCAAGGGTTTCAATCCTCCACATCCCAATAGGTAAGCGATCCTGACCTGGTAACCAGCGCCGATTGCGCATGTGAGCCATTCCTTTTTGCATATGCGAACACAAATGCTGCGTCGCAACATCAAGATGAATCAGGAAGCGGAAGAGGTCGCCCTACTCTGTTGTTCTTCCACATCAAGCCGGCTGCCTCTGATTTCCCTGGCCGGCCGAATACGGTAGGCTCCGCTCAGCTTCTCCCTACATGGTGCTCCCGATGTTCCAGACATTCGACGTTTCGTCCGATCCGAGCCAGGCCGCGCCTAGAGTGGCGCGCCTGCGCGAAGAAATGGCAGCCCTCGGGCTGGACGGCCTCCTGGTGCCCCGCAGCGACGAGCATCAGGGCGAATATGTGCCGGCCTGCGCGGAGCGCCTGCGCTGGCTGACCGGCTTCACCGGCTCGGCGGGCGCAGCGCTGATTCTGGCATCCCGTGCCGTGCTCTTCGTCGACAGCCGCTATACGCTGCAGGCCCGCGAGCAGACCGATCCGGGCATCTTCGAGATCGCCCATGTTCCCGAAACGCCGCCGCGCGAATGGATCAGAGAGAATCTTGCCGAGGGAGCGCGTATAGGGCTCGATCCCTGGCTCCACACGATCGGCGATGTGCGGTCCCTGCGCGAAACCGTCGAGAAGGCGGGCATGGAAATCGTCGCCCTGGAGGAGAACCTGGTCGACAGGGTATGGGAAGACCGCCCGGCGCCACCGCTGGCGCCGGTGCGAATTCACCCGCTGGACTTTGCCGGAGAGAAAGCTGCCGACAAGATCGAGCGGCTTTCCGAGGCACTGCGCAAGGAGGGCGTAGGCAGGACGGTCCTTACCGATCCATCCTCGCTCGCGTGGCTGTTCAACATTCGCGGCAGCGACGTGCCGCATACGCCCCTGCCGCTCGGTTTCGCCATCCTGTCGGCCGACGGACGGCCTGATCTCTTCCTCGCCCGTGAAAAGCTGTCGCGCGAAGTGGAAGCCTACCTGACCCAGCTTGCCGAACTCCGTGCACCGGACGAACTGGAGGCACGGCTTGCGCAGTATGCCTCGCAGGACGGCATTATCGGGCTGGACGAGGGACTGGCAGCGGAAAAGCTCCGGCTGCTGGCGAAGGAGGCCGGCGGTGAGACGATTGCCTTCGCCGACCCGGCTTCCCTGCCCCGGGCCACCAAGAACGCAACGGAGCTGCGCGGCGCCCGCGCGGCCCATCTGCGCGATGGCGCCGCGCTCGCCGATTTTCTGGCCTGGCTCGACGGGCAGGAGCCAGAGACCCTGGATGAAATCGGCGTGGTCGAGCGCCTTGAAGCGGCGCGCATACGCGCGGGCGAAGAGGCACAGATGCCGCTGCGCGATATTTCCTTCGACACGATCAGCGGATCCGGTCCAAACGGCGCAATCGTCCACTACCGGGTGACGGAGAAGACGACGCGTAAACTCGCGCGCGACGAGCTCCTATTGCTCGATTCCGGCGGCCAGTATGAGGACGGAACGACGGACGTCACCCGGACCGTTGTCCTTGGAACGCCCACCGAAGCCATGCGCAAGCATTTCACGCTGGTGCTCAAGGGCATGATCGCCATAAGCGCCCTGCGCTTTCCGGCCGGCACACGCGGCATGGACATCGATGCCATGGCCCGCGCCGCCCTCTGGAAATCGGGCTACGACTATGGACATGGCACCGGCCATGGCGTCGGCTCCTTTCTCTCCGTCCATGAGGGACCGCAGCGCATCGCGAAGACCGGCAAGCAGAAACTGCTGACGGGCATGATCCTGTCCAACGAGCCCGGCTACTACAAGCCCGGTAGCTACGGCATCCGCATCGAGAACCTGATCGCGATTACCGAGCCCGAGCCGGTTCCCGGTGGCGACATCGCCATGCACGGTTTCGAAACGCTGACGCTCACCCCCATCGACAAGCGGCTTGTCGAGCCAGAGCTCCTGACCGAAGAAGAACGCACCTGGTTCGACGCATATCACCGACGCGTCTTCGACGAGATATCGCCGCTTGTCGACGGCCGCACGCGAACCTGGCTGCGCTCCTCGACCGCGCCCCTGGTCAACCGAGCAGATGCCTGAGCAGGATCAGCACCGCGGCCGACGTCAGGAACATGGGCATCATCCCGCCTACCGCAAACGAAACCACGACGCCCGTGGCCAACGCGGCGATCTCGGGGATGCCGCCCTCCATTGCCGCGGGCGCTACCAGCGTGGTGAGAACGGCAGCAGGCACGGCATTCAGTCCCGCCTCGACGCGCGGATGGATATGCTCGAAGCGCGACAGGACCAGATGCCCGCCAATACGGGTCAGATAGGTCATCACGGCGCCGGCGACGATGATCCAGAAGGTGGTGCTCATCGCGGAGCGTCCTTCTTCACGGTCGGCACCATGAGCGCGCCCAGCAAGATGCCGGCGAGCGCCCCAAGGGAGACATGCCAGGGCGAGCCGACAAAGCGATAGGCGACAATGGAGGCAATGGCGCTGACGACGACAACCGGCAGCCAGAGAGACCGCTTCCGGAAGCCCATGACAAGACCTGTGAAATATATCGGCAGGAGAAAGTCCAGTCCGATGGCATGAGGGTCGGGGATCAGACGGCCGAACAGCGCGCCGAGCCACGCCTCGACGACCCAGAAGAGATAGATGGGCAGGCCCATCCCCATATACCAGGCGAAGGAAAGAGTTCCGTATTCCCGGCGCCGTTCGGCCTCGGCGAACTGCGGATCGACGAGAAAGAAGAAACCGATCGCCTGCTGCATCGGTCCCCAATGGGAGATATGACGGCCGATCGTAGCCGAATAGAGCACGTGCCGGAAATTGACGGCAAAGATCGACAGCACGATAAGCCACGGCGCGACCCTGGTGCCGAAGAGGTCGACCCCCACCATCTGGCTGGCGCCGGCATAGATCGTGGCACTCATGAAGATCGCCTCGAAAACGGTGAAGCCGTTGTCGATGGCCAGCGCGCCGAAAAGAAGACCGAAAGGCATTGCCGCGACCACGACCGGGAGGCTGGCCCTGGCGCCGGACCAGAACTCGCTCGCCGTGCTGTCGTCGGCATAACTGTCCGCGCTCATGATTCCTCCAAGCCCCGGAAAATAGGTCAGAATAGCTGACCAGTCATGTCAATTCCGTTGAGCCACGCTTCAGGGCAATTGATGAGACAGGCGCATTATTCCTGGCCGATGCGTTCGAACCAGGCGTCTTCGTCGATCACTTCGATGCCGAACTCCGCCGCCTTCTTGAGCTTGGAACCCGCTCCCGGCCCCGCCACCACGAGGTCGGTCTTGCGCGAGACGGAGCCTGCCACCTTGGCGCCGAGACGCTCGGCCATGGCCTTGGCCTCGTCGCGCGACATGCGCTCCAACGCGCCGGTGAAGACGATCGTCTGGCCGGCTACAGGCGACTCCGTGACAGGCCGCTCGGCATCCTCGACGTTCACTTCCTCGGCCAGCCGCTCGACGAGGGCGCGGTTATGCTCTTCGGCAAAGTAGGCCGCCACCGCGTCGATCACGGCATCGCCGATGTCATCCAGCGCGTCCATCTCCTCGCGCGCATGGAGGTCGCCCTCCGCCACCGCCAGGGCGGCGTCGTGGAAATCGACCCATGAGCCGTAGGCGCGCGCCAGCGTGGTCGCCGTGCGTTCGCCCACATGACGAATGCCAAGGCCGTAGATCATGCGGTCGAGCGGGATCGTGCGCCGCGCTTCGATGGCGTCGAACAGGTTTTGCGCGGAGGTCGCGCCCCAACCATCCTTGTCCTTGAGCTTCTTCATGTTCTGCCGGTCGCGGGCCGCCAGCGTGAAGATGTCGGCCGGGCTCCTGACCGGCAGGTCCGGATCAAGGAAGAAGAACTCGATCTGCTTTTCCCCGAGACCCTCGATGTCGAAGGCCCGACGCGAAACGAAATGGCGTAGATGCTCGATCCGCTGGAACGGGCAGGCGAACTCGCCGGAGCAGCGCCGCACGACCCCTTCGCCGCCTGCCGCCGTGCCCTCGCGGATGACGGGCGTCTTCAGATCGCAGGGGCAGACGGTGGGAAACTGGAACTTGCGCGCGTCGGCCGGCCGCCTTTCCGGCACATAGTTCAGGATTTGCGGGATCACGTCGCCGGCGCGCTGCACCGTGACCGTGTCGCCTATCATGATCCCCAGCCGCTCGATCTCCTCCGCATTGTGCAAGGTGGCATTGGTGACCACCACCCCGCCGACCGTGACAGGCTCCAGCCTGGCGACGGGCGTCAAGGCTCCCGTGCGCCCAACCTGGATATCTATTTCCTTCAGAACCGTGGTGGCGCGCTCGGCAGGGAATTTGTGCGCGATCGCCCAGCGCGGATTGCGCGAGACAAAACCCAACCGCTGTTGCAGCATCAGGTCGTCGACCTTGTACACGACACCATCGATGTCGTAGCTGAGGCTCCCGCGCTGCGCTTCTATCCTGTGGTAGTGCTCGAGCAGTTCCGTCGCGGTGCGGCAAAGCAGCATCAGCGGATTTGTGGCGAACCCGTAGCGCCTTAGTGCATCCACCATGCCCATTTGCGTATCGGCCGGCATCCGGCTCACCTCGCCCCAGGCATAGGCGAAGAATTTCAACGGCCGCGCCGCCGTGATCGACGGATCGAGCTGGCGCAGCGACCCCGCGGCCGTGTTGCGCGGATTGACATAGGTCTGCTTGCCCTCCGCCGCCTGGCGCTCGTTGAGCGCCAGGAAATCGCGATGGGTCATATAGACCTCGCCGCGCACTTCCAGAATGTCAGGAGGATCGTCGGCAAGCACGTTTGGAATATCCGAAACCACCCTGGCATTGGCCGTGACGTTCTCGCCCACCTGCCCGTCCCCCCGCGTGGCGGCCGAAACGAGGCGCCCGGCTTCATAGCGCAAAGACAGGGACAACCCGTCGATCTTGGGCTCGGCCGTCATGGCGATGGGCGCGTCTGCATCGAGCTTGAGATAGCGCCGGATGCGGGCGACGAAATCTATGACGTCTTCGTCGGAAAAGGCGTTGTCGAGGGAGAGCATCGGCACCTTGTGCCGCACCTTCTCGAACTTGCCCGAAACCGGAGCGCCGACCCGGCGCGACGGCGAATCCTCCCGCACGAGAGCCGGAAACCGCTGCTCGATGGCCAGGTTGCGGCGACGCAGCGAATCATATTCCGCGTCGGTGATCGTCGGCGCGTCCTCGGTGTGATAGCGCCGGTCGTGCTCCGCGATCTCGGCGGCAAGCCGGGCGAGTTCGTCCCTGGCTTGGGATTCCGTCAATTCGTCGACGGGGATCTTGGCTGTGCTCATGATTGGCGAATCCGGTGTGGAACGGGCCGCCAACATATGGTCAATTCCGGCCTTGCCTCAACACCTTCAGCTTGCCGCCAGCGCATTCTCCTGCAAAAGCCGCTCGGCCGCCGCGCGCGCTTCCTCCGTCACCGTGGCGCCCGCGAGCATGCGCGCGATCTCTTCCTGGCGCGCATCCCGGTCCATCACGGCGATCCCCGTTGCCACGCGGTCATGGCCGCCCGTCTTGGCAATCAGGTAATGGGTGCCGGCCCGCGCGGCCACCTGAGGCGCATGGGTGACCGACAGCACCTGGATGCGGCTTGCCAGCCGCGCAAGGCGCTGACCGATGGCATCGGCCACCGCCCCGCCCACGCCGGTGTCTATTTCGTCGAAGACCAGCGTCGGCGCCGACCCCCTGTCGGCAAGCGCCACCTTCAGTGCCAGCAGAAAGCGCGAAAGCTCACCGCCCGATGCCACTTTCATGATCGGCCCCGGACGTGTGCCCGGATTAGTCTGCACCCAGAACTCAACCCGATCGATGCCCTCTTCCATCCGGTCCTCGGGCGCACTGTCGATCTGCACCAAGAACCGGGCGCGCTCCAGTTTCAGCGCCGGCAGCTCCGCCATCACCGCAGCGGCAAGCGTCTCCGCGGTGGCCTGGCGCGCCTCGGAAAGCCGGCCAGCAGCAGCATCGAAGGCATCGCGCCGTTCTGCCGCGCCCTTCTCCAGCAAGCCCAGCCGCTCCTCGCCCGCATCGAGATCGGCCAGATCGTTGTCCATCCGGTCGCGCAGCGCCGCCAGTTCGTCGACCATCACATTGTGCTTGCGCGCCACCGCACGCAGCGCGAAGAGGCGCTCTTCGGCCTGGTCCAGACGCTGGGGATCGAACTCGCTCGCCCGCATGGCCTCGTCCACAGCGCTCTGCGCCGCGTCTAGTGAGATCAACGCCTCGTCAAGCGACGTGATGATTTCCTCCAGAAGTCCCGGCGCTTCCTGCGCCTTACGCTGAAGCCGGCGCAACAGGCTGGCCAGCGCCGGCAGGGGTGAGGCCTGCCCGGACAGCACTTCCTGCGCATCGGCGATATCGGCGGCGGTTTTCTCTGCCCGCATCATCCGCGCGCGTTCGTCGGCAAGTTCCGTTTCTTCGCCTGGGCGCGGGTCGAGCTTTGACAATTCCTCGACGGAAGCGCGCAGAAAATCGGCCTCACGTGCGGCCGCTTCGACCTTGGCCCTGTGGCGGGCAAGCTCCTGCTCGGCCTGCCGCCACGCGCGCCAGGCAGCACGAACCTCGCCCGTCAGTGGAAGCAGCCCGCCAAAGGCGTCGATCAGATCGCGATGCGCGGAGGTATCGACAAGCGCCCGCTCGTCGTGTTGGCCGTGTATCTCCACCAGCGCGCGCCCGACCTGCCGCATGAGCGCGACGCTGGAAGGCTGGTCGTTGATGAAAACGCGGGTGCGCCCGTCCGCCGACTGCACACGCCGCAGGATGATGTCGCCGCTATCGTCGACGGCATTCTCACGCAGCACATCGCGGGCTGGGTGGACCGCCGGCACGTCGAAAACGGCGATCACCTGCCCCTGATCGGCGCCATGGCGCACCAGTGAAGCATCGCCGCGCGCGCCCAGCGCAAGCGAAAGCGAATCAAGCAGAATGGACTTGCCCGCCCCAGTCTCTCCCGTCAGCACCGACAGCCCGGCCGAGAAATCAATATCGAGCCGTTCGATCAGGACAATATCGCGGATCGAAAGGTGTGCGAGCATGAAGCGCCTAGGAGCCTGCCCCCACAATCAAGCCAGCGGCTTTGGAAATCCAGGAGCCCGTATTCTCTCTCGGCTCCAGCCCGCCCGATTGCAGGAGTGCGTAGGAATCCTTGTACCATTCGCTTTCCGGGAAATTGTGCCCCAGAACCGCGGCGGCCGTCTGCGCTTCCGATGCGATACCCATGGCGAAATACGCTTCCGTCAGCCGCGCAAGCGCCTCCTCGACGTGCCGCGTGTTTGCGTAGTTCTCTACCACGCCCCGGAAACGGCGGATGGCCGCAATGTACTCCCGGCGCTCCAGATAATAGCGGCCGATCTGCATTTCCTTGCCGGCGAGCTGGTCACGCGCGAAACGCACTTTGGCCTGAGCATCGGGCACATACTCCGAATCCGGCCAGCGCTGGGCGACCTGCTCCATCGCCTCGATCGTCTGACGCGCTTCCTTCTGGTCCTGGGTCACTTCCTTGATCTGCCGGAAGTAGCTCAGCCCGACCAGATATTGCGCATAGGCCGCGTCGTCGCTGGTCGGATAGAGCGCCACATAGCGCTTGCCGCTGTTGATCGCCTCGGCATAGTTGCCCTGGCGGTAGTTCGCAAAGGTGGCCATCAGAAGCGCCTTGCGCGCGAACTCCGAATAGGGATGCTGCCGGTCGACGGCCTCGAACTTGGCGACCGCTTCCTTGAGCCGCCCCGATTCGAGATTGGCCAAGCCCTGATTGTAGAGCGCATCGGCCGGCTCCGTCTGCTCCACATAGGTGGACAGGTCGAGATCCTTCTCCGCATTGCAGCCGGCCGCCAGGAGCGGCAAGGCCACTGCCGCAAAGGCTGTACGGACCGGAGCCCTCAAGCTCATCCGATCGGCGAGGCGTCTAAAATTCATGCGGGCTCGGCCCCTCTGGCGCATTCAGACAAAAGATGTGCACGCAGTCATAGTGCATAATCCCGGCGCGCGGCAACGCTATCGACGGCCAATGGCACATTTTTGTGGCAGCATGCATCCGGGGCCGGCATCGCCCCAAGAATCAAGTCGTCACAGAACCCAAGGCGCGTAGACGGGTGCGTTGACGGCGATCATTTCGGCGCCCCTGCCCCGCTCGCGGCGCGTGGTCTCGACGATCTCGAATGCGGAAGGGTCGGTGAGCAGATGCCGCAGGGCGGCAGCGTTCAGCCGGTGCCCGCCGCGATAGGAACGGAAACAGCCGATGAACCTTGCTCCGGCCAAAGCCAGGTCGCCAACCGCGTCCAGCATCTTGTGGCGAACGAACTCGTCCTCGTAGCGCAGACCTTCCATGTTGATCACACGGTGGTCCTCGCCGATAACGACGGAGTTTTCGAGCGACGAGCCGAGCGCAAAGCCGGCGGCCCAGAGCCGCTCGACATCCTTGATGAAGCCGAAAGTGCGCGCCCGCGCGATCTCTCGGGCAAAAACTTCGGCGTTCATGTCGACCGCAAAGGCCTGCCGGCCGATGGCCGGGCTCTCGAAATCGATCTCGACCTCGAACCTCGTGCCGTCATGGGGCAGAAATTCGGCCCAGGAGTTGCCCATGCCTATGCGAACCGGCTTCTTGATCCGGATGTAACGGCGCTTCACATCGAGCTGCCTGATACCGGCCTGCCGAAAAGCTTCGACAAAGACCGCGGCGCTGCCGTCCATGATCGGCACTTCACCGCCATCGATCTCGATCGCGGCATTGTCTATGCCCATCGCCGACAGCGCGGCCATGAGATGCTCGACCGTCGCGACGTGATCGCCGGAAGTATCGCCAAGGCCGGTGCAAAAATCCGTCTCGCCGACCTCCGCCGCAAGCGCTCGTATCACCTTGCCCTCGGCATTCTCGTCTATCCGTTGAAAGACAATACCTGTGTCTGCATCCGCCGGATTGAAGTGGATGGAAACGGATTCGCCGGAATGAACGCCAATGCCCGAGAGCGAGAAGCGCGCGTCTAGTGTCGTCTGATATTCGAGCAAATCGATCCCCATCAGCTCGCCCGTACCGCTCCGCTCCATTCGGTGGTGCGGACGGCTTCTAGCGGAAGCACGCGACTAGCCCCAAAAACGCCCCATGCTCCGGTCTCGTTTGGGTCGCAAGATAATGTTCCCGCTCCACGACTCCAAATCACGCTTTCTTACCCGGTGTTACCATGATGCGGAAATTGCTAAACAGATATAAAAGTTTGTTTTAGTTTAACATTTCCTAACCAAAACGGGCGCCGGCGCGCCCGTTTTGTTACTGCATGTTACAGCCGCGTTACCGCCTAGTTTGCCTGCCTGCGCAGGAAGGCGGGAATCTCGAGCTGATCGTCCTCCTGCGTGGCCCGCGGCTGCTGGCTGATTCTGCCATGGTCGTCGAGCTGACCCCGGCGCGGAGCATAGAGCTGGCTTTCGCTGGAAGGCTGACGGCGCGCCTCCGGGGCCGGCTGGCGCAGGCGCGGCTCGGGCGGCGGAGCCGAATGGCCATCGTCTTCGCGGCGCGAAAGGCCGTTGGTCAGGCGCTTGAGCAGGCCCATCGGACCGCGCTCCTCGTGGTCCGGCGCATGCTCGGCGCGACCGCTGGACTGTATCTCGGCCTGCACCACCGGCGGAAAGTCCTCCACGCGGGGCATGCGCACCGGCTGCGGCGCAGGCTGCTGCGGCTGCATCGCCTGCTCGGGCGCCGGCTGCGGCGCTGCCGGGCGCGGCGTGTAGCCGGCCGCCGGAGCGGCTGCCTGAGGTGCTGCGGGGGCGGGCTTGAAGAGCTTGCTCTGCGGCTGAAACGCGCTCGTCATCTGCTGCGCGTCCTGTTCGGCGCTGCGGATTGCTTCAGCCACGGGGTCGTTTCCCACCGCGACGCCTCCTTCAGGAGCGACATCGCGGGCCACGGGCTGGGGCCGGGCTTCCGCTCCCGCCGTCCGCGGCGCCTGCTGGGACGGCTGCGCGGTCGGCCGCATCGGCTGGCGAATCGCCGACGGTGGCGAGGAGATCTCTGCCGCCGTCTTGTCGATGCCGGTAGCCACCACGGAGACGCGGATAACGCCTTCGAGTTCCTCGTCGAAAGTCGCGCCCAGAATGATGTTGGCTTCCGGATCCACCTCCTCGCGGATGCGGGTCGCAGCCTCGTCCACCTCGAACAGCGTCATGTCGCGGCCGCCGGTGATGGAGATCAGAAGGCCGCGCGCACCCTTCATGGAGGTTTCGTCGAGCAGAGGATTGGCGATCGCGGCCTCGGCGGCCGCCATGGCTCGTCCCTCGC
The DNA here is from genome assembly GCF_036621415.1 of Nitratireductor thuwali. Classification (NCBI taxonomy): domain Bacteria; kingdom Pseudomonadati; phylum Pseudomonadota; class Alphaproteobacteria; order Hyphomicrobiales; family Phyllobacteriaceae; genus Nitratireductor; species Nitratireductor thuwali. The sequence continues at coordinate 593,470 of NZ_CP030941.1, forward strand.
CGGAAGCCTCGCCCGTGCCCATCATAGCCTTGCCCATCTCGCGCATGACGGAGCGGACGTCGGCAAAGTCAAGATTGATGAGGCCTTCCTTGACCATCAGGTCGGTGATGCAGGCCACGCCCGAATAAAGAACCTGATCCGCCATGGCGAAAGCATCGGCAAAGGTCGTCTTGTCGTTGGCGATGCGGAAGAGGTTCTGGTTCGGAATGACGATGAGCGTATCGACGCACTTCTGCAGTTCCTCGATACCCGCCTCGGCCGTTTTCATCCGACGCTGGCCTTCGAAATGGAACGGCTTGGTCACCACGCCGACGGTGAGGATTCCCTTCTCCCGTGCCGCCCGCGCCACGACGGGCGCCGCACCCGTGCCCGTGCCGCCGCCCATGCCGGCGGTGACGAAGCACATATGCGTGTTCGACAGGTGGTCCAGGATCTCGTCGATGCATTCCTCGGCGGCCGCCTGGCCCACTTCGGGCTGCGAACCGGCACCCAGCCCCTCGGTCACCGATGCGCCAAGCTGGATCAGACGATCCGACTTCGACTGGGTGAGTGCCTGGGCATCGGTATTGGCCACCACGAATTCGACGCCGCGAAGCCCCGCCGTGATCATGTTGTTGACGGCGTTGCCGCCGCCTCCGCCAACGCCGAACACCGTTATCTTCGGCTTGAGCTCGGTGATGTCCGGTTTTTGCAAGTTGATCGTCATTGTCCTCGTCCTTTCCGCCTTCATGCCGCCTCGCCGCTGCGGCCGCCATCGGGAATTGTTGTTCTAAAAACTGTCCCGCAACCATTGACCTACGCGCTGGAACCGCCCCCCGGTGCCCGTTGCGCGCGTGAATATGCCGCCTTTTGTTCCACGGCTTTCGTAATCCGCAACCTGCGGATAAATCAGCAGCCCGATCGGGGCCGAGAACGCCGCGCCCTTCGCGGCCTCGGGAAGCCCGGCCACGCCAAGCGGCCGTCCAAGACGCACGTTGCGCCCAAGAAGCCGGCGCGCCGCCTCCGGCAGACCGCCAAGCTGGCTCGCGCCGCCGGTCAAGACAACCCTGCGCCCCACCAGGTTACCGTAACCTGACCGGTTCAGCCGGTCGCGCACCAGTTCCAGCGTCTCTTCGACCCTCGCCCGCACGATGCGCGTCATGACTGCCCGCGGCACCTGCAAAGGCTGCTCCGTCTCATCACTGCCGATAGGCTGGATCGCCACGATGTCGCGATCGTCGGCGCTGGCCGGCAGGGCCGAACCGTGCATGACCTTCAACCGTTCGGCGTCTTCCAGCCGCGTCGAAAGCCCGCGCGCCAGGTCCATCGTCACATGGTTGCCGCCGACCGGCAGCGCATCCGCATGCACGAATTTGCCATCGACGAAAACCGAGATCGTCGTGGTGCCTCCGCCCATATCGATGCAGGCCGCACCCATCTCCGTCTCGTCATCCACCAGCGCCGCGAGCCCGCTGGCATAGGGCGTCGCCACCAGCCGCTCGACGGACAGATGCGAACGGTTTACGCAAAGCTCCAGATTGCGCAGCGGCACCGCGTCTGCGGTCACCACATGCATGTCGACGCCCAGCGTGTCGCCCACCATCCCGCGCGGATCACGGATGCCGCGCTCCGAATCGAGCGAGAACCCGACCGCCAGCGAATGCACGACCTCACGCTCGGCCCGCATGGCCTGGCGCGCGCCCGCCGTAAGCACCCGGTTCACATCGGCCCTGGCCGCTTCGTGCCCGCCGAGATTGATCGTGGCACTGGCGGTCTCGCTCTTCAGCCTGCCAGCCGACACGTTGACGATAAGGGAATCAACCGTCAGCCCCGCCATGCGCTCGGCCGCGTCCACCGCAAGGCGGATGGCCTGCTCGGCACGGTCGAGGTCCACGACGACGCCGGATTTGACCCCTTCGGATTTCTGATGGCCGATGCCGATGACCTTGATGCGGTGCGTGCGGTGACGCAGCGCTCGGCTGCTTTCAGCCGGCAGAAGCCTGGCGATGATGCAGCATACCTTGCTCGATCCAACATCGAGAACGGTAATGACGCCGGAGCGCCGCTCGGTGTTCCCGCCCGACCCGGGGAGCCAGCTCATATCCGGGCTCCCTTCTTTCGCGCCGCCAGATGCTGTTCGATCACCGCATTGCGTTTTTCGGCGGCATCCTCGGTCAGCCCCACGGTGACCCGGTCGTCCAGACGCAGGTCCACCGCTTTGATATCCCGATCGAAAAGCTGATACTGCGCGTTCAGCCGCACCACGGCAGCAAGCGCCTCGTCAGGCTCGCGCTCGGGCAGCTTAATGGTGATACCGTTGTCGAGACGCAGGTCCCAGCGGCGGTCAGCGACGCGGATATAGGCGCGTACGCGGTCGCCAAGTTCGCCGACACCGCCAACCTTTCGAATGAAACCCAACGCAGCCTCGTTGGCGCCGACGCCGAGGACGAGCGGCAACGAGGCATGGCGCGGATTCGTGAAGGGCGCGATGATCGACCCGTCACGCTCGATGACCGACAATTGGCTCCCCTGCTGCCATATGGCGAAAGGCTTGCGCTCCCGAAGAATGACTTCGAGCGTATCCGGATAGACCTTGCGGACGGTGGCGCTTTCGACCCACGGGAGTTCGGCGATCCGCTGCCGAGCCTCGCTCACGTCGAAGCCGACCATCGAGGTCCAGCCGTCGAGCCCGATCTGCTGCAGCACGTCGATTTCGGAGGTCTCCACATTGCCGGCGATCTTCACGTCGCCTATGGCAAAGCCGATGCGCGCCGTCGTCGCCTGCACGACCTCGTCCATATGGCCGCCCTGCAGCCCGCCATAAAGCCCGGTTGCGGCGAACAGGAAGGCCGTCGCCATGGTCGCGGCAAAGGGCGGCGCTTCGAAATCGCCGATGCGGACGCGCTGGACAAGGCGCGCCGGCCGACGAAGCCAGCGCGGCAGCACGAAGCCAGCTTCGCCTGCGCGTGAACCCCTACCTGACGTCAGCGCGAACAAGACGCATCCTCCACCATCCAACTCAACAATTCACCAAATCCCAGCCCGGCATGGGCAGCAATGTCCGGCACAAGAGAGGTTGGCGTCATGCCCGGCTGGGTGTTGATCTCCAGCCAGACCAGATCGCCTTCACCACTACGATCATCGAAACGAAAGTCCGATCGACTCACGCCCCGGCAGCCGATGGCCTTGTGCGCCTTGAGGGACAGTGTCTGTATTTTTTGGTAAATATTCGGTGAAATTTTTGCCGGGCATTCGTGTTTTGAGCCGCCCGGAACATATTTTGAATCATAATCGTAGAAGGCATGACCGACCGGCACGATCTCGCAGACGCCTAGCACCTCCTCGCCCATCACGGCACAGGTCAGCTCCCGCCCGTGGACATAACGCTCGACCATCACACGGTCGCCATAGCGCCAGTCCGAAGATCCCAGAATCTGCGGCGGATGCGACTGCCCCTCGCGTACGATCACCACCCCGAAGCTGGAACCCTCGGCGACCGGCTTGACCACGTAGGGCGGCTCCATCGGATGCTCGCCCAGGATATCGAAGCGGCTCGCCACCATAGACTTGGCGACCGGAATCCCGGCGGCCGAACCCACGATCTTGGCGAGATCCTTGTCCATGGCGAGTGCGGAGGCGAGCACCCCGGAATGGGTGTAGGGAATGGCCAGATACTCGAGGATGCCCTGGATAGTGCCGTCCTCTCCGAACGGGCCATGCAACGCATTGAAGACCACGTCCGGCTTCAAGGCGGCAAGGACATCCGACACCTCACGCGTGACGTCGACGCGGGTCACGCGATATCCCTCCGCCTCCAGGGCATCGGCGCAGGCTGCACCGGAAGCAAGACTCACCGGCCGTTCGGACGAGAATCCGCCCATTAAAACGGCCACGTGCTTCTTCGCCATCCGATGCCCCCTTCCTGACATTCCCTGTCTTGACGCTTTCACGGCTTGAGTCTCTCCGTTCCAAGGGAAGCCCCCGGCCGAAAACGCGCCGACTCAAATCAGGAAACGCTTGTACCCACAGAATCAGAGAGTTGATTCCGTGACAAGGCCTTGAGATTCCGATGGATTCAAATTTTGCTAAAATCGGTGTTTTTTAGCCGTCCGACCGGCGATAAGCGATCGCGGATACGTTTATCGCCTAAAGCAATTGCCCCAGAAACGGTTCAATCTCCTGGCCGGGCCTGAAGGCGCCGATGCGCTTGATCTCCCACTGGAGGCGCAGGCCGGAATTCTCCAGAACGCGGGCGCGGACCGTTTCGCCCAGCAATTCCAGGTCATGGCCGGTTGCAGTGCCCGTATTGATCATGAAGTTGCAGTGCATCGGCGACATCTGCGCACCGCCGATCATCATGCCGCGGCAACCGGCTTTGTCGATTTCCTTCCACGCCGAAGTGCCCTCGGGGTTCTTGAAGGTTGAGCCCCCGGTTTTCTCGCGGATGGGCTGCACGGTCTCGCGGTGGCGCTGCACCTCGTCCATCGCCGCGCGGATTTCACCGGCATCGGCAGGGTATCCTTCCATAATAGCGGAGATGAAGATGAGATCGGCGGGGGCCGTCGACTTACGGTAGGAATAACCCATATCCGCGCGGCCCAGCACGTGAAGGTTACCCTGCCGGTCGAGTGCGTGAACCTCGACCACGCGCTCCGCAGTTTCCACGCCGTTGGCGCCGGCATTCATCCGCAGCGCTCCGCCCAGCCCACCGGGAATGCCGTGGTAAAAGTGGAACCCGCCGATCCCCGCTTCGAGCGCCGCCGCCGCCAATCGCTTGTCGGGCAGCGCCGCGCCGGCGCGCAGCCGATTGTCCGAAAGCACTTCCGCCTGCCCGAAACCCTTGGCTGAAAGCCTGATGACGAACCCCTTCAGCCCGCCGTCTCGCACCAGAAGGTTTGAGCCGATACCGACCACCGTCAGCGGCACGTCCTCGGGCACGGCGCGCAGGAATGCGGCGAGGTCCTCGGCATCTGCCGGCTGGAACATGGCTTCCGCCTCGCCGCCGGCCCGAAACCAGGTGATCTTGTCCATGCCGGTGCGCGGCACCAGCTTGCCCCGCAGTCCCGACAGCCTGCCGTCCAGCCGTTCGATTAGCCCCTTATCGTTCATCCGCCGAGCTCGCCAGGCAACGCATAGGCCCATTGGGTGATGTTGCCGGCCCCCAGGAAGACGACGAAGTCCCCCGGCCTGGCCACCTCGCGAACGAGCGGCGCAACGGCTTCCGGCCCGCTTATATGGCGGGCGTCGCGATGCCCGCCGGCGCGCATGCTGGCGACCAGGGCCTCCGATGTCGCGCCGTCTATCGGTTCCTCTCCCGCCGTATAGACGGGAGCGACCAGCACCGTGTCGGCCTCGTTGAAGCAGGATGCGAAATCGTCGAACAGATCGTGGAGGCGGGTATAGCGATGCGGCTGCGCCACCGCGATCACGCGTCCCCGCGTAGCCTCCCGCGCCGCCTTCAGCACCGCGCGGATCTCCACCGGGTGGTGGCCATAGTCGTCGAAGATATGGATGTCGTTCCACACGCCGGTCAGCGTGAAACGCCGCTTGACCCCGCTGAAGGCGGCGAGCCCCTTGCGGATATCCTCCGCGCCGATGCCGAGTTCGTGCGCCACCGCGATCGCGGCCACGGCGTTCGAGACATTGTGACGGCCCGGCATGGGCAGGCGCAGCCCCTCGATGATTTCCAACCGGCCGGATTTGCGCTCCCGCAAGGTCACGTCGAACACCGACGTCGCCCCGTCCATCCTGTGATTGGAAAAGCGCACATCGGCCTGCAGGTTTTCGCCGTAAGTGACGAGACGGCGGTCCTCGATGCGGCTGACCAGCGCCTGCACCTCCGGATGATCGATACACATCACCCCGAAGCCGTAGAACGGAACGTTCTCCACGAACTGGCGGAAGGCCTGCCGCACCTTGTCGAACGAGCCGTAATGATCGAGGTGCTCGGGGTCGATATTGGTCACTACCGCTATTTCCGCCGGCAGTTTGAGGAAGGTGCCGTCGCTTTCGTCGGCCTCCACCACCATCCAGTCGCCCTTGCCCATGCGCGCATTGGTTCCATAGGCATTGATGATGCCGCCATTGATGACGGTCGGATCCAGCCCGCCCGCATCGAGAAGTGCGGCAACCATCGATGTCGTCGTCGTCTTGCCGTGGGTTCCACCGATGGCGACCGCCTGGCGGAAGCGCATCAGCTCTGCAAGCATTTCGGCGCGTCGCACGATCGGCAGCAAGCGCTCGCGCGATGCCTGATACTCCGGGTTGGCCGGTTTGATCGCCGTCGACACCACGACCACCTCGGCCTCGCCCAGATTGCCCGCGTCGTGGCCGACGAAAACCTTGATGCCCTTTTCCCGCAGCCGCGCCACATTGGCGTTCTCGGCCTGATCTGACCCCTGCACCTGATAGCCCAGCGTATGCAGCGCCTCGGCGATGCCGCTCATGCCGATGCCGCCAATGCCGATGAAATGGATGACCCCGATGGTTTGCGGCATCTTCATGCGCCAGCTCCCCGTTTGAATTCCTCGATCGATCGGCCCGACGCAATAGCCTCTGTGAAATCGGCGAGCAACTTCGTCGCGCCCGGCCGGCCAACCGTCTTGGCCGCCAGCGCCATCCCCTTCAGCCGCTCACCGTCCGCCAGGAGTTCGCTGAGATCGCCGGCAAGATCTTCCGCCGTCATCTCCGCCTGGCGCCTGATGAGCGCCGCGCCCGCATCCACCAGAAGCTGCGCATTGCGGCCTTGATCGTCGTCAAGTGCATGCGGCAGTGGCACAAGGATCGATGGCCGCCCGATGATGGAGAGCTCCAAGACAGTCGACGCGCCCGAGCGCGAGACCACGAGATGGGCCGCGGCCATCCGCGCAGGCAGATCGGAGAAGAAGGGCGAAACCTCCGCCTCTACGCCAAGGTCCCGATAGCGCTCCCTTGTGCGCGCCTCGTCTTCGGGCCGTGCCTGCTGAACGATGTCGAGCCGGGAGCGCAACAGCACAGGCAGCAGGGCCACGGCCTCGGGAAACACATCGGAGAAGAACCGCGCGCCCTGGCTTCCGCCGAAGACGAGCAAGCGCAGTCTTCCGTCCGCCACGGGCGCTTCATAGGCCGTATCGGCAACATCGAGCACGGCTTGGCGGACCGGGTTTCCGGTCTCCGCAATCTTCGCGGCGTGCGGCCCCTGCGCCTTCAGGAAGCCACCGGCGATCGCCTCGACCCGCGGCGCCAGGGCCCGGTTCGCCCGCCCCATCACCGCGTTCTGCTCGTGGATGATGGAGGGCACGCCGCGCCGGGTGGCCGCATAGAGCGGCGGCAAGGTCGGATAGCCGCCGAAACCCACGACCACCGAGGGCTTCAGCCGTCCCATGAGCGCAGACGCCTGGCGGAAACCGCGCCAGATGGTGAGGAGGCTGCGCAACAGCGCAACCGGATTGCGTGACCCGAACGTCGCCGCGTCGATGGCATGCACGCCCGCTGCCGGAAAATCGCCGGCGAACCGCCCGGCCCGCCTGTCGGTCGCCAGATGAACCGTCCAGCCGCGCGCCTTCAATTCATGGGCCAGCGCCTCGGCCGGAAACAGATGCCCGCCGGTGCCGCCGGCGCACACGATTGCGATCTTCTCGGTCATGTCAGCCGGCCGTCGCCGCCCGGCCGGAAACCCGCGACACCCCTATCGGCCGCCGCTTCTCCGGCCTGCGCCGCGAAAGCGCCAGCACGAACCCCATCGAAATCGCCATGGCGATCAGCGAGGACCCGCCATAGGAGATGAAGGGAAGCGTCATGCCCTTGGCCGGCATCATCCGCACATTCACCGCCATGTTGATGATCGACTGGAAGCCGAGCAGGACGACAAGCCCGCTCAGCGCGTAGCGCGTGAAGTCGTCCTCCTCGCGCCGCGCCAGATCCAGTCCCCTGAGCACCACAAAGGCGAACAGCATGAGAATGAGCAGGCACGTGATCAGGCCGAATTCCTCGCCCGCCACCGCAAAGACGAAGTCGGTATGGCTGTCCGGCAGGATGCGCTTCACCGACCCCTCGCCCGGTCCTTGCCCGAACCAGCCGCCGCGCGTCATGGCCTCCAGGCTCATATCCACCTGATAGGTATCGCCCTCGCCTGTCAGGAAGCGGTCGATGCGGTCGGCCACATGGGGAAAGATCGAATAGGCTGCAACCGCGCCGCCCACCCCCAGCGCGCCCAGTGCCGCGATCCAGAGCCAGGGCATGCCAGCGATGAAGAACATCGCTCCCCATGTGCTAAGCACGAGCATCGTCTGGCCCAGGTCCGGTTGCGCAACGAGCAGCGCCACCACCAGCCCGAGCAGGATCATGGCGAACAGATTGCCCGGGATCTCCGGCTGACGGGCGTGTTCGGCGAACAGCCAGGCGCAGATCACCACGAATGCGGGCTTGAGATATTCGGACGGCTGGATCGAAACGCCAAAGAGATAGATCCAGCGCCGCGACCCCTTCACCTCCAGCCCGACGAACAAGGTTGCGACCATGAAAATGAGCGATACGGCCAGCATGACAAGCGCCAGCCGCCGCACATGGCGCGGATCGAGGAACGAAACCCCGATGAGGCAGGCCACCGCCGGGATCATATACATGATCTGTCGGGTGACGAAGTGGAAGCTGTCGAGCCCGATGCGCTCGGCCACGGCGGGGCTTGCCGCGAAAGACAACACGACCCCCAGACCCATCAGCGAAAGAAAGGCCGCCAGGAACCAGCGGTCCACAGTCCACCACCAATTCGCGACATGGCTTCGGTCCGTACGGCTGATCATGTGTCTTTCCCTCTGATCGCTTCCACGCCGGGCAGCGCAAGCACAGCCTTTCGGAAGGCCTCGCCCCGGACCTCGAAATTCCTGAACTGGTCGAAACTCGCACAAGCCGGCGACAACAGAACCACCGCCTCGCTCCCGGCATCTTGCGCCGCATCCCGCGAAGCATGCTCGACGGCGGCTTCGATGGTACCTGAAATTTCATACGCCGTCGCCTCCCCAAGCGTGGCGGCGAAGGCAGGAGCGGCTTCGCCCACAAGATAAGCCTTGGCGATGCGTGGGAAGAGAGGCCGCAGGCTTTCGATGCCGCCCTGCTTCGGCAGGCCGCCGGCAATCCAGTAGATGCGGCCGAAGCTTGAAAGCGCCGGCGCGGCGGCGTCGGCATTCGTCGCCTTGGAATCGTTGATGAAGAGCACGTGGGCCTTCCGCCCGACCTGCTCCATGCGGTGTTCGAGCCCAGGGAAGCCGGCAAATCCGGCCTGGATTTCGGTCGCTGAAAGCCCGCAATCCAGCGCGGCGGCCAGCCCCGCCAGGGCGTTCTGCGCATTGTGCCTGCCGCGCAGCGAACCAATGCCTTCAATCGAGACGACTGGTTCCGCCTGCCCGTCGATCGCCCGCATCAGTATCGTGCTGTCGGCGAAGAAGCCATTGTCCAGCGGTCCGGCCGCCGAAATACGCTCCACTTTCACGCCGTCCCGTTCCAGCCGGTCGGCAATCCCTGCGCAATATTCGTCGTCGACGCCGATGATCGCCGTCCGGCTGCCGGCGACGAGCCGGGCCTTGATCGCCGCGTAGCGGTCGATGTCGCCATGCCGGTCGAGATGGTCGGGCGACAGGTTCAACAGGATACCCGCAGAGGGGTCGAGCGTCGGCGCCAGATCGATCTGGTAGGACGAGCACTCGACCACATAGTGACGCTCCGACAGCGGCGGATCGAGGGTCAGCACAGCCCGCCCGATATTGCCGCCCATCTGTGTGTCGCGCCCGGCCGAGACCAGCACATGAGCGATCAGCGCAGTCGTCGTCGATTTGCCATTGGTCCCGGTGACGGCGATGAAGGGGGCATCCGACGCGTGCGCGCGCCTTTCGCGCACGAACAATTCGATATCGCCGATGATCTCCGCGCCCGCCGCCTGCGCCAGTTCCACGCTCCAGTGCGGCCGGGGATGAGTGAGCGGCACGCCTGGCGCCAGCACAAGCGTGCCGACCCCATTCCAGTCCGCGTCCCGCAAGTCGCCCGTCGCGATCCCCTCGGCCTTTGCACGCGCCACGCTTTCCGGGTTGTCGTCCCAGGCGAGCACCGTCGCGCCGCCCTCGACCAACGCCTGCGCGGTGGCGATGCCCGAACCGCCAAGGCCGAAGACGTGGACTTTCTTTCCCGAAAATGCGGAGGCAGGGATCATGCGCCCTTACCTCAGCTTCAGCGTCGAAAGCCCAATCAGCGCCAGCACGACGGCTATGATCCAAAAGCGGATCACCACCTGGCTTTCCGTCCAGCCGAGCTTTTCGAAATGATGGTGGATGGGCGCCATCAGGAACACCCGCTTGCCGGTCAACTTGAAGACGGCCACCTGAATGATGACCGAGAATATCTCGATGACGAACAGCCCGCCGATGATGGCCAGCACGATCTCGTGCTTGGTCGCTACCGCAACGGTGCCGATGAGCCCGCCCAGCGCCAGCGAGCCGGTATCGCCCATGAAGATGGCCGCCGGCGGCGCGTTGAACCACAGGAAGCCGAGCCCGGCGCCGATCACCGCGCCCAGGATGACGGACAGTTCGCCCGTTCCCGGCACGAAGTGGATTTGCAGGTAATCGGCGAAGATGGCGTTGCCCGAAAGATAGGCGATCACGCCGAAGGAGGCCGCCGCCACCATCACCGGCACGGTTGCCAGTCCGTCGAGCCCGTCGGTCAGGTTCACCGCATTGCCCGCGCCGACGATGACGAAGGCCGCGAACGGGATGAAGAAGATGCCGAGATTGAGCAGGAGCTCCTTGAAGAACGGAAAAGTGAGCGATGAGGAGAATGGCGCCTGTCCGGCCCGCATGATCAGCCATGCTGCAAAGCCGGCGATCAGGAATTCGAGGATCAGCCGCACCCTTCCTGAAAATCCGAGATGGGACTGCTTGGTCACCTTCAGGTAATCGTCGTAAAAACCGATGGCGCCGAATCCCACCGTGACCATGAGCACCACCCACACATAGACGCTGGAAAGGTTCGCCCACAACACGGAGGCGCCCAATATGCCACTCAGCATCATCAGCCCGCCCATGGTCGGCGTTCCGGCTTTCTTGAAATGCGTCTGGGGACCATCGGCCCGGATCGGCTGGCCGCGTCCCTGCCGCACGCGCAGCGAATTGATGATGGCCGGCCCGAACAGGAAGACGATGAAAGCCGAAGTCATCAGCGCCCCGCCGGTGCGAAACGTTATGTAGCGGAAAACGTTGAATGCAGAAAACTCGTCGGCAAACTGGACAAGCAGCATGAGCATGATGAAAACCCCCGCGTGGCGTCAGCCCCGCGCCGGTTTATCAACCGCCGCCGGAAAATGTTTGGTGAGAGCCTCGACCAGCTTGGAAAAGCCGATGCTCTTGGATGATTTGATCATGACAGTATCCCCCGCCCTCACCGCATTCAGGAGAAGCGGCTGAAGCTCGTCCGCATTGGCGCGGTATTCCACCTGGATGTCCTTCGGCGGATTGTCCGCCAACGCCTTCATTTCGGCGCCCGCCAGAAGCAGTATGTCGGCGCGCGCGTCGGCGATGACCGGCGCCAGCCCCGCATGCAGTTTTTGCGAATGGCTGCCCAGTTCCAACATGTCGCCCAAAACGGCGATGCGCCGCCCGCCATCGGCCACCGGCGCCGTCGCCAGTACCCGCAAGGCCGCCTGCATGGATGCCGGATTGGCATTGTAGCTTTCATCGATCAGCGTGAAAGTGCCCTGCCCCCGGCGCAGGACGTGACGGCGGCCGCGTCCTTCCTCGGCCGCAAAATCGTCGAACGCCGGCACGATGCGCGGCAGGTCGGCTCCGGCCAGATGCGCCGCTCCCAGGGCGGCCAGCGCGTTCTGCACCATATGTCGTCCTGTAGCACCCAGACGGAAAGAAAGTTCCTGGCCCGCGGCCTTGACGTCTATCTGCGCACCCTGCGCGTCGGGCTCGTATCTCATCAGCTTGAATTGGGCGCGGGCATGCTCGCCAAAGCCCCATATATGCTCGATGCCGGCCTCGGCCGCCATCTTGGACAACAGTTTCCAGCGCTCATCGTCGCGGTTGATGAGCGCATGACCGCCCTTGAGAACGCCGGAAAAGATCTCGCCTTTGGCGCGCGCGATCTCGTCGAGGCTCTTGAAGAAGCCGAGATGCGCTGCGGCCACCGCGGTGACGACCGCGATATGCGGGAGCACCATGCCCACCAGAGAGGTGATCTCTCCGGGATGGTTCATGCCGATCTCGAAGACCGCGTAATCGCAATCCTCCGGCATGCGCGCCAACGACAGCGGCACGCCCCAATGGTTGTTGAACGACTTGTCGGCCGCGTGCACCGTGCCCGCGCGCGACAGAATGCGGCTCAGCATGGCCTTGGTCGTCGTCTTGCCGACCGAGCCGGTCACGGCGATGATCTTGGCCCTGGAGCGCGAGCGCGCCGCTTGGCCGACCTTCTCCAGTGCCTGCAGGACATCGGGAACGACGATCTTCGGCGCGGCCAGCCGGCCGAGCGCCGGCAGCTTCTCCTCCGCGACGACCAGCACGCCGGCCCCGGCCGCGATCGCCGCCGTGCCGAAATCATGGCCGTCGAAATTTTCGCCCTTGATGGCAAAGAACGCCTCACCGCGCTTCAGCGTGCGCGTATCGATGGAGATGCCGCTCACACCTTCGGGCATGTTACCCTGCGGGCGCCCTCCGGTCGCGGCGACCAGGGCCTGGCTGTCCCAGAGGATGTTCAAGCTGTCTGCTCCCCGAGCGCTTTCCGCACTTCTTCATGATCGGAGAAATGGTGCTTGCGCCCGGCGATTTCCTGCCCGTGCTCATGCCCTTTGCCGGCCACGATGAGCGTGTCACCGGCCTTCAGCATGGATATGGCGGAGCGGATGGCTTCGCGGCGGTCGCCGATTTCCCGGGCGTTCGGCGCCGCCTGGAGAATGGCCCTGCGGATCGTCGCCGGCTCTTCCGAGCGCGGATTGTCGTCGGTCACGATGGCGATGTCGGCGAGCTCGGCCGCTATGCTGCCCATGATCGCCCGCTTACCGCGGTCGCGATCCCCCCCGCAGCCGAAAACGACGACGACGCGGCCGGTGGTGAAGGGTCGCACCGCCAGGAGCACATTCTTCAAGGCGTCGGGTTTATGGGCGTAATCGACATAGACCTGCGCGCCCTCGGCCGTCGTCCCCACCAGTTCGAGCCGCCCCGAAGCGCCTTTCAATTGCTCCAGCGCTGCGAGTGCCTGGTCGGCGGCAAGTCCTGTCGCTATGGCGAGGCCAGCCGCCACCAGCGCATTTGCGATCTGGAAGTCGCCCGCCAGCGGAAGGCCGATCTCGTAGATCCGACCGCGGTGCTCCACCTCGGCCCGCTGCCGGTGGCGCTCATGCTCCACCCGCTTCAGCGTCAGAAAGGCGCCCTTGCGGCCGACCGTGCGAAGCTCCCGCCCCGCCGCCTTCACCGCGTTCATCGTTGCTTCCGACCACTCGTCATCGGCGAAGACGACCGCCGGTGCGCCAGCGGGCAGCAGCGTGTCGAACAGGCGCATCTTCGACTGATGGTAGTGCTCTACCGTCGGGTGATAATCCATATGGTCGCGCCCCAGATTGGTAAAGCCGGCTGCGGCAAGCCTTACTCCGTCCACCCGCCGCTGCGAAAGGCCGTGACTGGAGGCTTCCATGGCGCCGTGGGTCACGCCGTCCTCGGCAAGCTCCTTCAGGAGCTTATGCAGTGCTATCGGATCGGGAGTGGTCAGTTCCCCGTATTCGTCGCGGTTCGGCGCCACGACACCGGTCGTGCCGATGCTTGCCGCCGAAAGCCCCGCCTGTTCCCAAATCTGGCGCGCGAAGGAGGCGACCGACGTCTTGCCGCTGGTTCCCGTCACGGCCACCATCGTTTCGGGCTGTCCTGGATGGAAACGGGCGGCGCAAAGCGCCAACGCCCTGCGCGGGTCGCTGCTTTCGATGACCGGGATCGCAAGCGCCCCGCCTATCGAACCGGGTTCTGCCACGACCGCCGCCGCACCACGCGCCGCGGCATCCTCGGCAAAACGCGCGCCGTCCGTCTTCACGCCAGGCAACGCAAAGAATATGTCGCCGGTTGTCACATGCCGGGAATCGGACTGCACGCCGGAGAACGTCATGTCGTCGGACAATACGCCATCATGTGGCAGGATATCGGCAAGTTCGCCCAGCTTCATTGCTTTCCAGTATTCTTTTTGTGGCCGTCCCGCACGACCAAGGCGGGAATCACTGGTAGGAGACCAGCAAAGCCTCACTTTCATGGCCGAAATCCGGCTTCACGCCAAGTAGCGGCGCCGCTCGGCGAATGATATTGCCGGCCAGCGGCGCATTCGTCACACCGGACGTTGCCGAAGTGCCCGGCTTTTCCGGCTTCGGCTCGTCCAGAACCACGAACACAATATAATCGGGATTGTTCGCCGGAAAGCTGGCGATGAACGTATTGAAGCGCGTATCGTTCGAATAACGGCCGTTGACCACTTTTTCCGCGGTCCCGGTCTTTGTGCCGACATAGTAGCCCGGTACTTCCGCGCGTCGCCCAGAACCTTTTTCCGTATTGTAGCGGAACAGGTAACGGACCTGCGCGCTCGTTTCCTCGGAAATCACCTGCTCGGCAATCGCATTCGCCTCTTCCTCGGTGCGCGGCAGGAAGGTTGGGGGAATGAGCTTTCCGCCGTTCAGCATTGCCGCCGCCGCCGTCGCGGTCTGCAGTGGGGTGGTGGCGACGCCATGGCCGAAGGAAATGGTAACGGAGTTGATCTTCTTCCATGTGGAAGGTTCGGTCGGGTGCGCCACTTCAGGCAGTTCCGTGGACATCCGATCGAGGAGGCCGATCCGCTTCAGGAACTCCCGGTGCCCCTCGATTCCCACCACATCGGCCATCTTGGCCGTTCCGATATTAGACGAGTAGATGAAGATTTCCGGCACGCTCAAAACGCGTCCCTTGCCGTGGAAATCCCTGATGGTGAACCCGCCCATGCGCAACGGCCGCGACGCGTCGAACTTGTCATTGATGTCCACCAGGCCGGAATCGAGCGCCATCGACGTGGTGAAAAGCTTGAAGGTCGACCCCATCTCGAAGACGCCCGCCGACATGCGGTTGAGCCGGTCTTTCTCAAGCGCGTTGTAGGGATTGTTCGGATCGTAGTCGGGCAGCGAGACCATCGCGACGACCTCGCCGGTGCGTGCGTTGAGCACGACACCGCCAGCGGCAATCGCCTTGAACCGTTCCATCGCCTGGGTGAGTTCGTCCTGCAGGATATATTGCACCCTGAGGTCGAGCGATAACTGGACCGGCTCGAGCGTTCCCGGCGCGGCAAGCCCCAGCGCCTGCAGATCGGCGAGGCCCTGGTTGTCGACATATTTCTCGATACCTGCGATCCCCTTGTTGTCGACGTCGACCAGACCGAGGACATGGGAGACCGTCGAGCCGCCCGGATAGAAGCGGCGCTTTTCGGTGCGGAAGCCGAGGCCGGGCACGCCGAGCGCCAGGATTTCGCTCTGCTGGCGCGGCGAAAGCTGGCGCCGCAGCCACACGAAACCCGCATCGCTGCTCAGTCGGCGGTAGGTCTGCTCATATTCGAGATCGGGCAACACGGTGAGCAGTTTTTCGATCGCCTCGTCAACATCGACGATGCGGCGCGGCTCGGCAAAGAGCGAGGCAGTCTTGATGTCCGTCGCCAGCACCTCCCCGTTGCGGTCGACGAGGTCGGGGCGCGAGGCGGTCGGTCGGCTTTCCGGCAGGTTGACGACTTCGTCCTCGGCAAGTCCCAGCTGCACGAGACGCCCGCCGATTGCCGCGTAGATGCCGAACAGCACGGCCATGGCCATGAATACCCGGCTCTGCCCCCGCCCGCCGACGGCCTTTCGCGAGCCCTCCACCACGATTCCGCCGTTTCCAGCCCCGACGGCGGCTGCTCGCCGCATCTTCCACAGGCCCGGCAACGTCATTGCGCCACTCCCCCAGTGATCGTTTCGTCCCGGAGCAGTTCCCCGATCTCGTCTCCCACCGGCGCATCAGCCGGCCTGAACGGCAGTTCGCGCAGCGCGTCGAACTCGGCTACCTGCCTGGGTTCGAGCGGCTTTAGCGCCAGTTCCGGCTCGTAGATGTCGGCCAGCTTCTGCAGGCGGCTCGGCTGCGTGAGCAGGCTCCAGTCGGCCTTCAGCAGATCAATGGCGTCTTTTTCGAGCTGGATTCGCGTTTCCAGCGCGCCGACCTCCTCCTGCAGAGCTTCGGATTCATGCTTCGTCATGTAAGTAAAGCCGGCCGCCGATATCATCGCCGCGATCAGGATAATGTCTGTGGTGCGAAACACGTCTTCCTACCTCGCCTTGCCGCCGGGTTGTCCGGCCACGCCGTCAGCCCCGATCACATTAAGTGCGGGGACCTCGAATATCCCGAAATCGGCTTCACCCGCGGGCGCATCTAGGCGCACCGCGGAGCGCAGCGTCGCCGACCGAGCTCTCGGGTTGCCGGCGATCTCTGCCTCCCCCGCCGAAACCGGCTTGGCCGGCTTGCCGAAACGAGCCGCAGGGCCGGCCACTTCCGGAAGGTGGCGTGAGCCGGTCGCGGCGCCTGATCGGGCGGCGAGAAAACGCTTCACGATCCGGTCCTCCAGCGAGTGGAAGGTGACCACCGCCAGAACGCCGCCCGGACGCAGGATACGCTCGGCCGCGAAAAGCCCGCGGGCGAGTTCTCCAAGCTCGTCGTTCACGAAGATCCGCAACCCCTGGAAGACACGGGTCGCCGGATGAATCTTGTCGGTCGGCTTGCGGCCGATCGTCCGCTCGACCAGCCGGGCCAGATCACCCGTGGTCGCGAAAGGCCGCTCAGCGCGTCTTTTCTCGATGGCGCGTGCGATGCGGCCGGCATGCCGCTCTTCGCCCAGCAGCCCGAATATGCGCGTGAGATCGCCCACCTTCAGGCGGTTGACCACATCGGCAGCGCTCGGCCCCTCCTGTCCCATGCGCATGTCCAGGGGACCGTCCTGCCGGAAGGAGAAGCCGCGCTCGGCCTGGTCGAGTTGCATCGACGAGACCCCGATATCCAGCACGACGCCGTCGACGGCCTCGCCGGCGATGGCGTCCACCTCCGAAAAGCGTCCACGCACCAGCACCAGCCGCCCGGCGGATTCGCGGACCAGATCCTGCCCGCTGGCGATCGCATCCGGATCGCGATCGATGGCCAGCACATCGGCACCCGCCGTCAGCAGGGCCCGCGTATAACCGCCCGCGCCGAAGGTGCCGTCGACGATGCGCTTGCCGGGCGCCGGGTCGAGCACCGCCAGCACCGCATCGAGAAGGACCGGAATGTGGCGGGCCGGTCCGCCACCGGACGTGCTTTCGCCGCCGGGGCCCGCCATCATTCCGTGCTTCCGGCAGCAGCCCCGGAGGCCCGTTGCCGCAATTTCAGAAGCCGTTCGCGCACCTGCGCGCCATGCGCCTTGAGACGCTCCGGCTCCCACATCTGAAAGAAAAGACCACGACCGACAAAGGCTACTTCCGTCGTAATGCCTGTATGCTCGCGGATGAAGTCGCTTACCGTAATGCGACCGTCCTGGTCGAGTTTCATGAACGCTCCGTCGCCATGCACGAAAAAGGACATGTCGTCCGCCGTCTGCAGGAACGGATCCTCGTTCGCCATCCGGCTTTCGTAACGCTCCAGGAGATCGGTCCCGCCTACATCCATCGCAGGAACGTCCAGCGCGCGCAGCCCATAGAGCTCGCCGAAGCCCCGTTTCTGCACGACCGATCGGAAGTGTCCGGGCACCGAGACCCGCCCCTTCGCATCGATCCTGTTGATCGCACTGGATAAGAACCGATCCATCGTTCGATGTGGCCACGACTGGCGTTCGCCTCTTTCTGAATGGCTCGACCGGCATGCGGCTCAGCTCCATGTCGGCTTCCCGACCCCTCGAAAATAGACGCAATACGCCTTGGCACCCCGCCCCGAAGGACCGGCTGCGCGACCCGCAAACTCCTTGCTGAAACTATAACCTGATTGATTTGATGGGATAACATGGGGCATCATGGGCGTCAACGGGAATGATAGACACAAACGCCTGCGAAACCCGCGTTCCGGGCACCGCCGCACCCCGTTTATCGGTCATTAAGGCTAATGAAGGGTTGACGCGCCCAACGGGCTCGCGCGTGCAGGCGACGGCATGATTGCCGGCGTCGTATATCCGACGCCGGACTACATCTCATCGTTCCGGAAAATTGCCAGCCGGTCTGTAAGCCGGGTTCTGTATGGCTGCAGCGGCAAGCGCTGCAACGTGGCGACCATTCCTCTGGGACCGGTGTCGCCACCGGCCTCAAGCGACCTACCCGAACGGCAGGGCCGAAAACAGCCCTCGAAGGTTGCCCTTCGCACCGTTCCTATTCGGTCTTGCTCCCGGTGGGGTTTACCGTGCCGCCCCTGTTGCCAGGCGCGCGGTGGGCTTTTACCCCACCCTTTCACCCTTACCCCGCGGTATTTCGGTCCGGCCCCTTGCATCCAGGGTAGCGCCGGACATGTCCGGTGGACCGAAATACAGGCGGGGCGGTTTGCTTTCTGTGGCACTTTCCCTGGGGTTGCCCCCGCCGGGTGTTACCCGGCACCGTGTTTTCGTGGAGCCCGGACTTTCCTCACGCACCGCCTTTCGGCATTGGAGCGTGCGGCCGCCCGACCGGCTGGAGCTCCGTATAAAGGGATTCCGGGTGCAAAATGCAAACCCTTTCGTGCTTATCCGCGCCCGAGAATCCGCTGCACCTTGGCGCAATAGGCCGAAGAGACGGGATTCATGCGCTTGGCGCCGTGTCCGGCATTGTACCGCAGGATCGCCCCGCAGGTATTGCCGCCGCCGAGCTGATAGGCCTTCGCCAGATATTTCATGCCGTACCGGATGTTGACCTCCGGATCGTAAAGGCCCTTGGCCGATCCGCTATAACCCATGCCGCGGGCCGTGGAAGGCTTGATTTGCATCAGGCCAATCTCGCCGGCCCGGCCGCGCGCGGAGGGACGGTAGTTGCTTTCGACGCTGATAACGGCGTGAGCAAGCGATACCGGCACGCCATATTGCGCTGCATAGCGCGAAATGATCGAGTGGTAAGGGCGGAAGCCGGACTTGGAGGAGGATTTGCCTGACAGCTTGGCCTGGGAAGGCGCGCGAACAGAGGAGGTGGTGGTAGGATCGATACCGGCGGCCTCGGCCTTGGCTTCGGCTGATGCTTTCGCCGCCTGCGGCCCCGTTTCGCTGGGACGGCCGCGCAGCACCTTCTTCAGAAGGTCACCGAATGTCTCTTCGGAACCATCGGCCGCAATCTTCGTTGTTGCGGCGGCGCCGGCCGCTTCGCCGTCCTTCGCATATGCATGAGATCCAATAGTCACGGTCCCGGCAGCAAGCGCTGCCGCGATTAATAGCTTGATGTTCATCGTTACCTGTCTTCGTTTCGCCTGCGCAGCGCACAGGGATTGCACTGTGAAGCGGGAAAACTCCCACCTCTGCCCGGAGCCGCGTGTTGCAGGGCAAAGTGCGCAAAGAACGGCCACGCCGTTCAAAAATCATAACCTATTGAAACACTTGCTCGGGAAAGTTCACGAGACTTCATTATCGGCCGGCAGCAGGGCCAGCAGTTGCAACAACGTATCGCGGGTCGACCGGTCGGCGATCCCGTCGATGCGGGCCGGCCGGAAATGGCGCTGGAACGCAGCCACGACAACCTCGGTTTGCGCGTCGTAAACTCCGGTTATTTCAATGCCGTAGCCGTAGTAGGCCAGCATTGATTGCAGCTTCTCGACGCTCTCGCCCTTTACGCCTACGTCAAGTACCGTCCCATCCGCCAGCGGCGCCGGTTCCACATAGAGCCCGACATCCTTTTCGGCCAAATCCCGCCAGGGGAATTTCTCGCCCGGATCGATCTTGCGGCCTGGTGCCACATCGGAATGCGCCAGCACCCGCTCGGGCCGGATGCCCCGGCGGCCGCCGATATCCCGACACAATTCGATCACCGCCTCGATCTGCCGCGCGGGAAAGTCCGGATAGCCGAATCCATGGCCGCCATTGGCTATCTCGATGCCAATGGAAAAGGAATTGACGTCGGCGGCCCCGTTCCAGGAGCCCTTGCCCGCATGCCAGGCGCGGGCATCCTCGCGCACCATCTGGACCACCCGCCCGTCCTCGTGGACGAGATAATGGGAAGAGACCTGGCTGGCGGGGTCGCAAAGCCAGCGTTCGGCCGCCTCCCCGCTTTCCATGCCCGTGTAATGAAGGACGATCGCATCGGGAATGAGGCCGTCGCGCCGTTGGCCGAAATTCGGCGAAACCCGCACCTCCGCCGCCGGATAGTCGGCCACAAAGCCGCTCATACGGCCCGCCGGCTCATCTCGATCTGCTCATAGGCCGTGTTGAGGGCGGCCAGGCGGCTGTTGGCGATGGCGATGAACTCTTCGGGAACGCCTCTTGCGATCAGCCGGTCCGGATGACTGTCCGCCACCAGCCGGCGGTACTGGCGCTTGATGTCGCTGAAAGGCGCGTCAGGGCCCACCCCCAGAAGAATGTAGGGATCGGCATCGCCGCCGACGACATGCCGCGCCTTGATACGGGCGAAGTGCGCTTCGCTGATGGCGAATATCTCTGCAACGCGCTGCAGGAACGACAGCTCACGCTCGTGGACGACACCGTCGGCCTTGGCGATATGAAACAGCCCGTCGAGAATGTCCTCAAGCATCGCGCAATTGGGCTTTCCAGATCCGCACAGGCCGGCCATCTGCCGGGCGTAGGCCTCGAAGCCCGCAACATCCCGCTGGGCCAGGTCGTAGAGGCGAGCGACGTTGCGCATCTCCTCGCTGGGCACCGCGAATATCTCGTGAAAGGCGCGCACTTCGTCCACCGTTACGACGCCGTCGGCCTTGGCCATTTTTGCCGATAGCGCGATCAGCGCGATGGAGAAAGCAACCTTGCGCCGCAATACGGGGTCGCCCTCGAAAGCCGACCGAACAGCCTCGACGATCGCACTCAGCACGCTGCCGGAAGCGCGAGCGACGAAGTCGGAGATTCGCACAAAAATTGTCATAGTGCGAAGTTCTTAAAGCGATTTGGCCGAGATTTCGAGGTCGCTTTTTCACTTCATCCGCAGTTCGGCGAAATTCGCTGCTCCCGGGGCGCTCCAAAAAGGTGGGAGAAGCCTGGTTCCATAGCTTCTCCCATCGGGCACCGTCTACTCTGCGGGCTGCACCGGTTCAGCCGCATTGGGGTCATCAGGTTCGATGCCTTGGGTCGTCTCGTCGTCCAACGGCTGTTCCTCGGTTGCCGGCTCGACGCCCTGCGTCGTGGTATCGTCGGTGTCGCTGCAGGCGGCCAGGCCGAGCAGCGCCGTGGCAGATACGAGACTGGTGAGAACCTTTTTCATTTCCTGCCTCCGTTGAGTAAAACCGCCCCACTGGGCAGCCGATGCGGAAATGCACTCACCCGGCGCCAGGTTTCCTCACATTGGATGACGAAAGGTTACATGGCCAGAGCGGCTATAGCGAGGTTGCGCTGCGGGCCGCCTGATCGTACTGGCCGGAGATCGTCCGCATCATCGCGGCGATGCCCGACAGCGCGTCCTCGTCGAGGTTGAGCCGCTTCATGGAATCGACCAGCAGCGTCTCGCGTACCTGGTGATAGCGGTGGCAGGCGTCGAGCCCCTTGCGGGTAGCCTTCACCGTCTTTTCCTTGCCCCGCTTGGACGATGCGACCAGTCCCAGCGCATCGAGCTTCTTGATCGCATAGGTGACCACATGCGTGTCCTCGATGTTGAACAGCATGCAAAGTTCCGACAGCGTCTTTTCGCGGTTGCGATGGGCTACGGCATGAAGGAGATGGACGGCGATCGGCTGCAGCCCCGGCACGCCGGCCGCCGCCATGCAGCGCACCATCCAGCGCTCGAAGGAGTGGTGCATGAGCGTCATTGCGAACTCGATCTCCGAAAGCGCCGGCATGGCGCCGGCCGCCAGATGCGATGCGGTGACCACCGGGCCGATGCCATGGTCGGTCTTTTGCGCCCTGTCGCTCATTCTCACCTCGCCAGCATCGTTTGCGGCAGCCACAGCGCCAGTTGAGGAAACGCCACGATCAGCCCCACGGCCACGATCATCAGGCAAAAGAACGGCAGCGTCATCTGGGCCACCCTGAGGATGTTGTGGCCGGTCAGTCCCTGCAGGACAAAGAGGTTGAAGCCCACGGGGGGCGTGATCTGGCTCATCTCCACCACCAGGACGAGATAGATGCCGAACCATATGATGTCGAGACCCGCCGCCTCGATCATCGGCAGGATCACGGAGGTGGTCAAAACGACGATGGAGATGCCGTCGAGAAAACAGCCTAGAACGGCGAAGAACAATGTCAACGCAGCCAGCAGCGCGAAGGGCGAAAGCTCGAGGCTGCCGATATAGGCCGCCAGTTCGCGCGGGATGCCCGTATATCCCATGGCCACGGTCAGCACCGCGGCGCCCGCGAGTATCAGAACGATCATGCAGGACGTGCGCGTTGCCTGCCGCAGCGCGTCGACGAAGCTCGCGCGGTTGAGGGTGCCGGTGAAGCCGGACAGCGCGAGGGAGAGCACCACGCCCACCACGGCCGCCTCGGTCGGCGAAGCGAACCCGCCATAGATGGACCCGATAACCCCGGCGATCAGCGCGATGATCGGAAAGAGCCGCCGCGTCTGCCAGAGGCGCTGAAGGTAGGGCACGCGTGGGTCGGGCTCCGGCATGCGGCCGCGGTTGAGCAGCGACCAGATTACCGTATAGCCCATGAACAGAAAGGCCAGCATCACACCCGGCACCACGCCCGCAATGAACAGCCGGGCGATCGACTGCTCGGTGGCTGCGCCATAGACGATCAGGATGATGGACGGTGGGATCAGCAGCCCGAGCGTGCCGGAGCCCGCCAGCGTGCCGATCGCCATCTTCTCGTCATAGCCGCGCCGCCTCAGTTCCGGCAGCGACATGCGCCCGATGGTGGCCGTCGTGGCCGCCGAAGAGCCGGAAACAGCCGCGAAGATGGCGCAGCCGAGAATGTTCACATGCAGGAGCCGGCCGGGCATGTGCCGCATCCATGGCGCCAGCCCTGTGAACATGTCCTCGGCCAGCCGCGTGCGAAACAGTATCTCGCCCATCCAGATGAACATGGGGAGTGCCGCCAGATCCCAGGAATTGACCGCGCCCCAGACCGTCGTCGCCATGACCGCGCCGGGCGGCGCGGAGACCATGAGGAAAATCGTCGCCAGCCCCACCGCGGTAAGGGCCAGAGCCACCCACAGCCCCGCCGCCAGCAGCAGGAGAACGAAAACGCCGAGCAGAAGGGAAGACGTCGCCAGGTCCATCAGACCACCTCCCTCTCGTCGCCACGGTCCGAAGCGAGATAGGACGGCGTTCCGCCGGTGACCGCCGCGGCGAAGTCATCGACCAGTGAAAGCGTGAAAATAGCCGCGCCCACCGCCATCGCGCCCTGCGGTATCCATAGCGGAATGGCAATGATGCCGTAGGAGAGCTCATTATAGCGAACGCTGTCGAGCGCCAGAAGCGCGACATACCAGGCGAACAGACCGGCAATCGCCGTCGCCACCGCCAGCACCGCCACTTCCACGACATGGCGCAAGCCCGGAGGCAGCGGAGAGATCGCCAGCGTCACCCTGATATGGGTGCCCGCCCGAAACGAGCCAGCGAGCGCCAGGAACGAAGCGGCTACCAGCAGGAAACCCGCGATTTCTGCCAGCGAGGGAACCAGGAATCCGTACGGCCTGTTGCCTGCCATCACCAGCAGCGTGTCGAACACACGGCCCGCCACCTGGGCGAATACGAGGATAGCGGTGGCCGCAAGCGCCGTCATGGCAAGCCATTCGGACGCGGCATAAAGGCCGTTCAGGAAAGATCGCATGTCGAACCACCTTGTTGAAGCCGGCAAAGCCGCGATGAGGCGGCGTCGACGCCGCCCGATTGAACCCGGCCGATTGCCGGCCGGGTCGCGAACAAGGGTGGGGGCTAGTTCCTGTAGGCCTCAAGAATGGCCTGACCTTCCGCGCCGGCCTTTTCCGCCCACTCCTCGGACATGGTCTCGCCGATCTCGGCAAGCCCTGCCTTGAGCTCGTCGCTGGGGGGCGCAACGATGATGCCGTTCTCCTTCAGGATCTGCGTCTTTTCCTCGGTTTCCTGCTTGGAGGCTTCCCAGCCGCGCGTTTCCGCCTCTGCCGAAGCCTTCATCACTGCCTCCTGCTGCTCGGGCGCCAAGGCATCGAAGGCCTGCTGATTGACGAAAACCATGTTGCGCGGCAGCCACGCCTGTGTGTCGTAATAATGGGTCAGGAAGTCCCAAACCTGGGTATTGGCGCCGGTCGAAGGCGAGGTGATCATCGCCTCGACCCGGCCGGTGGCGAAAGCCGTCGGCAGATCCGGCACCTCAACCTGTGTCGGCAGCGCGCCGGCAAGCTGCGCCAGCCTTTCGGTCGAAGCGTTATAGGCGCGCATCTTCAGGCCCTTGAGGTCGTCGATAGAATCGACCTCCTTGTTCGTATATAGCCCCTGCGGCGGCCACGGCACCGAAAACAGCAGCTTCAGCCCCTGCTCTTCCAGCTTCGTCGACAACGCGTCCTTTGAGGCATCATAAAGCTTCTTCGCGTCCTCATAGCTGGTCGCGAGGAACGGCACGGAATCGATCTCGTAGATGGGATCCTCGTTGGAAAGGCGCGAAACCAGCACCTCGCCTATCGGCGCCAGGCCCTGGCGCACTGCGTTCTTGATGTCGGGATGCTTGAAAAGCGAGCCGTTGGCGTGGACCGTGATCTGCAGAGCGCCTCCCGTCGCTTCCTTCACGTCGTCGGCAAATTCGGTGATGTTCACCGTGTGGAAGTTCGTGTCGCCATAAGGAACCGGCATGTCCCATTTCGTCTGGGAATACGCGGATGTCGCAAAGCCGATGGCGGTGGCGAGCAGCGCGGTCTTCGCTAGATATTTCATATCAGTCTCCCATTTCTTCGTTCGGCGACGGTCGTTCCTTATTCTCGTCGCGATGGTCAAGATTTGCACACTCGGATAAAATGTCAACAAATTATTGACGTTTTGTCGAAGTCGTGATTTTGGTTCGGCAGCAACAATTCTTCGGGAGCAGGTTCATGACCAGGGGCAGATGGGATTTCTGGATTGATCGCGGCGGCACGTTCACGGACGTGATCGGGCGCGATTCGCGGAATGTCCTGCATGCCCGCAAGTTGCTCTCCGACAACCCCGAAGCCTATCGCGATGCCGGCATTCAGGGAATACGTGATCTGCTCGGCGTGAAAGCCGGCGATCCGGTGCCCTCCGAACGCATCGGCGAGGTGAAGATGGGCACGACGGTGGCCACCAACGCCCTTCTGGAGCGCAAGGGCGACCGCGTCCTGCTGCTCATCACGAAGGGCTTTCGCGATGCGCTGAGGATCGCGTATCAGGCACGGCCCGACATCTTCGCCAAGGAGATCATCCTTCCCGAACAGCTCTATGAGCGCGTTGTCGAGGTGCCGGAGCGCGTGCGGGTTGATGGGACGATCGAAACCGAACTCGACCTCGACGCCGTCCGCGGCGACATCGAGGCGGCGAAGAAGGCGGGTATCGACGCCGTTGCGATCGTCTTCATGCACTCCTGGAAACATCCCCGTCATGAGACGAAAACCGCCGAGCTTTGCCGCGAAATCGGCTTCACCCAAGTGTCGGCCAGCCACGCGACCTCGCCCCTGATCAAGCTCGTCGGCCGCGGCGACACGGCGGTGGTGGATGCCTATCTGTCGCCCATCCTCGCCCGCTATGTCCAGCGGATTTCGGACGAACTTGGCATGAAGAAGACGGATCAAGGCACCGACCACGCCGCTCAGCCCCGCCTCAAATTCATGATGTCGTCGGGCGGCCTGACCGCCGCCGACATGTTCCAGGGCAAGGACGCCATCCTTTCCGGTCCCGCCGGCGGCGTCGTCGGCATGGTCGAGACGGCGCGGCTTGCCGGTTTTGAGAAGGTGATCGGCTTCGACATGGGCGGCACGTCCACCGACGTCGCCCACTATGAAAGCGAATATGAGCGCGCGTTCGATACGGAGGTGGCCGGCGTGCGCATCCGAGCGCCCATGATGCGTATCCACACCGTGGCCGCCGGCGGCGGCTCCATCCTGCACTACGAGGACGGCCGGCTGAAGGTGGGCCCGGATTCGGCCGGCGCCAACCCCGGCCCCGCCTGCTATCGCCGCGGCGGGCCGCTGGCCGTCACCGATGCCAATGTCATGCTCGGCAAGCTCCAGCCCGACTTCTTCCCGGCCATCTTCGGCCCGGATCAGAACCAGTCGCTGGATGTCGAGGTCGTTCGCGCCCGCTTTGCCGAACTTGCCGCAAAGGTCGGCGACGGCCGCAGCGCGGAAGACGTGGCGGAAGGCTTCGTCACCATCGCCGTGGAGAACATGGCCAACGCCATCAAGAAAATCTCGGTGCAGCGTGGCTACGACGTCACCCGCTACCTGCTCAATTGCTTCGGCGGCGCCGGCGGCCAGCATGCCTGCCTGGTGGCCGATGCGCTCGGTATGGAATCGGTCCTCATACACCCGCTCTCCGGCCTCCTGTCGGCCTATGGCATCGGCCTTGCCACCGTGTCCGCCTCGCGCCAGAAAGCGCTGATCAAGCCGCTGGCCGAGGAAGCTGTCACGGCCATCGAAGCCCAGATCGCCGAACTCCGCGCAGAAGTCATGAAGGAGCTCTTCGAGCAGGGCATCGCGGAAAAGGCGACCGAGTGGCGCGTGCGTCTCGAAGTGCGTTATGACGGCACCGACACCACGCTCTCCGTGCCTTTCGACGACAAATCCGTGGCCGCCACGAAGAAGGCTTTCGAGGCCGCGCACAAGGCCCAGTTCGGCTTCGTCTACGATGACAAGCCCATGGTCGTGGAGGCCGTCGGCGTCGAGGGCGTGGACGCCCGCAAAGCCGGACCGGAAGAGCCCGAGCTTGCCGTCAACGACAACGAGCCCGAACCGCGCGAGACCCGCCGGATGTTCTGCGATGGCAAATGGCGCAAGGCCGGCAGCTTCCGCCGCGAAGACCTAGCGCCCGGTGACCGCGTGCGCGGTCCGGCCCTGGTTATCGAGGACAATCAGACGATCGTGGTCGAGCCCGGCTGGCAGGCCGAGATCACCGCCCGCGACCACATTCTTCTGCGGCGCATCGAGAAGAAGCCGCGCCAGGCCGCACTCGGCACGGAGGCCGATCCGGTGATGCTGGAGGTCTTCAATAACCTCTTCATGTCGATCGCCGAGCAGATGGGCGTGACGCTCCAGAACACCGCCTATTCGGTCAACATCAAGGAGCGGCTGGACTTCTCCTGCGCCGTCTTCGACCGCAACGGCGCACTTGTCGCCAACGCCCCGCACATGCCGGTGCATCTGGGCTCCATGGACCGCTCGGTGGAGACGATCATCCGCCTCAACGAGGGCGACATTCATCCCGGCGACGTGTTTGCGCTGAACGCGCCCTATAACGGCGGCACGCACCTGCCGGACATAACGGTCGTGACCCCCGTATTTGACGCGGAAGGCAAGAATATCCTGTTCTACACCGCCTCGCGCGGCCACCACGCCGATGTCGGCGGCACGGCGCCCGGCTCCATGACGCCGCTCGCCACCAACGTGGACGAGGAAGGTGTGCTGTTCGACAATTTCCGCCTCGTCGAGCGCGGCCGCTTCCGCGAGAAGGAACTGCACGAACTCCTGACCGATCACCCCTACCCGGCCCGCAACCCTCACCAGAACATCGCAGACCTCAAGGCTCAGATCGCGGCCAACGAGAAAGGCGTGGCCGAACTCAGGAAGATGGTCGAGAATTTCGGTCTCGACGTGGTCGAGGCCTATATGGGCCACGTGCAGGACAACGCCGCCGAGAGCGTGCGCCGCGTGCTCCAGCGCCTGCCCGATCATTCCGAATACGAGTATCCGACCGACACGGGCCAGATCATCAAGGTCAAGATCACGGTCGACCGGGAAAAGGGAGAGGCCACAGTCGATTTCACCGGCACCTCTCCCGTCATGAAGAACAATTTCAATGCGCCCGAACCGGTCGCCCGCGCCGCCGTGCTTTACGCCTTCCGCGTGATGGTCGAGGGGTCTATTCCGATGAACGCAGGCTGCCTGCGGCCCATCAACATCATCATCCCGGAAGGCTGCATGCTGCGCCCTTCCTACCCGGCTGCGGTCGTCGCCGGCAATGTGGAGACCTCCCAGCACGTGACCAACGCGCTATTCGGCGCCATGAAGGCGCTCGCCAACAGCCAGGGCACGATGAACAACCTCACCTTCGGCAACGAAACCTACCAGTATTACGAAACGCTGTGCTCCGGCTCGCCCGCCGGCCGCATGAACGACGGCCGCGGTTTCCACGGCACCTCCGGCGTGCATGTCCACATGACCAATTCACGCCTCACCGACCCGGAAATCCTGGAACTGCGTTTCCCGGTACTGCTGGAGGACTTCCATATCCGGCAAGGCTCCGGCGGCAAGGGCAAGTGGAACGCCGGCGACGGCACCAGGCGCACCCTGCGCTTCCTCGAGACCATGGAGTGCGCGATCCTGTCTTCCCACCGCACGGTGCCGCCGCGCGGCCTGGAAGGCGGCGGCGACGGCCAGCTCGGCAAGACGCAGGTGCGCCGCAAGGACGGCACGGTTGAAACGCTGAAAGGTTGCGACCAGACCGTCGTCGAAGCGGGCGAAGCCGTCATTGTCACGACGCCGACGGCAGGAGGATTTGAGCGGCTGTGATCGGACGCGAGAAGTCCTTCATCAGCTCTGAGATGCAGAGCTGATGACAGGCGGTGCGTTCGGTCCCGTCGCCTTCTCCACATCGCCGTCACAGACCGTCACATCGCCTTCAACCGCCTGTCATGGATTTCCGCTAGCCCCTTGGAAAGCGTCCACGGGGAAATCTCCCATGACTGACCTTTCCGCCGATATCGGCCTTTCCTCCCGCCGCCGCATCGGCAGCGCCGTCTACCAGAACGGCGTATTGACGAAAGCCGGGCTGTCGGAACGTCTCTTCGCGCTGCTCTTTTCCGGCCTGGTCTATCCGCAGATATGGGAAGATCCGGACGTCGACATGGAGGCGATGGCGCTTGGCGAAGGCCATCGCGTCGTCACCATCGCCTCGGGCGGCTGTAACGTGTTGGCCTATCTCACGCGAACGCCGGCAAGGATCGACGTGGTCGACCTCAACGGCGCCCATATCGCCCTCAATAGGCTCAAGCTCGCCGCCTTCCGCGCCCTTCCCTCGCCCGCCGACCTGCGGCGCTTCTTCGGCGAGCCGGGCAATCGGGCCAACACGGAAGCCTACGACCGCTTCATCGCGCCGACGCTCGACGCGCGGTCCCGCCGCTACTGGGAGAAGCGCGATCTCCTCGGCCGCCGGCGGATCGAGGCATTTGGCCGCAATTTCTATCATTCCGGCCTGCTCGGCTTCTTCATCGCGGCGGGCCACCGCGTCGCCAGGCTGCACGGCGTCGATCCCGCCGGCATCATGGAGGCCGGCAATCTGCGCGAGCAGCGCCGCTTCTTCGAGGACCGGCTGAGGCCGCTTTTCGACAAGCCCTTCGTCCGCTGGGCGACATCCCGAAAGGCCTCCCTCTTCGGGCTCGGCATACCGCCAGCGCAGTACGACGCCCTCATCACTTCGGGCAACGGCACCATGGCGGAGGTCCTGTGCGCAAGACTCGAAAAGCTCGCCTGCCATTTCCCGCTAAAGAACAATTATTTCGCGTGGCAGGCTTTCGCCAGGCGCTATCCCCGCGAGGGAGAAGCGACCCTGCCGGCTTATCTGCAGCGCGAGAATTTCAACACCATTCGCGCCAATGCCGGCCGTGCGGTCGTGCACCATGCAAATCTCATCGAACTTCTGGCCGCCAAACCAGCCGGCAGCGTCGACCGCTTCGTGCTGCTGGACGCACAGGACTGGATGAGCGACGATCAGCTCAACGCCCTCTGGTCGGAAATCACCCGCACCGCAGCACCCGGTGCCCGCGTCATCTTCCGCACCGCCGCCCAGCCCACGCTCCTGCCCGGCCGCGTTTCCGAAGGGCTGCTCGCCCAATGGGGCTATGATTTCGTGCGTTCCCGCGAACTCTCGGCCCGCGACCGCTCCGCGATCTATGGCGGCTTCCATCTTTACGTGAAGAAGAGCGCATGAGCTTCACCGCCGAAACGGATTCCCATGCGCGCCTGATGGATGGCGTCTATCGGCATCAACGTCACATCTATGACATCACGCGGAAATTCTACCTTCTTGGCCGGGACCGCCTGATCGCCGACCTTGCCTTGCGGAACGAGGACACGGTGCTGGAACTGGGCTGCGGCACCGGCCGCAATCTCTCGCTCGCCGCCGCACGTTACCCGGGAGCCCGGTTCTTCGGCATCGACATATCGGGTGAAATGCTCGCGACCGCGCGCAAGCGGATGCAGCGCGAACACATCGATGGCATCGTCACCCTGGCCGAGGGGGACGCGGCCGGTTTCGACGCCCAAGTCCTGTTCGGCGGCTCCCGTTTCGACCGCGTGTTCCTG
This sequence comes from Nitratireductor thuwali, assembly GCF_036621415.1. Taxonomy (NCBI): domain Bacteria; kingdom Pseudomonadati; phylum Pseudomonadota; class Alphaproteobacteria; order Hyphomicrobiales; family Phyllobacteriaceae; genus Nitratireductor; species Nitratireductor thuwali. The sequence goes on from NZ_CP030941.1 coordinate 624,011, forward strand.
TCCTACGCCGTCTCGATGATTCCGCCGTGGCGCGAGGCAATCCACGCAGGTCTCGACGCCGTCGCACCGGGCGGCACGCTCCACATCGTCGACTTCGGACGGCAGGAGCATCTTCCATCCGCGTTCCGCTGGGTCCTGCGACGCTGGCTTGCCGCATTCCATGTCGAGCCACGCGACGCGCTGCGCGGGTTTCTTGAATCGGAATGCCAACGCCGCGGCGCAAGCCTCCGTTTTGAATCGCTTTTCGGCGGCTATGCCGTCATGGCGAGAATCGCGGTTTCATGACACCCTGAACGCCGCACCGCGTTTTCCAAATGTTCATCAACTGTGCCTAGCCTTGTGCCGGCAATAAAGGGGCAGTGCATGGTGGAAGCCGGTCTTGCAATCAATCTCGGCCTGCCGGCCGCGCTCTTCATTATCATGCTGGGGCTCGGCCTCTCGTTGCGGCTCGACGATTTCGTCCGCATCCTGGCCAGGCCCCGGCCCGTGATCGTCGGGCTTGCCTGCCAGGCCGTCGTCCTGCCGCTAATCTGCCTTGCCATGGTCACGGCCTCCGATCTGCCGCCGGCGGTCGCGGTCGGCATGATGCTGCTGGCGGCAAGCCCGGGCGGCACGTCCAGTTCGCTTTTCACCCATCTTGCCGGCGGAGACGTCGCGCTCAGCATCACTCTGGCGGCGATCAATTCGGTTCTTGCGATGGCGACCGTGCCGATCATAGCAAATGGATCGCTGCTCCTGTTCTACGGGCGCACCGAAGCGGTGACGCTGGACCTCTTCCAGGTCCTGCAGTTCTTTCTGATCGCCATCGTTCCGGCCATGATCGGCGTATTCATCCGCAGCCGCCATCCTGGCCTGGCCCGTCGCCTCGAGCGGCCCGTCCGGCTGCTGGCGACCTTGTTCCTGCTCGCGGTGGTGGGCTTCGCCCTGGTCAGCCACTGGGACGTCGTTCTGGAGTGGGGTCCGGTCGTCGGCGGCACCGCGCTTGCCTTCAACCTCGTCAGCCTCGCTGTCGGCTACTACGTGCCGCTCCTGTTTGGCATCGAACAGCGCCAGGCGATTGCCATCGCCATGGCCATCGCCATCCATAATGCCGCGCTGGTGATCACCCTGGCGGTCAGCGAGACGATGCTGAACAATTCCGAAATGGCCATTCCGCCCGCCCTGTACGGATTGATCGCCTACGGGACAGGGGCGCTCGCCATCTGGCTTTACAATACGCGGCTGCGCCTGGCGCAGTAATTGGCCCGCCCGCCACCTCCAGCGCCGTTGCAGAGCGCACCGTCCTATTCGCCCTCGCGGCTGGCTCGGCCGAGCGCCTTGACAACGGCCTCCACCAGCACCTGCGGCTTATAGCCGAGTTTCATCGGAGTCAGCCCCATGCGCAGGACCACGAGGCGGCGCGAAGGAATGACCGTCATCGTCTGCCCGTCATGACCGAGCAGCCAGTAGGCATCCTCCGGCAGTTCATAGCCCGCGTCCGGTTCCTCGTCCCGCGGCCGGTCGATACGCGGGCCGTGCAGCCAGAGGTGCCGGCCGTATTCGCCGCCGGAAGCCCTTGTTGGTGTGCGCATCCAGTCGACCCAACCGGCCGGCAGGATGCGCGTGCCCTGCCATACCCCATCATCGAGCAGGAACTGCCCGAACCGCGCCCAGTCCCTTGCAGAGGCATAGAGATAGGACGAGCCGACAAAGGTTCCCCTGGCATCCGTCTCCAGCACGGCGCTCGACATGCCGAGCGGACCAAAAAGCGCCTTGGCCGGCCAATCGAGTGCCTCCCGGGGATCCTCGAAAGCGTTCTGCCATATCCGCGACAACAAAAGGCTGGTGCCACTCGAATAGCTGAAGGCCTCGCCCGGCGCCGCCACCAGGGGCTTGCCGACCGGCACCGAGACCGAATCCGGCTCCAGATAGAGCATGCGCGTCACGTCGGTGACGTTGCCGTAGCTCTCGTTGAACTGCAGGCCGCTTTCCATTCCCAGAAGGTTGGCAATTGTGATTTTCGACCTGTCATCGCCTTCCCACTGCGGCAGCAGACTGTCCTGCTCCACGGAAAGCCGGCCCTCGCGCACCAGTGTGCCGACGATCGCCGCCGTAACCGTCTTGGTCATCGACCAGCCCAGCAGCGGCTGATCGAAACGGGCCACATCGTCTCCATAGCGCTCGCCGATGATGCGGCCGTCGCGGACGACCACGACCGCGCGCATCCCCGGCCCGGTGATTTCGGGATCATCCAGCGCCGCCGCCAGCGCCGCATTGTCTGAAGCGCTTATTGCCAGCCCGTCGGGCCATGGTTCCGTGCCGCTTACCCGCTCGGCTCCACTTGCCGCCGAATGCGCCGCGGCCGCCAGGTCGCCATCGGGCACCGCAGCGCATCCCGTTCCCCGGCGGAACACGGCAAGCCCATCGCCGAAGAGGCTGAAAAGCCCAGCCCGCACGGTGGCGTCGGACGCATCGATACGAACCCTCATCAGACGCAGCAAGGGATGGCCCGGCGCCTGAACGTCTTTCGCCAGCACCGATTCAGGGTCTCGCCCGGCAATGAAGACATTGGAGCAGACGATCTTGGCCGCATAGCCGGAACCCACACGTATGAGATCGGGCGGTGCGAGATAGAGCCAGAGCAAAACGGCAACCAATAACGCCGCGACAATGCCGGCAGCCCATTTCAAGCCGATCCAGATTTTCCGCAAGCCGGCTTCTCCTATCTGGCGGGAGCGATCGCGATCCGCGCCATGGCCTCGCCCATCTCCCATGGTGTAGGAATATGCGTTGATTCGCACCGGGGAGCTTGGCGCATCATGCGGATTCTCGCAGTCATCCTTATGACGCTCGCGCTTGGCGCCTGCACGAGCGGCAGCTACGATCTGGCGGACCTTGTGCCGGTGTCTGCCTCACCCTCCAAGGGTCCGCGCTTCGGCGACAACGACCCCCACGAATGGGCCGGTCGTGCACCGTGGACCTACGCCATCCACGGCACCGATGTTTCCAAGTACCAGCGCGACGTCGACTGGGCCAAAGTGGGCCGATCCGGCATCTCCTTCGCCTTCATCAAGGCCACCGAAGGCGGCGACCGGGTGGACGAGGCCTTCCGCCGCAACTGGAACGGCGCGAAGGCGGCAGGCATACCCCGCGCCGCCTATCATTTCTACTATTTCTGCCGGCCGGCCATCGAGCAGGCCCGCTGGTTCATCGCCAACGTGCCGCGCGATCCCAGCGCGCTGCCGCCGGTCCTGGACATGGAATGGAACCCCTTCTCGCCGACCTGCACGATCCGCCCGCCGGCGGAAAAAGTGCGCGCGGAAATGCAGGTCTTCCTCGACGCCATCGAGCGCCACTACGGCAAGCGCCCGATCATCTACACCTCGATAGACTTCTTCGATGACAATGGCCTGTGGCGCTTCAAGGGAAATCCCTTCTGGCTTCGTTCGGTCGCCGGTCATCCTGATGACAAATATGGCGGGCACCCCTGGGTCTTCTGGCAGTACACCGGAACGGGCGTCATTCCCGGCATCGAGGGCAACGCGGACATCAACGTCTTCAACGGTGATGCAAGCGCCTGGCAAAAGTGGCTCAAGGCCCAGGCCGGCTAATGGGCAAGAAGGAGTGAAAAATGGATTTGCGAACACCGCTTTTCGGTCTGGCGCTGGCTTTCGGCATGCCTGCCGCGGCATCAGCCCAGCAGTGCGGCGGCGATTTCGGCGCGTGGCGGGCTGGAGTCGAGGCTGAAGCAGCCAGCCAGGGCGTCGGCCAGCGCGGCCTTTCCGCGCTCAGCCAAGCCCGCCTCGACCAGAACGTGCTCAGCCGCGACCGCGCCCAAGGCGTCTTCACCCAGAATTTCCGCGAGTTCGCAGGCCGCATGATCAACGACTACCGCCTGACGCACGGCCGGGCCAACCTCCAAAAATATTCCGACACCTTTGCCCGCGCTGAAAGCGAGTTCGGCGTACCGGGTCCCGTCATCGCCTCTTTCTGGGCGCTCGAAACCGATTTCGGCGCCGTCCAAGGCGACTTCAGCACGCTCAACGCACTGGCGACGCTGGCCCATGATTGCCGCCGCCCCGAACTTTTCCGCCCGGAACTGATCGCGCTCCTGAAGCTGATCGACCAGAGCGTCGTCGACGCCGGCGTCACCGGCGCGTGGGCCGGAGAAATCGGCCAGCTTCAGATGCTGCCAACGGACTATCTGGAAAAGGGGATGGACGGCGACGGCGACGGCCGCGTCGACCTTAAAGGCAGCGCTCCCGACGCCATCCTGACCGCCGCCAGGGCCATCGGCGAACTCGGTTGGAAGCCGGGCCAGCCTTGGCTCGACGAAGTGCGCGTTCCGGCAAACCTGCCCTGGGCCGAAACGGGACTCATCTCCAGCCTTCCGCGCTCGGCGTGGTCCCGTCTCGGGGTGACCTCGCGCAGCGGCGAACCGCTTCCCGCCGACGAACTTCCGGCCCGTCTAATCCTGCCCATGGGCCACAAGGGACCGGCATTCCTGGCCTATGACAATTTCGACATCTATCTGGAATGGAACCAGTCGCTCATCTACACGCTCACCGCCGCCCACCTTGCCGCCCGGCTGGCAGGCGCGCCCGCCTTCGATCCGAGACAGCCCGAGCCCGGCCTTGAGCCGGAGGCCATGAAGCTTTTGCAGCAAAAGCTGGCCGACAGGGGATATGACGTCGGCGGCATCGACGGCATTCTGGGCCTCAACACCCGCCTTGCGGTACGCCAGGAGCAGCTTCGCCTCGGCCTGCCCGCCGATGGCTGGCCGACACCGACGCTTTTGGCGAACCTTTAGATAGAGTAGCGGCAGCTCGTGCGCCCGCTCGGGCGCACGGCAGTTACTCCCCCGCCTCCGTATCGGCCTCACGCCCCCTGGCCCTTTCCTCGGCCCGGCGCGTGCGCCATTTGCGCCACGCTTTACGCCCGGCGCGGTAGCGCGCGCGCACCCACCACAGGCCCTCTCCCACATTCTCGATCTCACCGGCATAAGCTTCCGACAGCGCCTCGCGGTAGGACGAGAAGCCGTGGACGGCGGCGCCCTCGATCCGATGCATGACGGACATCCAGGCCGGTGAGAACAGGAGTGAGATCGCAGTCACCGCGATGGCCAGCCGGTATGCGTCGGGGCTAAGGGCGCCCGCGGAAAAACCGGCTGCTGCCAGAACGAAGGAGAACTCCCCGATCTGAGCCATCGAGAGGCCGGCGACCAGCGCGGTATCGCGTTCTTGGCCGGTCAAGCGCAGCAGGAAGATGTTGAGCAGCGTCTTGGCCGCGATGACGATGACCGAGGCCACCGCCACAGTCCAGATGTTCTGCCAGATGAAGGCCAGGTCGAACAACAGGCCGATGGACAGGAAGAACACCACAACGAGCACGCTCTGTATCGGTTCGATGACGGGGATCGCCCTGCTGCGCAAAGTCGAGCCGCCCACCAGCAGGCCGGCGACGAACGCGCCATAGGCGGGCGACAGGCCGGCGAAACCGGAAATCGCGGCAGCGCCGAAGCAGGCTGCCATTGCCCCCAACGCCAGCATTTCCACATTGTCGGCAAGGAAGCCGGTGAATGGGATGCGGATCTTGCCGCGCCGCCCGAGCCACCACAGCAGTCCCGCCAGAAGCGTCACGGCAAGCACCACCTTGAGGACGATGGCCACGGGGCTTACCGCTTCTCCGCCGAGTGCTGCCACGATGATGAGCATCGGCACGACGGCGATGTCCTGCGCAATGAGAACGGCAACCGCGATCCGTCCCGCATCGCCCCGCAATTCTCCCATGTCGTCGAGCATTTTCATGGCGACGACCGTGCTGGAAAGTCCGATGATGAAACCGAGGATCACGCCTTCGGCAAGGCCGGCGCCGCCGATCCAGGCAATCGAGAGGCCGATCGCCAACGCTACCCCGAGTTGGCCCGCGGCAACGATGATCGCCGGTCTCAAGCTCAGAATGAAGGCCTTGAGCGACAGCTCGGTGCCGATGAAGAACAGGAGCATGAGAACGCCCATCTCCGCCAGCACGGAAACGCTCTCCCCGTCGCCGACAAGCCCGAGGCCGGTCGGCCCCATCACCACGCCCGCCAGTATGAAGCCCACGAGCGGCGGCTGTTTCAGGCGCATCAGCAACAGCCCGAGCCCCGCCGCCACGAGAATGACAAACGCCGTCTCCGTCAGCGGGAATGCGTTATGTGCCTGCTCCAAACCGCGCTCCCCGACAATCGCCTCAATCGGCCATCGTCTCTAGGCTGGCGAAACTTTCAGGCGCCGTGCCTTCGTCAAACGGCTTCATCACCTCCACGAATGTGTCGGGGTAAAAGCCGTTGAAATGCGTTCGCAACGAGAGCGAATAAGCTCCGATATGGCCGATCTCGATCCAGTCGCCCGTATCCACGGTTTCCGGCAGCCAAAAAGGGCGGGAGAGAATATCCACCGAATCGCAAGTCGCCCCGCACACGCGAAATGGGACAAGCTTGCCGGCATCTCCGTTGCGGCTGCGGATCGCCGGATCGGGAATGAAGCGCGCCGGCAGCGTGATTTTGCCAGTCCAGGAATCCGACAGGGAGGCCCAGATTCCGTCATTGATGTAGAGCCGCTTGCCCTTTCGCAGAAGCACCCGCACGATAAGCGAAAAGGCCCGCGCCACGATCACCCGGCCGGGCTCGGCGACCAGCGGCATTTCGTCGAAGCCCCATTCGGCGATGTCGCCTCGAAACTGGGTCATCAGCGCTTCCAGCGAAGGCATTTCCGGTTTCTTCCGATTGGGATCGTGGCCGTATTCGGCTGGAAATCCGCCGCCGACATCGAGCCCAGCCAATTCAACGCCAGCCCTACCCCGCACCCAGTCCGCCGAGACCAGCGCCCGCTCATAAGTGTCGGGATCCTCGATCTGGCTACCCACATGGAAGCAGATGCCCACTTTGAAGCCGTAGCGATTGAGCCGCTGGAGCAGTTCCACCGCGTGCGCCGGCCCTGCACCGAACTTCTTGGAAAGCTCGTAAGCGGCATGCCCCTTGGTCTGGATGCGCACGAAGACGGTGATGGAGCCGGGATCGATGTCGAGCGCACGCACCACGCGCGTCAGCTTGGTCACCTCGGCCTCGTGGTCGACGGCGATGACGCGGATGCCGTATTCCTCCAGCGCCAGCCTGATATCCGACTGCGCCTTGACCGGGTGCATGTAGAGCATCTCGGCATCCGGTGCGACAGCACGCACCGCGGCGAACTCCGCCGGGGAAGCGACGTCGAAAGCGTTGATGCCTGCCTCCGCGAGCGTTCTCAACACCAGTTCCTCGCCGTTCGTCTTGACTGCGTAGGCGACCTTGCCTGGAAACATATCCACGAATTGCCGTGCATCCGCTTTCAATACGTCGGGACGAAAGCAGTAGACCGGCACATCGGGGCGCATCTGGAGCGCTGCTTGCCTGGCCGTTTCGAATCGCTGCATGGGCTACCTCCGCTATCGGCGCAGCCTAGGGCGGGAACAGCGGGAATGGAACGCCTGAACCGGCCTGCGCGCCACAAGTCGTGCGTTTTTAGGCCAGAACCGCTTTCGGGTGGTGGCGGGGCATCCGGCGGCGTAGTCAGGTTCGACAGAAACAGGACGCCGCCATGAGCACCGAAGCACCCAGATCGTCGGCAGACCAGCTATCGCTCCAGGCATGGTCTCTGCTCATTCTGCTGGGCGTCATCTGGGGCGGCTCGTTCTTCTTCGGCCGTATCGCCGTGAGCGAGATGCCGCCGCTCGTCCTGGTCATGTTCCGCGTGACCATCGCAGCCCTGGTCCTGCAACTGTGGCTCCTGGCAAGAGGCCCCAGCTTCCGCCTTGCGCTGCCGATGGCGGCACAGTTCTTCGCGTTGGCCGTGCTCAACAACATTATCCCGTTCTCGCTGATCTTTCTCGGCCAGACGGAACTCGGCGCAGGCATCGCCGCGGTGCTCAATGCCACCACGCCATTCTGGACGGTTGTCCTCGCCAACATGCTGACCAGTGACGAAAAGCTGTCCTGGGCCAAGGTTCTGGGAATCGGATTCGGCATTGCCGGAACCTGCGTGATGATCGGTCCAGGCCTGGTAGCCGGCCTTGGCGGCCCGATCTGGGCCAAGTTGGCGCTGGTGGGCGCGGCTGTCTCCTACGCTTTCGCCTTCATATTCGCGCGGCGTTTTCGCGGCGTGCCGCCGCCGGTGATCGCAACCGGGCAATTGACGGCCTCGTCGATCATCATGGTTCCCCTCATCCTCATGACTTACAGCCCGCACGGGCTCTTTGCCGCAAGCGCCGGCGTTTGGGCCGCCGTGCTCGCGCTGGCGGTTCTCGCGACCTCATTCGCCTACATTCTGTACTTCCGGATCATAGCCCTTGCCGGCGCCACCAACGCTTCCCTGGTCACGCTGATCGTGCCCGTCACGGCTGTCCTGCTCGGAGCGCTCTTTTTAGGTGAACGGCTGCATGTCTTCGAGATCGCAGGAATGGCGTTGATCGCGCTCGGGCTCATCACCATCGACGGACGGTTTTTCCGCCTGTTGCGCGGACACCCGCCGACACTTGTTAACACAAAGTGAATCGCCGCCGATTGCCAAGCAAATTCAACCGCAAGCTGATCGAAGCCGAAACAGTTTTCCATAAGCTTGCTGCGCCGCAGCATAGAAAGCTCTTGGCAATTGTTCGCCAAAGCCTAGAATCCGGTTTCCAGTCTGCAGAGGAGGCTCAGCGCATGGGATTGACACGGCCACTGAACGCGCTCGTCATATGCGTCGCGTTCGCCTTTATCGGCGCCCTCATCATGGGCGTACTTCCCTAAGCGGCGAAAAATTCAGAACCAAGCAGAGCTGCTACAGACGACAGGAGGCCGGGGCGACCCGGCCTTTTTCACGCCGTCCGCGAGGAGGCTGTTCAGGCTGCCGCGGAGCTCAGATCGGCTGTTCCGGTCGATGGCCTGATGCCGATCATATGGGAGATGGCAAAGGGCAGCTCAGCGCGGTTCATCGTATAGAAGTGGAAATCCTCCACGCCGCGCTCCACGAGATCCAGCACCTGTTCGGCCGCCACCGCCGCGGCGACAAGCTGATGCGTGACCGGATCCTTGTCGAGGCCGCTGAAGCGCTCGGCCAGCCAGGACGGCACATTCGCGCCGCACTGGGCGGCAAAGCGCGTCATCTGCAGGAAGTTGTGGATCGGCAGGATGCCCGGCACGATCGGAATATTGATGCCGGCCCGCCGGGCGCGCTCCACGTAGCGCTCATAGACGTCATTGTCGAAGAAGAACTGGGTGATCGCCCGCTTGGCGCCATTGTCCACCTTGCGCTTCAGCATGTCGATATCGGTCGCCAAATCCGGGCTCTCCGGATGCTTCTCGGGATAGGCCGAAACCGAGACATCGAAATCGCCCTGCCGCGACAGCGCACCGACAAGATCAGCTCCGTTGGCATAGCCATTGGGATGCGGCTGGTATTTGGCACCCACGCCCTCGGCCGGATCGCCGCGCAGGGCGACGAACCGAGAAACCCCCATCCGTGCGAACTCGCCGATGACCGCGTCCACCGCCTCCCGGTCCGCATCCACGCACGTCAGATGCGCCGCCGGCGTCAGCGAGGTCTCGTCGAGAATGCGCTTGATCGTGCGTGCGGTGCGCTCGCGCGTCGAACCGCCCGCCCCGTAGGTCACCGAAACGAAAGCCGGCGCCAATGGCTCAAGGCGCTTGACCGTCTCCCACAGCTTGCGCTCCATCTCGTCCGTCTTCGGCGGGAAGAATTCGAAGGATACGCGTATGCGGCCTTCAGCCCCGGGACGGCGGGAGAAACGATACTGCGACATCAAACCAACTCCTTGACCGCGCCCGCGCGGTTTTGATCGTCCGCGATGAGAATCCGCCGGTCCTGCGCGAGCCAGAGTTTGACCGTCAGTCCGTCGGCGGCATCGCCTTCCGGCGCGAAACTGCGGGTTTCGAGGAGTTCCAGCTCCGCCTCTTGCAGCCACTCGCCGATCTGGCGGTCACCAAAGCCGAGCCGCACATGGGCATGTTCCTCGCGCAGGAATTCCAACGCATGCGGAGCGAAATCAACGATGACGAGCCTGCCCGCCGGACGCAGCAGCCTAGCCGCCTCGCGGATTGCCATTCCGGGCTCTTCCAGATAGTGCAGCACCTGATGAAGCGTCACCAGGTCGTGCGCATCCCGGTCCACCGGCGGCGCATAGACATTGCCGAGACGCACCTGTGCATGGGTGATGCCGGCACGCTCCAGCTTGGCGCGGGCGACCGCGAGCATTTCCCGCGAACGGTCGACGCCGACGCCACGCCGGTAAAGCGGCGCAAACAGCTCCAGCAGACGGCCGGTGCCGGTACCCAGATCAGCCATCGACTGAAACGGGCTCTCGCCGACCAGCGCCTTGAGCCCGGCTTCCACGGCCGCGTCGGGAACGTGGAGGGAGCGGATCTGGTCCCAGCTGTCCGCGTTGGCCGCGAAATACTCCGCCGCCTTTTCCTGCCGCCGCTGCTTGATCGCCTCCAGCCGTTCGAGATCACGATCGGTGACGGGATCCGTGCGGTCGATGCGGGCCACGACGCCATCGACGAACTCGCGGGCCGAATCGGACTCGGAGAGCCGGAAATAGGCCCACGAGCCCTCCTGGTACCGCACGATCAGATCCGCCTCCAGAAGCAGCTTGAGGTGACGCGAGACCCGCGGCTGCGACTGGTTGAGGATCTCCGTCAGATCCGAAACCGTCAGATCGCCGTGCGAAAGCAGCACGAGAATACGCAACCGGCTCGGCTCGGCCGCCGCCTTGAGGATGTCGACCATCAGGTCGAGCTGGACTGTCGGGCGGGTAAGCATCCGCTTCTCCAAAAGATATAAAGATATGTTTATATGAGAAGCGCACCCTTGGCAAGGCCGCCCCGAAGGCCAACCTCCGGGATATTGGGAATGTCGGAATGGAATTTCTGGAATCGCTGTTTTGGCTTCACCGGAACAAAAGCTGTATCGGGGATGGCAGTTCAACGCGTGCTATTACGATTCGATCGGCAACAAGGGACGAGCCGGATGCCTGCTTCTACAAACCGTCAGCGCGCCGTGGGCAAAGCCCTGACCATGCTGCTTCCGCGGGCGCCTTACGCCGACACCGAGAAAATCCGCGCCGCCGCCAATGATCGCAAGTTGCGCAATCTGCCGGCATCCATAGCGGTCTGGATCGCCACGGTCGCCCATGTGCGCCACGAGCATACCAACTACGACACGCTTTTGGCGGAGGGCTACGACCGCGACGCAGCCCGCTTCTTCGTGCTCGATGAAATCAACGAAACCCTCACGCGCTGGCGCGCCACGCGCCTGCTGGACCCGGACGACGAGGAGGCAGAATAGCGGCGGTCGCTGGCCGATCACCTTGCAACGGTCCGGGATCACCAGCCCGAGCGGTCATCCGCTACATCATGCGCAGCAGCGCGCCGCCGATGGAATAACCCGCGCCGAAGGCGCATAGCAGGCCGAAATCACCTTCATGCATGTCTTCGTGATTCTCATGGAGGGCGATGACGGCGCCTGCGGCGGCGGTATTGCCGAGCCGCTCCAGCACCGTCGGCGCACGATCCTGCCCGACATCCTTGCCGAAGGCCAGCTTCAGGATCATCGCATTCATGCGCGCATTCGCCTGGTGCAGCCAAAAGCGGCGCATCGTGTTGGGCGTATGCCCGTGCTCGGCCAGGAAATCGACGATGAACTGATGGCCAGCGACGGTCACTTCCTTGAAGACCTTGTTGCCGACCTGCTTGATCATGTTGCCTTCCATCTCGAGAAAGGAAGGATCGTCCTGGGACAGCCTGCTCAGAAAGCCGAAATTGGTGCGGATATTGTTGGAGAACTGCGTCCAGCCCCGCGTGTCGACGATCTCGAAGCGGCCCGGCCGGCTTTCCCCCTCGTCCAGCGCCTCGACCAGCATCGCCACGGAAGCATCGCCGAAGATGAAATGCGTCTGACGGTCCCGGAAGTTGAGATGACCGGTAATGAGTTCCGGCGTCACCACCAGCACCTTTCGATGCGCCCCCGCGCGCACCAGATTTGCCGCCACATGCAACGCGGCCACCGCCGACGAGCAGCCAAGGCCCATGTCGAAGGCCGCTCCGCCGGCGCCCAGGGCCTGCTGGATCTCGACGGCCAGCGCAGGATATGGCCGCTGATGGTGCGAGGCCGCGCAGATCACCAGGTCGACGTCGCCCGCATCCGCCCCGGCATGGGCCAGCGCCTTGCGCGCCGCCTTCAGCCCGAACTCCGCCATGACCGACAATTCCTCGTCGGCGCGCGCCGGGATGTTGGGCGCCATTCGTTCGGGGTCGAGGATACCCTCGCGCTCATAGACGTGCCGCCTTCTGATGCCGGAGGCGTTCACGATGAAATCGGCGTCCGAACGCGCAAGCGGCGGCTCGCCGCGCACCGCACGCGCAGCATTCTCCCGGTCAACCCAGAGGTTGAACGTCTCGACCAGTTCTTCATTCGAGATGGAGGGCTGCGGAATTTCGACGCCGATACCGCCGACACAGACATGCTGGGCACGCTGCCTGGAAGGGGTCGTCAGCGCGAAATCATGCGCACCGCGCTCGCTCGTACGCCGTAACATATTGTTTGGCCTGTTCTACACTCGTCCGGAATCATGCGCCATGGCGCAGACGTCAAGCGACCGGTTACCAGCCCCTAAAACCCGATACTATGCCGCAACGCCTAATGGAATGCGAACAAGGCGATTTCCAGTCAACTTTTGTCTGGCGAGAACACGAACACGTGTAGCCGGCAAGGCCATTGACGGCCTCGCCCGCAGCTTGCCATTGCGCCGATTGGCGCCGCCCCTGCCACGTCACCGCGTCAAAGGCTTGTAGGTCACCCGCTTCGGATTGACGCTTTCCGGCCCCAGCCGGCGCACCTTGTCGGCCTCGTAGTCTTCGAAGTTGCCCTCGAACCATTCTACATGGCTGTCGCCCTCGAAGGCCAGGATATGGGTGGCCAGGCGGTCGAGGAACATGCGGTCATGCGAGATGATGACGGCGCAGCCGGCGAAATTCTCCAGCGCGTCTTCCAGCGCGGCCAGCGTCTCCGTGTCGAGGTCGTTGGTCGGCTCGTCGAGCAGCAGCACGTTGCCGCCCTCCTTCAACAGCTTTGCCATGTGCACGCGATTGCGCTGACCACCCGAAAGGGTGCCCACCTTCTGCTGCTGATCGCCGCCCTTGAAATTGAAGGATGAGCAATAGGCCCGGCTGTTGATCTCGTATTTGCCCAGCTTGAGGATGTCATTACCGCCCGAAATCTCTTCCCACACGGTCTTGTCCGGATTGAGGGAGTCGCGGCTCTGGTCGACATAGCCGAGCTTGACCGTTTCGCCGATGCGGATTTTGCCGTCATCGGGCTCTTCCTGACCTGTCAGCATGCGGAACAGCGTCGTCTTGCCGGCACCGTTGGGCCCGATCACGCCGACGATGCCGCCGGGCGGCAGCTTGAAGGAAAGGTCGTCTATCAGCAGATGGTCGCCATAGGCCTTGGTCAGCCCCTCTGCCTCGATCACCACATCGCCGAGCCGCTCGCCGGCGGGAATGATGATCTGCGCATCGCCGGGGCGCCGATCGGCGGCCGACCGGACCAACTCGTCGTAAGCCCGGATGCGCGCCTTCGATTTGGCCTGGCGCGCCTTCGGGCTGGCGGCCATCCACTCACGCTCGCGCTCCAGCGCCTTCTGCCGCGAGGCCTCCTCGCGACCTTCCTGCTTCATCCGCTTGGCCTTGGCTTCCAGATAGGCCGTATAGTTGCCCTCGTAGGGGATACCCCGCCCGCGGTCGAGTTCCAGAATCCAGCCCGTCACATTGTCGAGGAAGTAGCGATCATGGGTGATGATCATCACCGCGCCGGGATATTCGCGCAGGTGCCGTTCGAGCCACGCGGTCGTTTCAGCATCCAGATGGTTCGTCGGCTCGTCGAGCAGCAGAAGATCCGGCTGCCGCAGGAGAAGCTGGCAAAGCGCCACCCGACGCTTCTCGCCGCCCGAAAGATTGACGACATTGGCATCGGCCGGCGGGCAACGCAGGGCCTCCATGGCCATTTCCACCTGGGAATCCAGATCCCACAGGTTCTGGCTGTCGATCTTATCCTGTAGCGCGGAAGCTTCCTCGGCCGTTTCATCCGAGTAGTTCATCATCAGTTCGTTGTAGCGGTCGAGGATCGCCTTCTTGTGCGCGACGCCTTCCATCACGTTCCCCATCACGTCAAGCGCCGGATCGAGTTGTGGCTCCTGGGGCAGGTAGCCGCAAGTCGCCCCCTCGGCGAGCCAGGCTTCGCCGGTGAACTCCTTGTCGATCCCGGCCATGACGCGCAGAACGGTCGACTTGCCCGCGCCATTGGGTCCAAGGATGCCGATCTTGGCGTCTGGGTAGAAAGAAAGATGAATGTTCTCCAGCACCTTCTTGGCGCCGTAGGCTTTGTTCAGCCCGGACATGTGGTAGATGAATTGGCGTGCCATGAGGCTCGTCGCGCTCCGTGGATGAGGGGTGAATAGTCAATGGTGTATAGTCGGTGCGCTGCGAAGGGCGGAAGGTAAGCCGCCGCGCATGATCATCAACTATTCAGCATCCACCATTCACCATATGGATTTCGCCCGCGTATGTAGGCGAAAGGCAAGCTCGGAGCAATGCGCCTCGGCACCTTCAACAGGAGACGTCCCCCCTTGCCCTTCGGCGCCCCCAAAACCTTGTCCACATCAGACGGCGCGCGGATCGCGCTTTATGTACAGCCCGCCCAGGGCAGGCCGCGCGCCGTCGTGCAGATCAATCACGGCCTCGCCGAGCATGCACGCCGCTACGCGCGCTTTGCCGACTTTCTCGCTGGGAAAGGCTTCTACGTCTACGCGCACGATCACCGTGGCCACGGGGCGACCCGCGCGCCGGGCGCGCCCAGAGGTTCGTTCGGGCCGAGCCCGGCCGCCGAAACGATCGTTGCCGATGTCCTTGCCGTCCACGGGGCCATCACGGCCGACCATCCTGGCCTTCCGGTCATCCTCTTCGGCCATTCGATGGGCGCACAGATCGCGCTCAACTTCCTTTCCGCCCATCCCGAGCGCTGCGCCGGGGCGGCCATCTGGAACGCTCCGCTCGCCACCGCGCTGGAAGCCAGGGCCGGAAAGCTGGTACTCGCCTGGGAGCGTTTCAGGCTGGGGTCCGACGTCCCCTCGCGCATCATGCCCCATTTCACCTTCTCCGCCTGGGCCAGGGCCATACCCAACGCCGCCACCCCCTTCGACTGGCTGTCACGCGATCCGGAGGAGGTGCGTAAATGTGTCGAGGACCCCGATTGCGGATGGCTGCCCACGGTCGGCATGTGGCGAGACGTCTTCGACTTCAATCTCAAGATCGCAGCCGCCGACGCCTTCGCGCAGGTGCCTCGAACCATGCCGATCCAGCTTGTGGGCGGCGGCGCGGACCCTTCCACCAAGGGTGGCGCCATCATGCGCCGCCTCGAAAAGCGCCTGCGCCGGGAGGGCTTTTCGAATCTGGAAACAAGGATTTACGAGCAGGCCCGCCACGAAACTCTCAACGAGATCAACCGCGAGGAGGCAATGGCCGATTTCGCCGGTTGGGCCAAGAAAATCGCAGGCTGAGGCTCAATTCGCGCTTTCGTCCGCCGCTGGCCGGGCGCCCCGGCATTTGATAGGCACTCACTGACCGTTTCACCAAAGGCATATCCGCAATGTCGCATCCACCGCTAAAGGGCATTCGCGTCGTCGAACTGGCCCGCATTCTCGCCGGCCCCTGGGCCGGCCAGGCGCTGGCCGACCTGGGCGCCGACGTCATAAAGGTGGAGAACCCGGATGGCGGCGACGACACCCGCAAATGGGGGCCGCCTTTCGTCGAGGGGGCTGCAGGCGAAAACCTTTCCGCCGCCTATTACCATTCAACAAACCGCGGCAAGCGCTCCATCGCATTGGACTTCCGCCAGGAGGAAGGGCGGCAATCCCTGCTGAAGCTGATCGCCACGGCCGACGTGCTGATCGAGAATTTCAAGGTCGGCGGGCTCAGGAAATACGGCCTCGACTACGAGACCCTGAGGAAAACCAATCCGCGCCTCGTCTATTGCTCGATCACCGGCTTCGGGCAGACGGGGCCTTACGCCTCGCGCGCGGGCTATGATTTCATCATCCAGGGCATGTCCGGCCTCATGTCGATAACAGGCGCGCCGGGCGGCGAGCCGCAGAAGGTCGGGGTGGCCGTCAGTGACCTCTTCACCGGCCTCTACTCGGTCATCGCGATCCAGGCGGCGCTGCGCCATGCCGAAGCCACGGGCGAAGGCCAGCATATCGACATGGCGCTGTTCGACAGCCAGATATCGGTTCTCGCCAACCAGGCGCTGAATTATCTCGTCTCGGGCCAGCCGCCGGTGCAGATGGGCAACGCCCATATGAACATCGCTCCCTACGAGGTGCTGCCGGTCAAGAACGGCCACATCATCCTCGCGGTCGGCAATGACGGGCAGTTCCAGCGCTTTTGCCGCATCGTCGGGCTCGACGGCCTGCCGGACGACGAACGCTTCGCCACAAATCCGGCCCGCGTCGCAAACCGCCAGGCGCTGCGGGAAAGTCTGGTCGCCTGCCTGGCCGATTGGGAAAAGGCCGAGCTTCTCGGCCTGCTCGACGCCAATGCGGTGCCGGCGAGCCCCATCAACAATATCGCGGAAACGTTCAACGATCCCCAGACGCTTGCGCGCGGCATGAAACTGGAGCTCGACGACGGCCACGGCACGGCGCTCCCGTCTGTACGCGCGCCCATGGTCTTTTCCGGCACGCCGCTCGCCTACGGACGACCGAGCCCGCGGCTGGGCGAACACACGAACGAGATCCTGGCGGAACTGGAAGAGGACTAGTCATGAAAACGGGCGGGCAACTGATCGTCGAAGCGCTGGAAGTCAACGGTGTCGACCGCATCTACAGCGTGCCGGGCGAAAGCTATCTGGCCGTGCTCGACGCCCTGCACGATTCGGGAATC